>JAVBMZ010000076.1:0-58389 GCA_031551935.1 Bacteroidales bacterium
ACCTTGTAATACTGTTCCCATCCTTTGCGTGGCGGTGGGCCTTCAAGCAGAGAGTTTGCAAATTTATTATTGGTGATTTTTTTCCTCCTGCGGTTGAATTCAAGCTTCACATTGAGCTTTTGCGCCAACACACCTAATGAAAATACCTGGCTCAACGGGCCGGAGATCTCAAACGGCGAACGGGTCTTTTCCTCCCCCTTACAGGCCAACAGGAAGTTTTTGTAATGATTCGACGGGCTTGGGGGCACTTCGGGAAGTTTCAACGCCATTTCCTGTGCTTTTTCCTCGGGGATGATAGACAGCGTGCTACCGTGCGATCCGCCTTTGAAAGTCAGCGTTTTGCTGTAGATGATCTTCCCAGGGTTCAGCTTGGCTTCGATAGCGCCGGTGCTTGGCGGCGGGATATTGGGATCGAGCCCCGCTACACCGAATCCATCGGGGATAGGAGGCAAGTTGTTTACACCATCATACCAGGTAATATCGCAGGCCGGCATTTTACTCCTTTTCGGGAAGCGGAACAGCAGCGTGGATGCCATCGGGAAGAAGAACGGGTTGTGTCCTTCAAGCTTGACGGGGTTTACTTCGTAGGGCAGGCCAAGGTCGAGGAACTGGTGAGCGGTGTCGATCAGGTGCGCACCCCAATCGCCCAGCGCGCCCATACCGAAATCGTACCAGCAACGCCATTGTCCGTTTATGTAATCGTGGTTATAGTCATGGTATTGCGCCATAGTCAGCCACTTATCCCAATCGAGTGTCGAAGGGATCGGTTCGGCTGCCGGGAAACTCTTGATGTTCGGATCCCAACCATGCCAGCGGCGCGATGAGTTCATGTGCGCCGTAATAGCGGTCACATCTTTAATGATACCGGCATCGACCCATGCCTTGAACTGGAAATAATTGGCTTCAGAATGTCCCTGGTTACCCATCTGTGTAGCCACTTTCCGATATTTCTTAGCAGCCTTGATCAGGAGCTCGTTTTCGTAGAACGTGCGTCCTAATGGTTTTTCGGAATAAATGTGTTTACCGAGTTTCATGGCGGTGATGGCAATGGGAAAATGCGAGAAGTCGGGCACTCCAGCTGTAACAGCGTCAATCTGGTTGCCCATCTTGTCGAACATCTCGCGGAAATCATGGAATCGTTTGGCATCGGGAAACATTTCCATGATTTTGGTGGTGTGCGGGGCGCCCATATCCACATCGCACAGGGCTACGATGTTGCACAAACCAGTATTGTAAAAATCGAGGATAATTTCGCCACCACGGTTACCAATACCACAACAGGCAAGGTTGACACGCTCATTGGCGCCGGCAAGCTTAAAAGCTGTCGGTTTTGTCGATCCCTGCACCGAGGTGAGGATCGTGGGCACGGCGCCTGCCGCTGCCGAGAATACTGCGGCCTTCTTCAGGAATGACCGGCGTGATACTTCGTTTGGGTTCATTTATTTAATGTTTTTGGTGATGTAAACAATGTGCAAAATTACAGTTTGTAACCCTGCAGTGTGCATGGGCAATAAACTGAAACTCATCTTTAGCACTTTTAGTTATTTGACTAACCGAGCAGATGTTGTACAAAATTAGGATAAAAATATTTCCTTTTCAGGGACAGGGAAAATTTTTATGGAATTTTAACAAAAAATAATACCAATGATGAATTGGGATTGTTTTAAGTCAGAAATTGTTCCGCGTATACGGAAAATAAAAAAGAGGATGACTTTTGATCACCCTCTTTTTTATTTATCGGAAATAATATATGGTATTTTATGAAGTTCTCTTTTAAAATAGAATGAGTCGGCTGTGCGCCAACTCAATCTAACAAACCAAACAATTATCAATTAAACTAACCTTAAAAGCTTGGGAAAACACTCAAAATCTTCATGAGTGTATAATGAGTTAACGGTCTTCGTTATAAAATTTAGTCGTACAAGCTACCTTGTAGCCACGACTCAATTTTTACAACGTGGTCCTGTACTTACGTACAAAGAAAGAATTTCTGATGAGACCGAAATTCTTATTACCTTTCGTTGAAAAACTGTTGGTATTCACCTTTGTTTTCATGGTAATAAAATTTAATAAATAAAAGAACTACCATGCATAGTACAAATTTCATGCCAAAACCAACAGGTGGACAAAAATTAAGCAAATACCATTCGTGTCAGCAATCGAAAATGGTAAAACAGTATCAATACGACATGCTTATATTATTGAATATTGACAATTGAATATTTTCGCGCAACTCATTATAAGAGCATTAAGACTACTCAATGTGTCAATAATTATTGGAAATGATATCATGCCTTTATCATCCTTACCGGCGTCCATGCCAATGCGCTCCATTTCCTCCAAAGTGCTGTCCGGTTCGCTGGAAATTTTGAAAACGTGAAGATTGGAGTTGTCCCCGTTCACGAGATTGTTCCGAACGATTGAGGTTTTGCATCGTATTTGTTTGCGAAAGGTTCGGCTGGTGCGTTGCGCCTACATTACTATTTATCTGGCTCCAATTGCCATTTTTGCTGTATTCACTCCAACCTCCGTCCGAGTTTTTACGATAAACATTACCATCCTGACCGGCATACACCCCATTGTTGGTATGTACCACCGTACCATTGGCTCCATGCCTTACCACACCTTCCTGTCCACCCGAAGTCTGGTACCCAAATGCGGTGCCATAGGCGGTGGTAACATGTCCTGAACGCGCCCATTGACTACCATTGCTTACGGTAGAATGCCCCATTGTGCATAAGGGTTGTGTCCTTGTGAGGTGTGTCCGTAAGCGCCTGTCCACGGGTTATATGTATTGGCGGCGGTACGTCCACCATACCAGCCTTGTACGCTGGCCGAACGTCCATAGCGACCTGTAGCTGGATTATACCATGCGGCGGTACCGGCAGCACCATAAGGACCATATGCCCGGCGTCCAGCGGCAAAACCTCCTGTCCAAGGATTATACACAGCTCCAACACCATAAGTGCATGGCCAAGGATGGTAAACAGGATACAAGGCTCCCGGCCCCCAATAAACATAAGGCGGATAGTACCAACCTGTCCCGTAAACGACTGCCGTGCCAATCATGACTCCTACTGTAGCCCCAATGATAAATGCGCCTAAATACCCGCTGGTAGAGCTGCATTCGACAGTGGTAGAAGTTGGATCTGTTTGGGTGACGTAGGTGACATTATATACGGGTGAACTCGGCGGAATCGTATAAATTTCCTTTGGTATGGAATCAGCTGTTTTCCAAGGCCCGTTAGGCGAAGTGGACATAAACCATACAGCCTGAAAGCAGAGGTAATAAAGATCTCCTATTTTAATCACTTTATCTTGGGTATTGGTGGCGTATTCCATGGTGGTTCCCTGTATGGGGGAAAACTTTGGATCGCCGTCATAAGTGACCTTTGCTTTTGCTTCGGCTTCAGCACGATTAACTACTACGGTAGTGGGTATTTGCGCCAGCATGACAGCATCTGAGGCCTGTACAGTTCCCGGAACTGAAGCAAGTACAGATCCTTTGGGTGAATCTTCAGGGATTTTGGCAAAATCGGCCGGAAGGTCATTCCCCGCGTATGTCCAAGGGCCATTGAACGACTTGGAGCGGAACCAGCGTCCTGAAAGTAATACATAGATCTGATCTTGCGCTTCATCCACAAATACATCGTCATCCGAATTGCTGATGTACAACAGTTCCGTACCCGATATTTTGGTGTATACGGGCGTCCCTTCCGTCAAAATCAGCTCGGCAGGGACATTGCTGTAAAAAGCTGCTGGCACATCGGTTGCGGCGTGGGGTGGTATTTGTTGCTTGACATCGTCAAAATTTTGCCCTGCCGGCAAAGCTGACATGTCTTTGGGTAGGGTTTGTGTTTGTTTCCACGGTCCTTGCAGGTTAGCAGCAGTAAGCCAAACATCATTCACCAGCAGGAAATAGTTTTTGGTAGATTTTTCAAAGAACAAATCCCAGTTGGTATTCACCATAAACTGAATATCTGTCTTATCGATAGGCGACAACACAGGATCACCGTCCACGATCAGTAAGATCGCCGGGGTTGTACTGTAAAAAATTTTGGGCGGGTCATTCTTGGTTTGCACGGTTTGTGCCTGCACCTTCCCCTTGTTATTCAGATCGGCCATGATACGGTCGACCGAAAATGTTTCGGAGTTTTTAGGTATCAAGTCTAAGAACAACTTCTTCATCGCATCGGCTGATTTCGAGTCTAATGAAGGAAAACGGACATCGGTATAATCGATTTTGTGGAGATAAGTCGTCCGCGCACCCTTGTCGGTTTTTGTGTCACTCGTAAATGAATCTACACCAAGCACTTCCTGCTTCCCTATTGGTGTAAGACTAAAAGCAACCCTTCCGGTCATTTTCTTGTAATTATCCCATTTATCCACCTGGGGTTGGTAATATACCAACGTGCCCTTATCGTCTGATACCTTGCGCGGCCAGCCGACATCCTGCGTGATATTCGTTTGTGTCCAAGCATTTGCCGACATACAACATATCAACCATATAGAAAAGAATATTTTTTTCATATGTATTATTTCTTAAAACAAAGATGTTCATATCATTCAGTTCATCTTCATTAACAATGAAATGTAGATATGGTTCGTCGTATATTGAATTTTGATGTACGCAAATGGTGCGTGTATCATGTAGGTTAGCAATATGATAGAATTGAAAATTGATGATTCATCCATATCTGTCAACATTCAATATAAGTTACCCAGCAAAGAGATTAGTTTATCTTATTTTAGGAATTAAAATGTCTCGACTTCGCGCGACATGACTGACGATCATTCTAAGAGAAGGGGTGGTTGGGGCACGCACGTGGAGACATTTGGAAATAATTGCTTACCTTATAGGTAAAACATCCAATATTTATAAAACATTATGTATATCTGTTTGGTTATTTTTAAACATATGCTCAAACAAATAATCGACGTTACCACTATGATTGCTACATATTGATTTTCTGAATTTTGCATCCGCCTGACCAGATAGGTAGGCAAATCATCCTGCCCGCAGCAGGCGGACAATATCCGATTATCCATAGTTAATGATTGAACATATGTCTCATGTCCATTTTTCTTTGTAATTTTGACCTTTCATTATCTAAAATATTAAAATCATATCATGAGGAAGAATATAGTAGCAGGCAACTGGAAAATGAATAAATCACTTGCCGAAGGAGTTCAATTAGCAAAGGATGTCAATATAGCAGTGGAAGCTGCGGGTACCCTGAAATGCGATGTAGTGATTGCACCATCTTTTTTGCACTTAATAGAAGTGAGCAAAGTGGTAGGAAAAAAAGTCAGCGTATCGGCGCAGAATTGCGCGGCAGAAGCTTCAGGAGCATACACAGGTGAGGTATCAGCCGCCATGTTGCAAAGTGCCGGTATTCCTTATGCCATTATCGGACACTCTGAACGCCGTAGCTATTATGGTGAAACAGATACTATCCTGGCAAAAAAAGTGCAACAAGCATTGGCCAATGGCCTAAAACCTATTTTTTGCATTGGCGAAGAATTATCGCAGCGCGATAGCGGCAAACATTTCGAAGTGGTATTCCAACAACTGCAGAATGGATTGTTCGGTCTATCGGCCGACGAATTCAAAAACATCGTGATTGCCTATGAGCCTGTTTGGGCTATTGGCACAGGACGCACAGCCACTTCAGAGCAAGCACAGGAAGTACATGCTTACATCCGCGAAACCATTACCGCAAAATATGGCGAAGAAATTGCAAATGATACTACGATCCTATATGGAGGTAGTTGCAATGAAAACAACGCAAAGGAATTGTTTGCTTGTCCTGATATTGATGGCGGATTGATTGGCGGCGCTTCATTGGTAGCCGACAAATTCATCAAAATTGTTACTTCTTTTTAATGAATAGCGTTCATAACATCATAACGTTTGCAATGTTTCAAGCGTTATGATGTTATCAATGTTCCAATGTTATAAGCGTTTTTAACGGATATATGAAACGGGAAGTCGATTTTTTAGTGATCGGTTCGGGATTGGCCGGATTGAGTTTTGCCTTGAAAGTAGCGCCATACGGCAAGGTTTGCCTGGTAAGCAAAACATCGCTGGACGAGACCAATACCCGGTATGCACAAGGCGGCATCGCCGCAGTAACCGATCAAAGCGACTCATATGAAAAACATATCAATGATACCTTGATTGCCGGCGACGGCCTTTGCGACGAAAAAGTGGTGCGCATGGTAGTACGCGAAGCTCCGGAACAAATCAAACAATTGATTAATTGGGGAACGCAATTCGACCGGACAGGTGACGGCGCTTTCGATCTTGCCAAAGAAGGCGGGCATAGCGAACACCGGATACTACACCATAAGGACAATACTGGATTCGAGATACAACGGGCTTTATCGGATATGGCCCGTTGTCATCCGAACATCGAGATTCTGGAGAATCATTTTGCAGTGGATGTTATCACGCAACACCATCTCGGAAAATTAGTGAAACGTTACCATCCGGATATCGAATGTTACGGAACATATTTGTTGGACATCAAAACCAACCAGACATTTGCCGTACAAGCACGGATAACGATGATGGCAACGGGTGGTACCGGTAATTTGTATACCACCACTACCAACCCTCCCATAGCGACAGGTGATGGCATTGCCATGGTATATCGCGCCAAAGGTATCATCGACAATATGGAATTCATCCAATTCCACCCTACTTCTTTATACTACCCGGGCGAAAAACCTTCATTCCTGATCTCCGAAGCGATGCGTGGTTTTGGGGCGGTGTTGCGTACCATCGATGGTGTAGAGTTCATGCAAAAATATGATCAACGCGGTTCTCTGGCCCCGCGTGATATTGTGGCGCGTGCCATTGACAATGAGATGAAAGTCCGCGGTGATGATTTCGTCTATCTGGATGCAACTGCCACATCGCATGAAGCCTTAAAAGACCATTTTCCCAATATTTATGAGAAATGTTTGAGTATTGGCATCGATATTACGAAAGACTACATTCCTGTGATTCCAGCTGCTCATTATCAATGTGGCGGAATCAAAGTGGACATGTGTGGCCGCAGCAGTATCAACCGGTTGTATGCGGCCGGCGAAACCGCTTGTACCGGGTTACATGGTGCAAACCGATTGGCGTCTAATTCGCTACTCGAAGCAGTGGTATATGCAAATAATGCAGCCCAGGACGCCGTTGCGCACTTCAAAAAATACCATATTCCCGATAATATTCCCGATTGGAATACCGAAGGAACAGCACATCCCGAAGAAATGATATTGATCACACAAAATTACAAAGAAGTGCAGCAAATTATGAGCAACTATGTAGGGATTGTACGTTCTAACCTGCGTTTGAAAAGGGCTATGGACAGGTTGCAAATTATCTATGACGAAACAGAAGATCTATATGCCAAATCAACACTTTCACTAAAATTGTGTGAATTGCGCAATACCATCAATGCCGGATATTTAGTCATTAAAAGTGCACAAGCACGCCACGAAAGCATCGGGTTGCACTATACCATCGACTATCCGCATTCCCGCTACCCATATCAAGATATGGAACTGGCGACAAATGTCCTATAGATTATACCGGCCTGTAGCAATACAATCAATACCTAATCAACCATCCATACCGGCGGGCTGTGTCCCCGATACGGTATATCAAACATAATTCCTGCGATCCTTTACTAAAAGTACGGATGGTATCGAAATTATATTCGTAGGTATACCCAATAAACAGTTGTTTCGCCCGGACACCAATAGATAATGCGGCTACTTTAGGACTCCTGTAGGATATAGCCACCCAAATATCATCTTTGTAAGAAAACCTGGACGCTATTTCGCCCTGATATGTTCTGTTAGATGTGGCTTTCACCAAAACTGAAGGTGCGACATAGGCATCCTCGCCAATGTTAAAACTCGTTCCCCCCAACAGAAAATAATGGCGATACATCACATAATCATAGTCGAACTCGCCAAAATTAATGGAACGCTGGAATAAATTAGTAACCGTGAGACCCAGGTAATATTCTTCCTTTTTATAAAATACACCCAGCGCGGCGTCGGGCACATAAGACACATTACTAAATCCGTCCCTCAACAAGGGTTCGGGCTCATTAAAATCCAGTTTACTTGCATTAATATGCGTTTGTGACAAGGCGGCAGATAATCCGAACGACAATTCAGATCTTCTCAAATCAATATGATAAGCATAGGTATATTGTAAGCCTATGCGATTCACCAAGCCGTTACGGTCGTTATATACCAATCCGCCCATGCCGACCCTGCCACTTTGCGATCGGACCTTTCCTTTGTTAACGGCTACTTTTTTACGCAGCAAACGTCCATTCACACTGGCCGTATAAGTCATAGGCCCTTCTTTGATTCCCATCAGGTAATCCCGCGCCGAAAGCTCTATTTTAATGGTCCCGTCTTTACCGGCTAAAGCCGGATTTATCAGGAACCCATTCATAAAATATTGGCTATATACCGGCGTCTGCTGGGCAAATGTATCTGCCAACAGCATTACAAAACATATTAAGGCACCAATCACTCTCATCATACGTATAGCTTTATCTGATGATGGTGACATTCCCCGTTATTGGCTTGGTATGGCTATCCAATCGGATGATGTAAAAATAAGAGTTAACCGGTAAATATTTTCCCATATATTTTCCATCCCATGGTTCGGGATACCCTTTTTGAGAACGATATAACAATATCCCCCAATTAGCGGAATATACCTCAACAACAGCTTCCGGATACATATCGCGAAGGTGATACAACGTAACGGAATTTGGAGGCCCTACCATAATCTCCCACCGATCATTGACACCATCGCCATTAGGAGAAAATGCATTAGGTATCCTCAAGCATTCGTCTTTGACATATCCCACCGTCACTGTTTTAGAAATCGTACAATTCAGCGCATCGGTGACCACCAAAGTATAGTCGCCACTCTTCACATCAGCAATGTTTTGTGACGTACTACCCAGATTTGGCCAAAGATAAGTATACGGAGGTGTTCCTCCAGAGATGTAAGATCTGATTTCGCCATCATTGATTTCCGAACAGAACGGTGCGTTCACATCAAACAGTATTTGCATCGGCGAAGGTTGTACCAACACAATGACCGTATCTATCGCACAATGGTTTTTGTCGGTAACAGCTACCGCATATGACCCTGCTTTCAGATGTTCCCTGTTTGCCGTGCCTGTTCCCCCCGGCGACCAATTATATTGATAAGGCATCACGCCTCCTCCAACCAAAAGTTGTATGCTGCCATTGTCGCCATCCGGACAGATAATATCGGTTGTTGAAGCTTGCAATCTCATCTTGGCAGGTTGCGTAAGCGTTACCTGAGCATTACCCGTACAGTTGAAATTATCTGTAACCAATACCTGATAAGTTCCTGCCCTGAGATTATTGATACCAGCTGTAGTTTCACCCGACGACCACTGGTACGTATATGGCGGTCTACCTTGTTGGACATCCACATTGATCTTTCCAGTATTATTATCAAAACAATCGATACTGTATCCGTTAAAACTGCTCGCCACAACCGTCTGTACGATTAATGGTTTTGGCGTACCCACAATACCTTGAGCCTGAAGGGTACACCCATTGGCATCGGTAATGGTCACAGAATAAGTATCTATTGCCAAACCGTCTATTCTTTCCGTGGTATTCAATGTATTCCATAAATAAGTGTATCCGGGCGCACCTCCGGTAGGTGCAACAGCCACGTATCCGTCGTTACCGGGAGTACAACTCACGTCTTCGGATGTCAAATTGGCCTGTATGGCCGTCGGTTCCTCTAAAACATAAGTTTGCGTTTTAGTACATGAATTCACATCTACAATGGTCACCACATAGGTCCCCACACCCAAATCGGATTGGTTTTGCGCATGGATATTGGTGATGTAAGCATTAGGCTGCCAAGAATAAGTATAACCACCAGGAGCACCTCCCGTAGGATAAAGCTGTATAGAAGCGTTTTCATCTCCGTTACATTGGATGGAAGATACATCTGCATTGTCCTGTATTTCATTCGGCTGGCTTAGAATGTATGTTGCCGTATCGGCACAAAGTCCGCCAAAATACGAAACAATCAACTTATATTCACCAGCAGTCAGGGTAGTTTGGTTTTTAACAGTGGGATTTACTCCGGAACCATCGTCGGTTTTCCATTGATAAGTATAGGGTGCACCTTCTCCGCTTACATTGACATCAATCGTACTTGTAGCTCCATAACACGCAATTTGGTATGCGCCACTATTATATTCCGGAATGGTAGCCTGAATAGTCAATTTGGATGGTTCTGTCAGGGTAAATATCCTGGTTGTGTCACAATGCCCGTTAGCATCATAGCTATTTCTGATGGTAAGTGAATATTCTCCTGCTTTAAGGGTCTGTTGGGATGGGGAACCATCGACAAGGCCACTATGGTTCACCGTTGTTGCCCAGCGATATTCGTATATCCCTCCATAAGCACCTGTAACATTCGATATATTTATCCGGCCTGTTTGGGTGTCAAGACACTTCACTTCATAATCATTTGCATACTTTGGTATGATATAAGCATATTGTATAGGCGGAGGTTGATTGAGTATTTGTGTCCTAGTTTGATACAGGCACCCCCTACTATCGGTAATAGCCAATAGATAATTTCCTGCATCTAAATGGCTGATAGCCATATCAGCAGTAGAGAAAGAATGTCCTAACTCTGCTGTATCCGTTTTATAAATAGCACCATCATAATACCAAGTATAGCTAGAGGCTGCAATGGTCAATATGGGTGTTATCCAACCATCCTGAGCCCCATTACAAGTGATGTTATACTGATTTTCAGGCCCATATTTGGGTATGTTCAGATTATACTGGAAATTATCCCCGAGGTAATGATCCACCCTTACTTCTTTTTGTGGTAATACACACTTGTTTGCATCAATCACATCAATGAAATATCTTCCTGATCTTAGTCCTTCTGCTTTATAGACATCATATCCTTCCAGTGCATAATCCGGACCTTCCCATTTAAAGTAATAGTTTGCCGTACCTCCACTGACATTCATTGTAATACTTCCTGTGGGGCCGTTACAATTAGGGGGATCGACAGTAGCTGTCGCAGTCAATACCGCAGGCTGCATCAATATCATTGTATCAGACAAACCACATCCATGTATTTTATCTTTCACGATCACCCAATACTCATTGGCCGAAAGACCAACGATCGTATCAGTACTACCGGTTACATTCCACGTATAATTATAACCTTTACCTTGCCAACCTCCAATGGGATCCTTTACATATATTTTCCCGTCAGCAAATCCATTACAACTAATGTTATACCCTCCCACATAGCTTTTGGCCACTAAATCAAATTTCACTGCCGGCGCTATATAAATGGTAGTATCTAATGTTTGTCCTTCACACTGTAAAGAGTTTGTTTGAATCACAGGGACAAATGAGTACTTGACCATTTGTACAACATCGGATGTATTCTTTAAAAGAGCTTGGCTAAATTCAGTACCACATAGATTTTCAAAATCATACATTCCGACAACAGCAACATTTTCGACATGATTACTAACGACATTTTTTAAGTCATATTTCATCTGACCAATATAATATTGGTTATTTGATGTCATGGTAAAGCTGGTTCCTGCATCGTAGCATATAGAATCCTGCCCTATGGATACTTTCATCACCGGTGTGGGATTGACCCTAATGGTGATTAATGTGTCAGCTCCTTTACATAATCCATTTTGCTGGGTGACGATTTGAGGAGTAAATTTATAATCAACTTTATGAGCCAAAACCGAATTATTATAAATAGTTTGACCAAATTGGCTGTTTTGTTGATGAGGTATGACAACCGATGGTATACTATCATTCGCTGGGATATTTCCTCTTTCCAACACAAACTTCCACCGTCCGTTCGGATGGTTCAAACTATCGATGGCGAAAATAATAGGAGTTGCATTACAAATCGTATCTGCACTCGCCACAACACTGATGAATGGTGTTGGCTCAACAATAACAGTGTATGTCATTGTATGTGGAGATAGACAAACTTCTGTCCTATTGGTAAAATGGATAGACGGACGCAAAGCATATTCTACAGACTGGGCAGAAGCAGATAAATTATCCAATCTATTCCTAAGATAAGATGAATTATTGACAATATATTCCCTGCCAGAAGACGTCTCGTCACTTGTGACATTCGCGTTGCTACTGACTATCTCCCATTCGTAATACACTCTGGCTCGTGGACTACGGGTTGAGGTTGTTCTCACCGGCAAATTGGTCTGGGTTTCATCGCAAATACTGGTATCGCGGAACATGACAAGCCTTGGCTGAGGATTCACCCAAACAGTAGTCGAAATATCGTCCAGCACACAACGATGATATATCTTCGGAGTAATGGTAAAAACAACTATTTTAGCAGAATCACTACTGTTGAACAATTGCTGTACGATGGTATCATTGGCCGACAATGAACCGTTCGTCTGTGCTGACGAAATATGTGTGGGTAATGTGATGTTCCATATCCAATCAGTAACATCGGTATAGTTTGGATTGGATAACACAAGTTCTGTTTCTCCACCGCTACATAGTTCTTGCAACACTGGGCTTACTGCCGGAGCAGGAATTTGCTCTCCATGGTATTTTACTACCACATAAGCGACACAAGAATCTTTATTTCCACTCCGGTCTGTCACCGTCAATGTCACAGGATTCAATTTACCTACGTGCGAGCAATTAAATTCCGTACTATCCAAACTGAGTGCATTTAACGGTAGCGTACAATTATCCCAGCTACCACCGTCAATCATATCCGGCGTAATGGAAACTGTACCATTTGCTCCCAGTTCTATTTCAATTTGTGTGCTTCGGCACACAGCTTTTGGGGCGATGGTGTCTTTAACTATGACGTGGGTATGGCAAGAATCAATATTGCCACATGCATCGGCAACAAACAATGTAACCGAGACCAATCCTACATCGTCGCAAGCAAATAATAAACTCGAAGTAGGGAGATCAGTATTACCTGTTCTTCGTATTGTATAGGTAAGATGATTGACATCATCACAATTATCAATACTATTGTCGTTGATGCTTTGGGCAAACAAAACAGCTCTACCATGTTCATCCAAATAAACAGTATCATTTTTGCACAGTACCGTCGGAGCTACCGTATCCTTTACAACAATAGTTTGTGTATATAAATCCGACTCATTGCCACATTCATCTTTGAAACGCCATTGACGGATAATTTTATATGAAAAAGGACAAGCGCCCGCTATAGAATCCCTGGAAACAAGTATCAACTGGAGATCTTCGGCGGCGGAACAATTATCGGTTGCCACCGGCGCCAACAACAAAGCGTCATTTATCCTCATTTGATCATCGCATCCCAATAGTTTATCCAATGAACCAGCCGATGTAACAATAACCGGAGCCACAGTATCCACCACGGTGATGGTTTGTTGAAACAACGCCGACTCGTTATCGCATTCATCCTTGAAACGCCATTGACGAATAATTTCATATGAAGAAGGACAACCATGATAAATGGTATCCACCGATACCAACATGAGTTGAAGATTAGTCGCTGCGGAACAATTATCAGTCGCCGTTGGCTTCAATGCCAAAGCATTGGTCATCTCCACTTGATCATCGCATCCCACAAGCCTATCCAGTGATTCGGCCAACGTGACAATAACCGGAGCAACGGTATCTACCACAATAATGGTTTGTTGGAACAATGCCGACTCATTACCACATTCATCCTTGAAACGCCATTGACGGATAATTTCATATGAAGACGGGCAAGCACCCGGTACTGAGTCTCTTACAACAAGCTCCAACTGGAGAAGATCTGCGGCAGAACAATTATCTACAGCCGTCGGTTGCAAAGCCATCGCATGAAACAATCCTGCCTGATCATCACAACTCAGCAGTGTATCTAATATACCTGCTATAGTTGTAATTATCGGAGCCACGGTATCCACAACCACAATATTTTGTACAAATTCATTCGACTCATTACCGCATTCATCTGTAAACTTCCATTTGCGAATAATAGTATAAGAAGATGGACAACCTTGGTTGATAGAATCTTTGCTATAGGTCACCCGCAAGTCAGCCACAGAGGTACAATTATCCGTAACTTCGGGCGACAATGCCAATGCAACAGCCATGCCGATTTGATCATCGCAGCTTAACAGTGTATCCAGCGCTCCAATTGGCGTAATAATAACAGGGGGTTGCGTATCCTTCACTGTAATGGTTTGGACAAACTCATTCGACCTATTACCATACGCGTCCTCAAAGATCCATTTACGTTCCATCACGTACGATTTAGGACAATCAGGATCAAATATTTGTGCCGTTTGTACAAACATTTTCAATTTATTGACCGGAGTACAGTTATCGCTTGCCTCCGGTCTGGAAGACAACCATGTATTGATCAGATCCTGATCGTAACATTCCGCAACCAAGTCCAACGAACCCGGCACCGAAATAATAACCGGTGCTTCATTATCGGTAATCGTAACATCATACGACTTAGTATCTATGACATCATTACCAAAATAAAAAGTCCATGTAACATGAGTTGTTCCCACTTTCAAATCCGCATCCGCCAAAGAAGCTAACCCATTGATGTCGTTTTTATAATTGAAAGACGATAAATTTCCACACTTACTGATCTGCGGATCAAATTCACTACCAATCACTTTATAAAAACACTGTCCAGGTGTATTATTTTTACTTTGGTCTCCCGGTATCGTAATCTCAGGAACCACAGTTACCAAGAAAGTACATGATTCTGTACCAAGAGAAAAGTCATAATAATAGGTAACAAAAGTTACTCCAATATTAAAACGTTTCCCGCTTGCATCGGCATCGGTGCTATTAAATAAGGTGGCGCCGGCAAACTCATACCCTCCGTAGCTGATGATTCCTGCGTCGGCAGCAAGGGAAATTCCATTGACCACAGCATCACATTCACTACCGACAACCGAGGTAATCACACTGGCCGGACAAGGATAATTTTGAACATTGATCACACACGATTTAGTTGCTACCAGAACATTACCGACATAGAAAGACCATATAACATGTGTGGTTCCTGTCGGGAATTCAGCGCCAGTTAATGTTGACAAACCATTGAAATTATTTTCATAACGAAATCCTGATGGGATGGCACAAGTAAATGTTGGGTCAAGTCCGTTACCAGGCACTCGGAAAACAGACGTTGCCGGAACATTGATTTGCACCGTCCGGTTTTCGATATTTTCAATTTCAGGTATTACATGAATCAAAAAACTACATCCGATACTATGAGAAATATCAGTGCCAAACCAAACCACCGCTGAAGTAGTTCCTGCATTGAATCTATTACCATCCACAGGGTTCGTTGTAGCCCCTGTAAATTCATACTGTCCATCTGTCCAGGAAAGTGCAGGATGATTCACTGTGGTATAACATTGACCGGCATCTACCGATACAATGATATCATCAGGGCATTCCAATGCTTCAATAGTCACCGTAAACGACAGCCTTTTTACTACCTGATGATCAACCAAACAAGTCCATTCAATAGTCGTTGTTCCCACTGGCAATGCAGCTCCGCCCAAGGTGGATGCTCCGTTAAAACTATTCCGGTATTCAAGCCCCGACACTGACAAATCACAATCCGGATCAAATTCATTACCAGCCACCTGATATGAAATTTCCCCTGCGCCAATCAACCTCGTTTGGTCCTCGGGTATTGCAGGAAGTACTGTTACCTGAAAAGTACAGTATCTCCTTCCGCCATCCATAAAGATATACTCCACGGTATGTACCCCTACGCTAAATGTTTCGCCACTCGCATCATAGCCATTTTTAGGAATACCATCCATCAAATAATTTTCAACCGTTACCCCACCACCGGCTAAAAAAGAAATTCCATTGACCACCGCATCACATTGGCCAGATGGTGCTGAAACTACCGTATCAGGCGGGCAATTAGAAGAGGAAACCCTAATCGTAACCTCGAAAGATTTGGCGCCTGCAAAAACTCCATCAGTATAGAAAAACCATTCCACTTGGTGGGTACCTACAGAAAGTGTAGTGCCCGCTAAAGTTGTCAGAAGCGATCCGTCTAAGGAAATTTTGTAGGACAATCCAGCTAAACCGCAAGCCTGGTCGATCAGTGGATCAAATTCGCCACCCTGCGCTGTGTAAAAAGTTTCTCCGGGGGCAATATACCTCGTTTGATTGGTCGGTACGGTGATGTGCGGTAATACCGTCACATGGAAAGAACAAGTTTGTGTTGGCGTATATAATGTGAAAAATAAATACGTTACTTCATGCCTCCCCAGGTTAAAAAGCTCATTACTCGCGTCATCTCCATCTTTAATGTATCCATCAACTTCGTATGTAATAATAGCCGGAGCATCCTCATCAATTAAAAGAGCAAGCCCATCTATCGTAGTTGTGCATTGTCCTTCAGGAAGATATACTACCGTATCAGGCGGGCAATAAGAAGATGCTTTGATGGTGACTTCAAAAGATTTAATGTCTGCAAGAACTCCGTTAAAATAGAAAAAATATTCAATATGATGGGCACCTACAAGAAGTGTAGTGCCCGCTAAAGTCGTCAGGGGTGCCCCATTGAAGATAATTTTGTAAGAAAATCCTGACAAATTACAAGTCTGATCAATCAATGGGTCAAATTCTCCACCCATCACTGTATAAAAAGTCTCTCCGGCAGCAATTTGCCTTGTCTGATTGGACAGCGTGGGAAAGTGCGGCAATACCGTTACATGGGATAAACAGTATCTCATCTCCATATTGACATAACCCACTTCGTGTACCCCTATGCTAAATGTTTCACCACTCGCATCGTCGCCATTTATTTGATAAAAATCAATAAAGCAAAGCAAAACGCCGTCGTCCCCTAAATAAGAAATTCCATCGACCACAGCGTCGCATTGACCCAACTGTGCCAAAACTACCGTATCCCGTGGACAGGGATAATTGAAATTATTTTCTTGTGCTTGAGTTTGTGCCCAAAAACAACAAATCCCGCAACATAACATAAGCATGATGCGGTATCTGGAAACAGCACGAAAAACACACTGTGTTAGATACATATTAGCTCGTTTATCGCTCAAATTTTGAACTTTACGATTTATGTATTATACGGTTTTGAACATATAAAGTTCCAAATATACTCATTTTTCGTGGGGGAATATTTCGACTATCACGCAAAAAATAACGCTTTTACATGAATGTCAGGATTTTTTTGACTAAAAAATGGTACCTTTATATCATTTAAAAATAATTGTCATGAGTGAGGTAGCACAAAATATCAAGGAACTGCAAACCCATATCCCGCCGCACGTGAAGATAGTGGCAGTGAGCAAAACCAAGACTGTTGAGGCAATTCGAGAAGCCATGCAGGCAGGACAACACCTTTTCGGCGAGAATAAAGTACAAGAGTTAACCGAAAAATATGAACAAATACCTGAAGCACAATGGCATTTCATCGGGCATCTACAGACCAACAAGGTCAAATACATGGCATCTTTTGTACAAATGATACATTCGGTAGATTCTTTTCGTGTCCTCGAAGAAATTAACAAACAAGCAGCAAAATATCGTCGTGTAATTGACTGTTTACTGCAAATACATATTGCCCGCGAGGAAACTAAATTTGGATTGAGTGAGCAGGAAGCACTTCAATTATTGGATATACCAGCATTACAAAATTTAGAGCATATCAGGATTTGTGGATTAATGGGCATTGCAAGCTATACAGAAGACACAAATTCTATTCGCAATGAATTTCAAAGATTGGCCAATTTTCACAAGCGCATCAAACGTGATTATTTTTCCACAACCGATTTCTTTCACGAGCTTTCGATGGGCATGTCGAACGATTACCGAATCGCTATTGAAGAAGGTAGTACCATGGTCAGGATAGGATCATTGATTTTCGGAGAAAGGGTATATAATGAGGAGGAATGAACCATCAAAGCAAATCATAAAATTTTTTCGATATATTGTTCAGAATGCATACCTCAGTTTGAAGCTGAATTCGTAACGATAAGGAGCTTCTTTCAAGAGAGGAAAGATAACTTCCGCCGAGACGACAAATTTATCCGTTACAGAATACCCAAATTCTACATCTAACGGCAAGTCAAAATATTCGGTATCAAAGTCATATGTCCACGTAGCATAATATCCTAAATACCAACGAGGCCGCCAAATGTCGATATTAGGCATAAAAGCCAATATATTGACCTGATCACGATCCGAATCGCCCGCAAATGAAAATCGATATTCTACAGCCAACAAAATACTTCCTTTATCATCATTTTCACCAAAATAGTAGTTTCCACCAATAGCAGGACGCAATTGCCATTTTCCCCCGCCTAATGCATCGGAGGTAGCTGTTGGCAACACAACCTGCATGGCATAACCCAGGAACCAATGTTTTATTTCAAATACATAGCGTGTATAACGCAAACTAATATCCGACAGTCCAACATTAGTTTTTCCGTCCGGAGTCATATTACTACGCCCCAAAGGTAGATCGAAACGAAAATGATTTCGCATTTTCAACGTATACACCGACCGGATATAGTAACTTTCATAAAAACCATTGTTATCATAATTGGTACGATCATACCGCGGGCTAATGTATGTGAAGTCCTTGAATGGATAAGCAAATTCTTCGATATTCCGCCCACCATGCGTGACAACTGGTTCTTTTTTGTCCTGTCCATGAATAAACTCTATCAAACAAAAAGACAAACATGTGGAAAAAGCAGCCATCATTAGGATACGCATCGTGTGAGCATGAAAATGTTAATATTTATTCTAATATATTTAAGATATACATTAAAAATGTTAATATTTATCTTAAATCACTTAAGATACGCATTAAAAATATTAATGCTTACCTTAATTTATTTAATGTAAACATTAAAACTATGAATGAATATTTTCATTCATAGAACATGTATGCTCAAAAATTGTTTCTTTTTTCACCATAGCTCTCACTACCACCTGGGCAATGTCTTCTACTTGTTGCGTGCCAGCTCCGGCAAACGTTTTTTTACACAATGGACATGCGGTAACCAATACATCGGGGTGCGTTTCTGTTAGTTTTTTCAATGCTTCCTGAGCTATTTTCCGGCGTTGTTCGTTTGTCAAGATAGCATTTCCCACGCTTGCACCACAGCAAAGCCCATTTTCCCTTTCGTAATGAGTTTCCATGATATCGGCTACCTGATGTAATACCTGGCGCGGAGGATCATATATTCCGGAATTACGCCCTAAGTCACATGGATCGTGGTAAACAGCCGATAATCCAGTACGGTTAACCACAATATCGCCGTTTTCTATCAATTTTTTAATGTATTGTGTGTGATGCATCACAGTAATAGGAAGGTGGTACTCTTCGTTGAATATTTTATAACATATCGGACACGAAGTCACTAATAGTTCGGCACTCGACTGCAAAATGATATCCGTATTCTTCTGGATCATTTCAGCGGCCGAAGCCTCCTGACCCAACAACATAAGCGGTCGGCCACAACAGATACCTCCGTCTTTATCCATCATTCGGTAATTAACCCCCGCTTGCTCAAATACAGTGTGCATCGCTTTGGCAATACCGAGTGTTAAATGTGTCATACATCCGGCAAAATACAAAACATCGGTTCGAATAGTTTCTGTCGGAGGGAGGTATCCGTATTGTTGGGTCGAATGAAATGAATCCGAACGACGCACGTTTTGTTTTAATCGACACGAATCAATGCCAACAGGGCAGGCCTGTACACAACGTCCACACATCAAACATTGCTGGGCAGCACCTTCAATATCTCCTTTCTCCTGCCGTAGCATTCGCATAAAATATACGGTAGTTTTACGATCCAAATGCGCAGCCGACGACATTTGGCAAGCATCAATACATACGCCACACCGTGAACAGGAATATAGTTCTATGTTCCCGTACCCAGCATTGGTTTTTTTGCTTTTGATACCGGCATTACGCAATACAATGAGTAACATTTCCGTGGGAATATGCATAAATCGTGAAACAGGTAATGCAAAAAAGAACATCCCCAAAGCAACGGAATAAGCCCACCATGTAGGACGAATCAATGCTTCATTAGAAACAAATGATTCGAATACCATCCCAAAGCCACGCGTAAGGAAACTGCCGCCACTAATTCCTGATGTAAAACTCTCAGCTAATAAACGCAAAGGGAAAATAGCCCAAAGAGTGTATACAGCAATCTGGTCGCCGATTTTTAGCTTAGTGGTACGCCGCATTCCCATCAAATGGGAATTGATACGTTTGTAAATAGCTAACCCTACTCCACAAAGGATCATCAATAAAGTGAAATCCATGAGAAAAAAGAATAACGAACCCCGTAGCGTAGAATCAGTTTCCATCATGAAATAACGAAAGAAGATAGGGAAATAAGGCAGGTTAACCCTTTCAGGACAATACAACTGCACCTCGATATGTCCCAGCACAATGATCAAAAACCACCCAAAGGCAATGCTCATGTGCATAAAACCCAATACGCGGTTGCGTTTGAATATTTTACGATGGATCAGGCATTCCATAAATATTTCCTTGACGGAAACAAATATTTTACGACTGAAGACACTTTTTCCTAATCGCTTACGATCTTCGTACGGCAATTCCCTGACCGTGCTGATTATCCCTGCAACAAGGTAAATGAGAATAAAGATAAAGCCGATCATGAACGGCAATACAAATGGGTCGTATGAAAAACGTTCGCGCATGTTTTAGAGATCAGGGCTTAGGTGTGGTGGTACAATGGTGTATCGAGAGCAATACATTCCGTGTATTGACCCCTCTCGGACAAATTAACTGACACTTACCACAAAGCATACACTTTTCGGCCTCCGCGTGTATTTTGTCCGTTTGCCCGCGCATCACCATTAGTTGTAACTGACGCAGATTAAACGTAGTGAAACGACCAGCTGAACAAGTGGCCATACAGGTACCACAACCAATGCAAATAGCAAACGAAGGTTCACGTTGCAACACCATTGTTGCAATATCCCTCGATGCCTTATCCAAATCTATTTTTTGACTTTGATTGATGCTATACCCGAAATTCATTTTATTTAATAATTGTCTTGGTGCATGTCGGTATGCATTATCTAAACCATACCATACTATTCAATAGTGGCTTCACTTGGAAGCGTTATCTATTTTTAAACAATTTCCTTCTTTTAGAACCTTCTGCCTGTCCCCTTAGATGTTCATCAATAGCCACCACAGCAGCTCTTGCATCTGCCAAGGTTTCAGGAATGGTTTTAGGGCTAGTGCAAGTACCCGCCACAAAAACACCTTTTTGTCGCGTATGATTGCTTTGCAGATACTCATCCGCAGGATTCAAAAAACCATCTTTCCCGACAGCAACTTTCATCATGTCGGCTAATTCTTCTGTTTTTTCTGCCGCTTCCATGCCTGTCATTAGCACAACTATATCTACAGTTAATTTCAACAATTTACCCATTAACGTATCCTCTGCTTTGATGGTAACACGGCCATCGATACTTTCGGCAGCTTCTGATAAACGACCACGAATAAACATGATTCCATATTGTGTTTGCGCTTCTAAGTACATGTTTTCAAAATGACGGTCGAACATCCGCAAATCCATATATAGACAATATACTTCAGCTTCAGGATACAATTGTTTGATTTCACACGCCTGCTTGACAGCCGTAGCGCAGCATACTTTAGAACAATGGCGATTATTGACCTTTTCATCGCGCGACCCCACGCAATGAATAAATGCAACGCGCTGTAGTTTATCACCTTTTTTTGTGGTCACGGGATTACCTGAAGCAAACATTTTTTCGAGATCGGCCGAAGTAATCACATTATCGTAAATGCCATAACCATATTCCTCTTTACGATGAGCGTCAAAAAGTTTGAACCCGGTAGACAATAACACCGCAGAAGTAGTGATACCCTGCCCATCGGATAACCAAATTCTAAATTGCTGCCCATCCTGTTGTACATCAGCAACAGTTGTATGGTGAAGTATTTTTACAGTTTTCTGTTGACGCATCCCTTTCGCCATATCAGCCGACATAATAGCTGCATTCCTTTGGAAAGGGAATAATCTGTCCCATCCAGCAACATGTCCACCCACCTGCTCGTCTTTTTCGACCACCAATACATCGTAGCCCATCTGTGCAAGTTGCGTGGCCGCTTCCATGCCTGCAATACCCGCGCCTATAACAGCAACATCATACATATACAATCACTCTGATTAAATACTCCCTCAAGTATCGCAGATAGATAAAACACTAATAGCCTCATCTGCAATATTTATGGCAAGCAATATTTATCTACAAAAAGAAAGCCAAAAATAGTCAATAATGCAATCCTTTCAAACTTTACTCGACAATATTGTCGGCAAATACCTATGTTTCCTACCAATCTATTTTTTCTATATCGCACCTAGGCAATCATTATAAAAAACAAGGCTTGTTGAATAATGCACATCCAACAAGCCTTACAATATTTCACTATCAACTGCAATAAATGCTACACTATTCCCTGATCAAGCATTGCATTAGCCACTTTCAAGAATCCTGCAATATTGGCGCCTTTTACGTAATCGATATAAGAACTGTCTGTCTTGCCATATTTTAAACATGAAGCATGGATATTTTTCATGATTTGGTTCAACCTCATGTCTACCTCCTCGCGCGACCAATTCAATTTCATGGCATTCTGGCTCATTTCTAATCCAGAAGTAGATACACCTCCTGCATTCGCAGCCTTTCCCGGTGCAAATAATATGTTGTTCTTTTGAATTAGACTAACAGCTTCTGATGTACAAGGCATATTAGCTGCTTCACAAATACAAAGACAGCCATTGTTGATCAATGCCTGAGCATCTTCCACATTCAACTCATTTTGCGTAGCACACGGGATGGCAATATCGCATTTGACTTCCCATGGATGACGATCGGGATAATATTCTGCATCCTTAAACTCATATGAATAGGGTTTTACAATGTCATCGTTACTCGCCCGAAGCTCGCGCATATATTCTATTTTTTCTTCCCGTAAACCGTTTTTATCGTAGATATAACCGTCCGGGCCAGATATAGTAACCACTTTAGCGCCCAATTCAGTAGCTTTCATCGCTACACCCCAAGCTACATTTCCAAAACCAGACAATGCAACTGTTTTACCTTTGATGGTTTCTCCAATAGTGGCCAACATTTCATTCACAAAATATACTACGCCATAGCCTGTCGCTTCAGGACGGATCAAACTTCCTCCCCAATTAATACCTTTACCGGTGAGTACTCCATTGTGCTGACTGGTCAGTTTTTTGTACATCCCATACAAATAGCCAATTTCCCGCCCCGCAACTCCGATATCACCTGCTGGAACATCCTCTTCCGGACCAACAACTTTCCACAGCTCAAGCATAAAGCTTTGGCAAAAACGCATGATCTCGGCGGATGACTTACCCTTAGGGTCAAAGTCAGAACCTCCTTTGGCTCCACCCATTGGTAAAGACGTAAGGCTATTCTTAAAAATTTGTTCGAATCCCAGAAACTTCAAAATACTGAGGTTAACACTAGGGTGGAAACGCAATCCACCTTTATATGGACCAATAGCATTATTAAATTGCACACGAAACCCCCTATTAACATGCACTTTACCTTGATCGTCAACCCAAGGAACTTTGAATGTCAGTACACGATCTGGTTCCACCAATCGTTCTATAATACCTGCTGATTCAAATTGCGGATTTTCATTGCAAACATCCTCAATGGATTCTAATACTTCACGAACAGCCTGAAGATATTCTTGTTCTCCAGGATTTCGTTTCTCTAAGTCGATCAATATTTTATCAACATTCATGGTTTAAGTTGTTTAATAGAATTTATGTTTTTATGATTGAAAAAACAAAGAAAAAAAAATATTGTCAAAAAGCGATGATTTTTGTCATCATATTGACAAATTTTATCATTTTTTCACAAACTTAAAGCAAACTTATATGTTTTTAAGTAGTCGACTTTATTTAGTTTAGTTTTTGCATCATTACCTATACTTAATAATGGTCATCATTCACGACCATACCATGCCGTATGGTATGGTCTTTTTATAAGCAATTTAATATAAACCAATTATCGACCCAGACTTATACAAAAAACTTGTTGTTTGGGAAAGTAGTATTTTAGTGTTCCTCTTTAAAAAAAATCCGGTAAAAGCTCATGTCGCGTTCTTCATCATACCCCTTTTCGATCAACTGGCGATTTCCATGCACATAGATATGAAAGTTTTTATCCAATTTGATAACACTTTTAAAAATTTTCGCTTGTTTTTTGACTGCAGGAGTTGAAATTTCGAATTGGTCGTCAATGTGAATATCCCGCTCATCCTGATATTCTTCCGTATAATCTTTGAACAATTGAATCACTTCCGGTTGCTGCATCACCTGGTGAGCAAAATTATCCAACGAAAATTCTTCATTTTCTTTAAAAAATTGAACGGATTTATTCAATATGTCAGCTTGATCGACCTTGTTAACATTAAAATTTTCAGGTAAGCGTTCAATAACAAATTGTTTACACATGTCCAAACATTGTTCTGTCTGATGAAAATTATCACGACGTTGAGCGATATTCAAAAAATTATCACGCCAATACATAGCTTCACCCGTTTGTCTCAAATTGTCAACCACCGACACCAAATAACCGTTTTCTTGTTCAGTATTGAATATCAAGCATCCTTTGTCCAGTTTATTGATATTAATGCCATCTTCATACTCAATTTCAAAACTGTCTGACGTAGGGTAAACTTTCAGAAAAGTTTCTTTCGATTCGGATTTAAACAAACCAATAGCCTCCACCTGTTCCCCATCAATAATACAATCACGAAAATGAGCTACATACAACTCGCCACTTTTTATTTTCGGATGTGTTGACTCTTCATACAAGTGCCGTGCAATATTCACCGACTGCTCGTAAAATGTTTCCGGATCAGCAAAAATTTTTGACACATAGCTGTACACTTCATTCAGCATCACGTCCGATTCATGCGTCAGATTATAATACTCTTCCGATTTGAAAGGCGATAGAAAGTATTGTAACAACAAACTCTGTACAGCCTCGTCAACCTGTATCGGTGCAGCTGCAAAATGAACACCTTCTTCTTGTGACTTATTTCCTACTTTATGAAGGACTAAGGATTGGATATTTATTTCATCTGAATATAACATACGGCATAAAAAGGCACAAATATACCCAGAATTGATGATATGAAACTTACTTTAGGTGCGAAAATAAAAGATATGCGCAACCATAAGCTATATTTATTTCATATTCTTTTGTTGGTATTGATCATATTCTTCAAGAGTCATTAAAGGAGCGTGTTTTTTCGCCATAGATGTTTTCATAACATACCAAATAGCCTTAATACAATTTTTCAAATCTTGCGCCAATGAATGTGGTGGAAATATTTTTTCTATCATTTCCTGTGTCCATTTTTTGGTGAAAAATGAACTATAATACTCATCTTCAGGATTAACAATAAATTCCATATCATCCTTCCATTCATATCTAACGTTACGAATATTGCCATATGTATAACATAATATTCTATAAGCTATCGATTGATACGGTAAATAGTTAAGAAATAAACTTCCAAAATCAGGCCGGAATCCGCCTCCTATTTTCGCTTTTTCATAAATGATCAACTTATTATCAATTTCTAAAATAACCCATCTATGAGATTCTTTAGGAAACAACGACTCGCCAATTAAACTTGGAACTTCCATGTAACCTCTATGGGCTACCCTACATTGTTCTCTGATAAACTGTGCTGGATCATCTGCATGTTCCAAAGCCTGACAACAAATAATATAGTCGAATTCTTTATCTTTAAATGGAAGAGATTCTCCAGGCACATTCACTAATCTTTGGTGTGGATATATCATAACATCACCAGAACGATGATAATTACTATCAATAAACTTCTCAGCCAGTACATTGGACTTATAGTTAGGATTATGACCAGAACCAACTTCAAGTATCCTATCTCTTTTTGTAATGGATAAATCACGTCTGTCTAATGGATTTCTTACCTTCATTTTAGTATTTATTTAGAAATTTCCTATATGATTAATCATTGTTTATAGCATCAGTTATTATTTCTCACTTAAAACAAATTCGTCTGATTTCCACCATTTTTTGGGATTTTCAATCGGCAAAATATCCTTTATTCCACCATAACAATCTTGAATTGCCTCTACGCTGGGACCTTCGTTTATCTCTATTACTTTAGGGGCATCAGTGGCATATGCTATATCCCATCCTAAAATTCTTATCTCCCTATATTTCACGGCACAATTCAGTACGAATGATACAATTTCAGGCCAGCACTTTAGTTGATACCCCCTGAACTCAAAACCACTATCAGGATGTATATATATACGATCCCGTTGGGAACCATAAGCAAAATCATGTAACAGACCTGTTGCAATATCCACTTTGATAGTCATACCTCCGGAGCTGTAATTGTCTACATGTTTTCCTCCTTGCCCTATACGCAACATGGATAACAAAATTTTAGCGTTGCCTTGCTTATATTCTGTAAATATCCTAAACGTATTCACACTATCAGAGTATATGTTATTTATTTCTTCACCTTGCAATACCCCTTTTTGTATAATATATTTTTGACTATCAATATGTTGTGAAAAATAATTAGAAGTAAGTACCTTACCTGAATCGTCACAGTAATCTCCAGAAACTTGTCTATTAAAAACCAATATCCCTTTTCCACCAACCCCAAAACATGGTTTTATAAATATTTTGGGGCAATTAATATTTCCAATAATCTCATCAATAGAATCGTTGAAAACAATACCATTATTTTTATCAAAAAAAGAAGATTGATCATACATAAAAAGGAGTTCTGGCTGCCCTATTTGATAATTGTCTAAAAGAGCCGCTGTCAACGCTTTGTCATTACACAAAATTCCATATTTTTTATACATACGTGGATAAAAAAGATAAAAAGCAAAATACAGCGGCACATATTTTTGCATATCCTCTACAGATAAAGGACAATCTTTCCGATACATATCATAACGATAGTATTGATATGGATAGCATCCCCAATATTTTTGCAACCGGCGCATTTCTTTTTTCATTCGACTAATTGGTTTTCTGTTCCCACACTGTTTATATCGATCTATTGATTCCTTAAAATAATCACAATAAAAAGGCCTCAATTTTCTTTCAGAAGCCTTTTTCCAAATACAATAAAACTGTTTTTGAATGGATCCCATATTACTCTACTTTATGTTCACTTAAAAATGATATGGCTTATTTTTTAGTCAATTGACTATTTACAAAATCTACAATTATCTTCATTTGTTCTGTCCATGACAATTTATAAAGTATCGAATTTCTTATTTCCTCTGGTCTAACATTATTGGATATGCGAAAGTCGACGATTTTTTTTATGTCTATAGGAGATTCATCAGCTGGGGCTTTCATGATATAAGACATATTCTCAAAATCATCATCAATTTCAGAATATATGAATGGAATTCCCCGAGCTGCATATTCCCTGTTTTTCAACGTTTTTATTTTGGTAATATGGCTACGATGTCGTGCTAGGCTCGCGATTCCCATATCAGCATTTTCAAATTGTTCATCTAAGGCATCGCCTGATTTTTTACCGTGAAAAATAACATATTGTTCTAAAGAGCATTCTGTCACTAGTTGTTTCAATTTTTCTGTAGCACCTTCACCAACAATATGAAAAAAAACTTTAATGGATTGCGAGTGTTCATAATATTTTGCCAATCCTGTAATAACACGATCAAAACCATGCCAAAAATGAATTTCTGCAACTCCTAAAAGGTTTATTTGTTTTGAAATATCATTAACATGTGTTTTCATTTTGATTTGTCCGAAATCAATACCATTAGAAATTTTCAGTGTTGGAATTCCAAAAATTACATCATCATCGGAAAAAGTAACAATCCGTGATGTATATTTTGCCAATCGGTTACGAAAATGCCTATCAAAAAATATTCTACGTTTCTTTTTTCTATATTCATGATCATAAGGATATGTGGGTATCTCTAGTAAAACAATAACTCCCTGTCTTTTAAGTTTCCTAAAAAAATGAATTAAAAATGGATTAGCGTTATGATCGTGACGAACATATACAAATTTTATATCTTTATTGACAACGTGTTGAAATAACCGGGCATATCGAATCCGTTTTCGTAATTTCCCCAAAAAACCACTTCCGTAATCCTCTAACACTTTATTGTCAATCATCCGTTTGCGATGCTCGTCCGCATCAACATTCATATAGCATAGTTCCACATCTACACCACAAGTTTTTAACGCGTCAATTTGGTAAAATATTTTCTTGCTAATACCATTATGTTGACCAAATCCATGAAAAACTAAAAACAACGCTTTCATTTTATTTTTCTTATCAATGAATGGATTATTTTAAAAATGTTATATTCTTTATAAAAGAACTGCATATAAACAATGGAGGGGATAATAAAGAATATACCTTTGAAAATCAGACTAGACCACATAGTCCAATTAATAGTATATTTATTTATCAAAAACAAAATCATAAATAATATACTGCTAAGAATCAAGGGAGATACAAGTTGTCTCCAAAATGGCAACATGTTCAATTTGAACGTAAATCGATACATCAAGACATAACATTGTATAAAATTAATTGTAAAAGAAATACAGAGTCCCCAAGCTACGGCTATGGTTGTTTTAAATACAAATATTCCAATTAATATACTTGCTACATTTAAGATAGAAGATAACAATCCACTCACAAATAACATCCGTGTATCATTTGCTGCCTGAAATATGGGACCTGATGTTGACAATATTATTTGAATACCAACCGATAAAGATAATATTTGAAATACAGGAACAGATGCTGTCCATTGCATTCCCAAAATTAATAACATAATTTCTCTAGCTGAAAAAAACAAAAAAATGGACAATGGAAACCCAATAAATGATAGTAAAGAAATTATTTTTAGATATGAACCAGACAACTTTTTCAAATCATCTTGTAAATCAGAAAAAACCGGATGTAGTACAGGTGAAATTACATGTGTAATGTTTTGTAATGGCAGCATCATAAATCTATATGATTTTTCGTAATATCCTAAAGATTTCATACTTAAATATTTACCCATTAACAATTTATCCAAATTACGACTAAAATAATTAATTATATTAAATAAAAATTGATATGCTGAATACACAAATATGATCTTCACAGAAGATATACCCAAAGTCCATCTAATTTTCTGTGGATATTTCCTAAAACCAATGATAAAAATACTCACACTCGATATTATTGGGTTGATAAGCAAGGCATACAGACCTAGGCCTTTTAAAGCTGCAATAACAGCAATTATTCCACTAACCAATTGTATTGTTAAATTACGTATTGCTAAAAATTTAAATTGTTTATTTTTATAAAACAGGGCATTGGGAACAATATTGACAGTTACAAAAAAAAGATTAATAGACAAAATCTTACAAATAGTTCGTAATTGTACATTATCATAATAGGACGCAATAGGCCAAGAAGCAAAGAAAAAACATATTGTAAGTATTAACCCTATGAAAATCGTAAAACAAAATATATCCGACAAATTGTCTGTTGTCAATTTTTTATTTTGAATAATCGCCGGAGCAATACCCACGTCGCTGAAAATACTAAAAAAAGAAATAATAACCGTTGCAACAGCCACAACACCAAAATCTTCAGGAACGATCAACCGGCTTAAAATACCAGTAACAACCAATGAAACAACGATACCTGTATATTTTGAAATGGCTATGTAGGTTATTCCTGATATGAGTTGCTTCTTTGTAGAGTTCATTATTTCTTTTTAAAAAGAGATTTAATATCGATAAAAGTGGGAAAAAGCAGCACCAATAAGTTTTTACGAGAAATATATTTTCGTAGACGAACTATTTGTTTAAAAATATATAATCGTTCATGAAAGTTCAAAACGTGTGAATTATATATTGCAGGGTTTAGAATATATCTAACTAATCTATCAACAATAGTCTTCACCTGTTGATCAGCATCCTGAACATATGCTAATAATTCATTTACTACAGTAAGATAACCTTTAATATTTTTATAACTATAACTCTGGGTCATGATAGAATCTTCCCTGAATCTTCTTTTAAAAAAAGCTCTAGGAACAAAACCAATTCTTTGAGCCTTAATGTATAATATGGCTGTAAATAATTCATCCTCATGGATAATACCAGGATAAAAATACAACTGTAACTGTTGTAAAAAATCTCGTTTAATTAAATTCAACCACACAGAAGCAAGATAAAATTTTTTTTTCAACATGATGTCCAGAAGATCTATACCTGTATAGATCTTGTTATCGATATATTCCGTCCGTTGATAATTAAAATTCAGCAATAAATTTGCCTTTTCACTAAAAGCAGTTGCATCAAAAAAAACAAAATCCAAATTATTGGTGTGACATACTTCATAACAACACATTAATGCATCATGATCCAGCAAATCATCACTATCCATAAAATATATATATTCTCCATTAGACTTAGTTAAACCTACATTTCTGGCTTCAGATTGGCCTTTATTTTGCTGAGTATGAACAAATATCCGATCATCCAACTCAGCTACACTCTCAACCACACGTAAAGAATCATCAGTCGAACCATCATCAATAACAATAATTTCAATATCCCTAATTGTCTGATTACAGATACTGAGAAGAGCATCTTTTACATATTTTTCTGTATTATAAACGGGTATAATAATACTTATTTTCGGACTATTCATCTATTTTTTTCACTTTAATCCATTCTTTTTTGTCAAAATCATAACGTTTGATTACTTTAGCAGGATTACCAACAGCGACACTATATGAGGGAATATTCTTGGTCACAACACTTCCAGCTCCAACCTGAACTCTTTTACCAATATGAACACCAGCCACAACTACAGTATTAGCACCAATGTGAGATTCGTCTTCAATAACTACTTCTTTCTTATCTAACGCTTGTTCATTCGAATCTCTCTCACCATCACTATATCCATGATTGAATCCTGAAATAAAGACATGTTGTCCCAGTCCAACCCTTTTTCCTAATGTAACAGGTCCGATGAGCACCGATCCGATACCAACTCGCGCCTCATCTCCGATAATCACATCTCCCGCTCCATTATTGATGATCGTGAAATCTTCAATGGTGGCATATTTTCCTACCACAAATCTATTCCAAGGAAATATATCAATACGCGATCTTCGAGAACGAATGACAGCACCTTTCCCTTTTTGATATACAAAAGGATTGACAAACCATTTTATCCACCAACGTGGTTTTGGGTTTCTCGCCGGAGTTATCAAATAAATTATCCATTTTTTTAATCGATCACTTTGTTTTATTTTTGTTTTTACACTGCCTAAATTCATTTTAGTTCTTTGATTTTCTATAATTTACATTAGTATTTAAACAATAGATTTTAACATTTACTCCATTATTTAACACATAAATTTGAATTATACATAACTATCATTTGTTTTTGCTAATTACGTCTACCACAATGTAATTTGATTTGATTTGATTTAATTTATCTTATGAATAAAAACATTAATTTTTTGTACGTCTTGCTCTTTCCCATTTTACATCCTGATTGTTGCAGATATACCGAAAAAATCCACTATATACGGCCAAATTCATAATGAAAAAATAATAGGGCACAAACAATATCTTCAGTTTAATTTGTTGGTTTTCCAAAAACCAACCTACCAATGCCATGATATAAAAACAAAGTTGCCCCCAAAATACAAGAGAGAAAAAAGTACAAGTAAACATTCCTACATGTAAAGCCAACACAAAATTACTAATGAGTAATAACAACAAGCATAACGGAGCCAATGTCCATCTCAACACTCGATGAGATATATATTGAAAAGAAAGTACTCCATATTTGAAAATGTTTAATAGAGGAAGCAATCTAACAATGGATTGAATACCACCGGCAGTAATACGGATCTTTCGTTTTAGTTCTTCTTTTACATTCTCTGATGACATTTCACATGCATACACATTTGGATCATATTGAGTCACACGTCCATGCATTGCTATCCTGAGTGAAATAATAAAATCATCTAAAATAGTATCTTTCTCCACTTCCGAAAAGTATTCACGACGAATAGCGAATAATTCTCCGGCAGCACCTACCACCGAATAAAGCCTGGCGTCATACTTTTTCAGAAAAGACTCATATTTCCAATACAAACCTTCCCCTGCACTTGCTGCCATATCTTTATCCTTCTGGAAAATTCTTTTTTCTCCTGATACACATCCAACACCAGGATTAGCAAAAAGATCAACAATACGTTGAATCGATTCTTTGCCCAACATCGTATTAGCATCGGAAAAAACAACAATTGGGGTATCGATCAACTTCATTCCCCTGTTCATTGCCGCAATTTTCCCTGCGCGTTCCGGTTGGTGATAAACTGTCACTTGTGGATATTGTTTCAATAATTCCGGTGTTCCATCATTAGAACCATCAGTTACCCATACCATTTTTAATTTGTTCATGGGATATTCTAATTCTTGGGAATTTTGTATCTTAGCAAATACATAGTCCTTCTCGTTGTAAGCGGTAACAAATAATGTAACTTCAGGCAATTCGGATGCAACAAATATGATTGGTTTCCCTTTAACCAATTCTTTAACCTTCACCAAAAGCCAAAGAATCACGACATATCCCACATATGTATATCCGACGATAAAAACAGAAAGCCAAAAAATAACAGTAAACAAACAATCCATAATCAAGGATGAAAAAATAAAACACAATATAAGTAAGCAAACATCTCATACACCACTTCTCTCGCTCCCTCACTGGTATGCCACCAAGCGTTATGATCATATAAATTATCAGTGAAAGAAATAACACCAACATTCCATTCTGGTTTTAGGGCTTTTCGATATAATAAACCCGATCGTCTTCCATGTGTACCACTACAAATAATATTCAAATTTCCACCCATATAACCTTTTCCCTTCAGTTTGTTCTTAACGGCCAGCGCTGTTGTATAAGTACGCTCTTTATCTGTAGCTTTACTCGGTGCACTTAGTATATGTAATGAGTCTATCCCTTTAGATTTAAGAACTGCCGCATTATAATCTGCATAATTATCATAGTTGGAACACATATTGCCTTTTATTAAAGGCAAACCTGCACACACAATCAATGGCGTATCCTTAAACTGACGAACAATAGTATCCAACACTGAATCCGGGACATAACCTTCAATCACTAATATCTGGGTATTAATAGGTTTGTTTTGTGCTAAAAAATCATGTATTGTATTTGCCCATATCCATATCAATATGGTAATACCGAAACATACCATAAGCCACCCCACAACAGTCAGCCGCCTATGCTCACTAATCTTTGTTAACTGAAGTTCCATTAAAGGCATTTTTTTGATAAGTATACGTAGTTTGATCAGACATGTTTCACTGAATCTTTAATTGCGAATAAACTTTTTTGTAAATATTTAATACATTATGAGCTGTTATATCCCATGAGAAATTTCTACATCGTATCAAGCCCAGAGCGACCAACCGGTCACCCTCCTGCGGGTATTTTTCGAGGAATAACATTTGACGTGCAATATCTTTATAATCATAAGGAGAAGCATATAATACAGCATCCCCACCTATTTCGGGCATAGATGAAATATTTGAGGTGATTACGGGAGTTCCGCAAGCCATAGACTCTAAAACAGGGATACCAAATCCTTCTCGTATGGATGGATATAGAAACATATCGGCTAAGGAATAAAATGCTGGCATATCCGCACTATTTATATATCCTAACAAAATAATTTTGTCTCTTAGATGAGATAAGCCTGCATCGACAATCTGCATTTCACAAGTATGTTTGTCATTATGAAGCATCACCAACATTTTTTTTACGTCTGATTTTTTCCAATATTCAGCATAGGCCCTGAGGGTATTAGTAACATTTTTTCGTGGATCAGAATTACCAATAAAAGCAATATAATGTTCTGGCAATTGATATTTTTGACGTATATTCATTTTAACCTGTAGATCTGTTATCGGTACAAAACGTTCACTAACTCCATTATACACCGTAGTAATCATTTCTGGGCGAATATGCAATAAATTGACAATATTTTCTTTTTCTGTGTTGGAAACAGTAAATATATGCATACTTTTTGAGACAATCTTAGGTATCAAAAAATGACGATAATAATGACCTATTTTTTGATACCATGTTTTATTTCTGGAGGTATTGGATAAGTCCTCAAGACTAATTGTATCATGTAAAGTCAGTATAAAAGGAATACGAGATCGAAAAGGTGCAGTATTAGATGTACAATGTAAAAAATCTACTTTCATCGCCTTAGCCACCTTGGGAAGGCTAATTTGCTCCCAAACGGGATATAATTTATTATTGATTTCACATATGGTAAAATTAGCAGTTTCCTTCAAACATTTATTTTCTCCAGGAGCCACGAAAATAACATATTCATTAGTTTGATCTATCTTTTGTAAACCTTGAATTAACTCCAACGTAACAACATCCATCCCGAATTTTTGTTTTCTAAACAACCTCTGTGCATCAATCCCAATATGCATAACATTTTTGGGTATAATATTATTAGTAACCACGAAATGCTCCGTAGCGTGAAACTTCTTAGTTGCTCCCCTTATCTTGAATAAAGACAAAATCATCAGCACGAATCCTTTGGGTAAATACCACAAAGATTTAAACAATTGTTTGTTATACATTTTCTTGGGAATGCTAACCAATAAACTAAAACAAACAAATACAACTATCATTAACCATATGGTGGAATACCTACTAGGAAGAAAAATTACAGACAACAAGGAAAACAACAGAACTGTAGATAATAGAAATATTCTCGGCAAAAGAAAGTGTTGTAACACTTTATCAAAAAAATCAAAATTTCCTCGAAAAAGTTGTATGAAACCTTCTTTAACATTGCTTCTTGCCTGCATTATTTGATTGGCAATCCAACGAGCACGCTGGGTAACAAATGAGTCCGCCTGTTGCGTTTTTTCATCTAATACTATTAAGTCATCAATATAAATTACAGGACATCCCTTTTTTAATAATTTCATTTCCAACTCCTTGTCTTCTCCTGAAGACGAGATATCCAACATTTGTTCTTTATACAATTGATAATCAAAAGCCATCGCAGAACCAATCAGTGCTGAAGACAACCCTAATGCTGCATGTCCGCGCCTAAACAACTGATTATTGATCTCTTCACTTGCTGCGTCTAATACAGCTAAAGATGTGTTGGTATTCTTAGCTGTACGATGCGTCTGAATAACTTGTATCCCCGTTTCAAAAGCATCATTAAGCCGTTGCAAATAATCTGTGTTTTGTATTAGGTTATCTGAGTCAAGAATCAATGCGACATCATAACAACTGGGCAATTGAGACATGATGGTATTTAATGCCAAAGCTTTTGTACGATTTGCGTCAGAAAATTCTATCACCTTAATTGGCTTGGCTTTCAATCGACGAAGAACGTCTTCGGCTAAACTATCTGCAATAATAATAATATCGAATTTAGGATAGTTTTGTAACAATACATTGTTAGCTAAATCTTCTATCACCATGTCTGCTTTATATGCAGGCACAAGTATGGCAAAATTCCTATAATTATTTGATTTCGGATAGGTAGGATTTTTGTAAAATAATCCTGCAACCGCATATACAACGATATATATAGCACAAAAGATGTAATATCCGGTAACTAAGAAAAAGAGTACTTTTAAAACTAACATATGTTTATGCTAAATGTCCATAATCACAAACTTCTGAACGGCACATATTTTTTATATTCCAAAACCATGCACGTAACACTGTTTTGGCATGATTAAATTGACCATGTATTCCAAATATCAATATGTTCTTAGGCATAGCTAAAAACATTTGGTACATCACAGCAAATATTTTTTGCATCCCAGAGGTATTACAACGGATATATAATACCCTGTTTCGATTAAGGTAATAAGTTTGTAACGGACTACTTTTCCCTGTAGATAATGATTCCTTATGAAGAATAAATGCATCGGGAACATACATAATCTTGTATCCGACATTTTTGATACGTGTACTCCAATCCAATTCCTCATAATATAAAAAATAGTGTTCATTCATAAGTCCAGCCTTCTTAATTGCTTCACGACTAACCATCATGGCTGCCCCATGAGCAAACGCACTGTCTTTTTGCACGTTATACTGTCCTCTATCCTGTTCACCATAACCAATACAACGATTGCGAAACGTATACTTGGATAAATCAGTATATCCCGCAAATTGGATGACATTAGGATCTGTATAAAATTTAATTTTAGGACAAACAACCCCAATGGACATATCCTCCTGTAATACAGACAATAAACGCTCTATATTACCTAAAGGAATAATAGTATCATTGTTCAATAAATAAATATATTCGCCTCTTGCCTTTTTAATAGCCACATTATTTCCTCCCGCAAAACCCGTATTGTATCTATTTTTAATAAATATAATTTCAGGAAAGCGTTCTTTTATGATTTCCGGATGATCATTTGGCGAGGCATTATCCACCACAATCACTTCTAAATTAGAATACCCACAAGCATAAAGCGACTCTAACATATCGCAAGTTGCCTGAGATTGATTGAAGTTGACAGTAACAATAGAAACTAATGGTCGATTATGGTTCATTTGAGGATGTTAACTCTTTATCAATACGTTGTGCACTAAATATTACTGCAGTAAAGAAAAAAAATAGCATGGCTGATGGATGTTGAAAAAGAATAGAGCCTCCATAATGCGCAATACTCATACCAGCTATTCCAGCAATCATAGCAATTAAAACTGTTCGTAGCCAATCATTTTTTATTTCAAACCAAACTAAATAAGTTCCTTTTAATAATATATATATTAGTATGGAGATAAACAAGCACACGCCAACAATTCCCTGTTCACCCCATATGAGCACAAATCCACTATCCGGCGGAGTTTCGCCTAAAAAAGTACCTGGAACTCCCGGATACATAGAACCGATACCTTCTCCAAAAGGACGATCAGCTAAATAAGCTTTAAACAATTGTTGATTAGACTTTCGAACTACATAAGATGCATCTTCTTCAGGTTGAAAAGCACTCCGCATACGTCTTATGTTGTAGTTATCATGCCCAATGTATGTAAACATCATAAAATATATAAATGCTCCGCCACATAACAATCCAATGAGCAACAATTTAATATTCTTAACTAAAAACAGGTAAATCACACCTCCTACTATTAATACAAACATAGCTCCTCTTGTGCCACTAATAAACATCCCATATACCCCGGTTAAACACATCAATAAATAAAATAGACGTTTCATGGGTTGTTTTTCTCCCAGAAAAAGTATTGCACCACAGAGACCTGCACAAGCCTGACTTGCACCAAATTGTCCTGCATCACTTAAAAAAGAAAATACCCTTAACTGACCGAATAATAAATGAGTGTTTCTCATAGAGCCAGCAAGAAGAATTCTCTCAGTTGTATCAAGTCTAATATTCAATTGAATAAATCCTTTCAATGTCATTAGTATAGATAAGATTCCCCAGCAAATAAGAAATATATTGATTTGCTTTTTATGAAGCAACAAACAAAATAAAGGAACAGAAAATATCATATATAAAAAAGGCCTGACACCAATCAACCAACTTGTAAAACCTGGACTCTGAGGATTAAATAGTGTACTAACAAGATATAATGCCCATATTATAAAAACGATAATCGGTGCATCGCTCATGTTTTTCCATTCTACTTTTTCCGAAAAGCTTTTCAAAAAAATGATTGTATAGGTGTATATGAGAAGTATATCTACAATAAACCCCACGGGGAATGCTCCTTTAACAAAATAGCGGTCTAATGCAAACAGGAAAAAGCAATAAACAAATAGTATGTATAATGATATAATAGGTTGACGATAAGTAATAACCAAAAAAAGTATTCCCCCTGATAATAATAAAAATATCAATCCTGCATATATCCCTATAGTGCTTATTACAAATGCAAGTAATACAAGTGCAAACAGCCCACCACCCATCCACAGCCACTTTGGAAATTGTGAAATAGAGGAATGTGTTTTCATATCATAATTTTGTTTTAGGAAATTTTTCCGAGCACGTCTTCTACTACGTCTTTGGTCACATCATTCAAAATTATGTAAGGTGTTATTCCAGAAATCTTAATAAATCCATCTATTGCACTTTGATCGGCTTTAGTCCATTCCCTATTAGCCTCACAAATTAAAAATGCAACATTAAATTGTCTAATCAATGTAATGGGATAATCATTCAGGATCAAGGATGGCAATTCTAAAATAAGCACATCTGTTTCATTCAATCGTTCAACTGGCACTAAATCTTCAGCTTTAGATTGATAAAAAGCACTATCTATCTTATAGTTGACTACTGACCAACTACCAGAATCAAGATAAGGGACAACAACCAAACACTTTTTCCCTTTCTGAAGTAATCGTTCGCATAATAGATTACTAATAGTTGTTTTTCCTTCGGAAGGCCGAGTACTAATAATCAATACTCGTTGTTGACTTTGTTGATTAGAAATATATATATTCCTGAGAATCGTATCACTTAAACCATCGCTGATTTGTTCCGAGTTTTTATATCCAGTTAATTCTTTGATGTTGGGAAATATACCACCTATTTTTAAACCTGTAGCTTCTTCTGCTCTCTGAGGAGTTTTGATGTCAGCGTTGAAATATGCCAACAAAAGGCAAATCGCAGCCGGTATCAGGAACCCCATCATCCCCCCCATAACAATATACAATTTTCGATAACTTGTTTTAGACATTAAAGGGTAATTGGGTTTATCTATTATTTGAATCGTAGAAAGAGACTGTTGATCTTGTTGACGCATTTTACTTTGGTTCAAGTTTTGTAAAGCTGCTAAATAAGCCTTTTCATTAATGTCTATCTCTCTTTGAATACGCTTTAGCGTATCGCCTAATGGTAAAAACTGGCTATATTGTCCTATGGTTTCATTCCTTCGACTTTCTAATGCTTTTAATCGAGCTTTACTTTCTTCGTATGAAATCATTTTCGTAAAATATTCGGATACAACCTTATCACTAGCAACACCCCCAGAAGCTGCACCGGACATTTCTGCCATATCTCGATTCAATTCTTCCTTAATCTGGTCCACCTGCAAACGCAAATTAGCAATTCTCTCTGGAGAGTTATTATTTAATTCGGCCATGCTCAGTTGATTGGATAATCGGCTTAATTGTTCCCGCTTGTCCAAAATTTCCCTGTTTTTTAAGGTTTGTGCCTGAGAACCTAACTGGCTTTCTATATTTTTGAGAGCCGCTTCAGTAGCATAAATCACCTCTTGTTCCGCATGGATTTGATTTAAAATATTTTCCCGTTGAGCTATCACAATATCGGTTTGGGCATCGTAATTAACCAAATTATTTGCTTTTTTAAACCATAGATCTTTTTCTTCTGATTTTTTTAATTGTTGACGCGCCAATTCTAGTTGTTTCTCAAAGTATGCAACCACTGAATCTGTTTGACTCTCATTGATTTTCCTAAAATTACGAATACTCGCATCAATGAGAATCTCCAGTGTTTTTTGACAGATCCCCTGATCTTCAGAAGGGTAAATTAATTTAACAATATCACTATTCATGACTCTTGTAACTGTCACTTTGGATAATGCCGGAATGCTGTAGTATGCAGCTGGATAATTAATTTGCGCAATAAGATAAGGATGTGAATCTGAAATAGAGTCAAGCCGTCTATAAGTTTCTTCTGGGTTTTTTGTTATTAATTGTTGAATGTCTGTTGGAATCTGCTGTTTTATATATTCAAGGTGTTCTATAGTTATTAACTTCGGATCAGCTTTTTCAAGAGTTAAATGCAACGATAACAACCTCAATCCAACCTCCTTAAGAGTTTGTCTACTTTTAACAATGTTCAATAAATTATCAAAAGCGTAACGCGATGTATTGTCTGGTCTGTTTTGAATGACACTTTCCATAGAATAGCCGGAAGCAATCCCCGTATAAACAGTAGCTTCAGATTCATATTCTTTGGGCATATTTCTTGTAAAAAAAATCACCAATATTACAGTGATTATGGGACACACAATAAGAATAAACGCATGTTTCAACAATGTATTGAATATATTCCGAATATCCATTATAACCTATTTAATAATTTTAATACCAACCAAAGCTTCCATCAAACGTAAAGCTTTACTATAATTATTTTTTTCGATTTCATATGCATTCTGAGTTTTTATAAAAGTTTCAGCAGATTGGGTATAATCTTTCAGGGATATTTTATTCCCAGCATAATCCATCTTGGCTTGATCAAACGTCATACTGGCTGACGATAATAGTTCTATTTGTAGATCTAATGTTTTCTGTTGTGTAAGCAAGTCATAATAAGCAGTAATTACCAATTGTCTTATATTATTTTCTATTATTTCCTTTTGAGCTCTGGCTTGCTCAATATTAATTTTTGCCTCCTGCCGAGGTAACTTACGATTCAAAACTTCGGAAATAGGCATTCTCATATTAAGACCTACCCCATACCTAACCGAGGGTCTCTCCTGATCAGAATAATCAATCAAGACCTGTTCAGTAGAAAAATAAAAATCGCTACCATAACGCGCATCTCCCTGTAAATAAATCCATTTCATCCAATCTTTATTCAATTGCTTCAATTCGTATTGACTCAATAATATGGTATTATCAGCTATTCTCATTGCTGGAGAATGAATCAATGCCGAATCAATCAATGCCCCTAATGAAGGCAACATTTTAGAAAAATCGCTGTCTTCATTTGTTGCATCTCCTGATATTGATTGAGCATATATATCCCCTATTAACATTATGGAAACAAAGAATATGGAAAGTACAATTCGCATGGTGGTATGACAATGATCTTTACTCATTATATTATACATCTGATTTTTGAAACATTACTGGAATCGTTCTCAATAGAATAAATATGTCTCCAAAAAAAGAATTTTTATGAGCGTACATATTATCTAAAATAAATCTTTCTTCTTCTGACATAAAACCACCACGTCCACGAAGTTCCACTTGCCAAAGGCCAGTAAGCCCTGCAGCTGCACGAAATCTTCGCGACCACCGTGATTTTGTAATAGCATGCGCCTCATACACAGGTAATGGTCGATTGCCAACAATAGACATGTCGCCTTTCAATACATTAAACAATTGGGGTAACTCATCAATACTGGTATTACGAATAAACCGTCCCACCTTAGTGATACGAGGATCATTTTGTATTTTCAGAAATGCCTTCTGTGCATTTTGCCGTTTCAGGGCCAAGCGTTCACAAATACGTTCACCATCATAGTAATATGCAGGTGAACATAACTCGCCTTCAGACAACTTAGCACAGACAGAACAAACTAGTTCTACAGCATCATCCTGAGTCGCATATTGGTTGAGGTGTGCTACTTCTTTTAACCGTCTATCAGCATCAGGGTACATGGACCTGAATTTGTAAAAATCAAAGGTTTTGTAATTAGCACCTACGCGTTTCGATTTATAAATCACTGCACCTCTTGATTCAAGCCGAATAGCTATAGCCGTAAAAATCAGAATCGGCGACAACACCAAAAGTGCTATAAATGCTACAGAGATATCAAAAGCCCGTTTTATGAATGATGTCTTATAGGGACGCATAAATTCTTCATCATTATCCTTTGCCTGATATTGATGTATAGATCTAGCATCTTGAAGATAAGCAATACGGTCATATATCAATCGGTCGTCGATCGGTTTATTCAAGCATCCTTTAATACCTATCGATAAAGCCCTTTGTTTCAAATAATTATTTCGTTGCGTAGCAATTAGAATAAAAACAAGCCCCGTATTTAGGCCTGTTTTTTTCATTTCCTGAAACAATGCCATGCCATTCAACCCAGGTAGATTGGTTTCGCATACAATAGCATTAATATCACAACTGCGCTGAAGTCTATCCTGCTGAATAAATGCCTTAAAAGAACCATTGGTCAACCATTTGAACGCCATTAAACCATTAGTCTCATGATAAACCTCAAATAAAGAATTTGCTTTAAGACAGTCGAGCACTGTAGGATCATCGCCTATATATAATATTTTGAATGGAGTTTGGTCCATAATTTTATATCCCTATACGACTCAAAAAACGTTCGCGAACTTCCAAACGACGTTTGATACGAGCTATTACTTCGCTGGGATTAAATGGCTTAACAACATAATCCTCTGCTCCCAATTCAAAGCATCTGATTTTATCTTTACTCCATTCCCGCCCCGAAAGAATCATAATTGGAATGTCATCAAAAAAACCGCTACTTTTGATTCTTTCCAAAAATTCGAATCCGTTTAATTCAGGCATTACTAAATCGCATATAATCAGATCTGGAAAATTACCTGCCTCCAAATAATCGAGCCCCTCCTGTCCATTAGACAAAGAAATTACATCAAACTCTTGTTTAAGAGTATTTTCAATAATAAATCGAATACTTTTCTCGTCGTCTATAACTAAAATTTTCTTTTTGGCCATAACCAAACTAGCCTTTGATCGTAATATTTTTTATAAACAAATATAATGCCTCAATACTTAATATCATATTATAATATACGAAAGAAATGCTAAAAAGTTTTCTTTTTCTCTAACACTAATTTTTGTAATTAGGGTGTTTTCAAACGACACTATGTTATTAGATAGAAAAGTATGTTTGTTCTGATATTATTTTTGGAACAACAAAGGTACATACTTCTCTTAAATATGTGTCAATACTTCTTTAAAAACACTTGATTTTATATTTGTATTCTTGACCATTTTTTATATGTTTGCTACGAAAGTGAAGGAAGGTTTATTGGTAAATAATCAAGTAGGGATTATGCAACTTATCCTTGTTCTGAGATACACAGTACTTTCCAAACACTATCATAAATATTCAACATCAACATATATGAAAATCCTTATAACCGGAGCAAGTGGATTTATTGGTAGTTTTATCGTGAACGAAGGCCTAAATAGAGGTTATGATGTATATGCCGGCATTCGTTGCACTAGTAGTCTTCAATATTTACCGAAAGATATCAAAACAGTAGAACTTAGCTTTGATAACAAAGATTTGTTGAAATCAGAATTAAGTACTCTTGGTCGGTTTGACTATATCATCCATAATGCAGGAGTCACCAAATGCAATCATAAAACGGATTTTGATAAGGTAAATTACGGATATACCCGCAATTTTGTAGAAGCATTAACCGAAAGCAATGCTGTACCAAAAAAGTTTCTATTTGTCAGCAGTATGGCTGCCTTTGGGCCTGGAGATCCCAAAACATTAGAACCTGTCAAACTTACAGATGTGCCTAAACCAGACACTCTCTACGGGAAAAGCAAACTCAAAGCTGAAGAATTCATTATGTCACAACTTGGATTTCCTTACATATTTATCAGACCAACAGGAGTTTATGGACCAAGGGAAAAGGACTATTTTGTATTTTTGAAGACCATTAATAATCACCTGGAACCAGCTATGGGTACCAAGAAACAGCATCTTACTTTCATTTATGTTACCGATTTAGTGAATGTTATGTTTTCAGCATTAGAATCTGAATACTATCAAAAGGCATGGTTCGTTTCCGATGGTAAGGTTTATGATAACCGTGAATACGCAAACATCGTAAAAAAACATTTAAACCGAAAAACCCTATATTTACCTGTACCGCTATTTTTGGTTAAAGCTATTTCTTACACTTTAGATTTCATTGGCGGGTTGTTCGGCATATCTCCTACGCTCAATAAAGATAAATACAAAATTATGCGTGCTACTAATTGGAAATGTGACGTAGAACCTTTACAACAAGAATTGGGTTTTAAAGCCCTATACGATCTGGATAAAGGGATTGAAGCATGTGTACAATGGTACAAAACAGAACATTGGCTCTAAAGCTGAAAAATATGATATAGTTTACTTTCTAAAACTTTTTCTATTCCCAGTTGGGTAGTCGATATATTGGACCTGTATCTATTGACGGTACAACCATAATATCCAAAGTTCCTATTTCGCTGCTGCATCCATTGGCTACCACTGTCACACTGATAGTTCCACTGATAGATCCCGGCATGACACTGATGATACGGCTATCAGGATCTGAGGAGATGATTGTCCAACCGGCAGGAAGTGCCCAAATATAGGTCGCACCGGGAACATCTGTAGCCATATAAGTTACTTGCTGTCCAACACATACAGATGATGAACCTGTTATATTCGGAGTTGCTGGTCTCTGACGTACTTCAATAGGTAATACACTTTCTTTGCCTACCCCACACAACAAGCTGGTTCCTTTGACAGTAATAGCGCCGGATTGTGCCGTAACTGGCCAATATACTGATATTTTATTCGTATTACTACCGCTTTCGATGCTGGCACCTATAGGAAGCGTCCATTCGTAACCATCAACAGTCATGGCAGGAATACTGTATTCAATATGTTCCGATGGCACACAGATAATATCAGGGCCACTGATAGCACCTGCATCTTCTATCTTGCTCAATACGGTTACCACTGATGGTTCGGAATATGTTTCGTCACAATTACCTGCTTTTATTACTGCACGATACCATACTTCTCCCATATCATTTAAAGTGTTGAGTAAAATATCTTCTGTGACGAATATGTCTTTCCATGTAAAACCTTTGTCAGTACTACTTTGCCAACGAACAATCTTTCCAAGGTATTCTTTTGCTATCAATTCGAACGTTTTACCCGGACAGGATGTAAGTGTAGCAGGTGTCACTTTACCTCCGGTAGTCGACGAAATAACATCTACGGAAAGTATTTGAGAATAAGCGTTTGAACACTCACTCATGGCTACCTCGGCACGGTATTCCCATTTACCACCTTCGGGAGGCGTCATGGCAATGACATCATTAGTTTCGAGAACATCTGTCCATGTAGTGGTTATGGTAGTATTACGTTGTTGCCATCTCACCACCTCGCCCTTGTATTCTTCAAGATATAACATGAAACTTTTGCCGGAGCATACATATTCGCTCGCATTGGTGGTAACCATGCCGCCTACTGCAACAGGCAGTACGACAATTTCAGCCAATTTGGAATATTCAGGACCGCGATCTCCATTAAAAACTCTGACACGGTATTGCCATCTCCCCGAGAAACGCGGACTAACTGTGATGATATTTTGGTTTTTCACCGTATTGAAAGTGGTCCAATCGCTAACTACTGTTCCGTCTTCTTCCAGATAACGGATATCCCAAGCTGCAATACTTGTTTTATAATCCTGAGCCCTCAGTACTACTGTGGCGTCTTGACAGATTGTACTCAACGCAGGAGTAATGGAACCACCTACAGGCCTATCACTGGTATCATCTTCCGGTATATTTTTGGATTCAAACGGAATGTCATGGGTAATCGCCCATTTGCCATCGCGATTAAGGGCACGCACATACAGGACATGTTGTCCGAGATCGATACCTGTTAGATCGACATCGAAAGATTTGTCAACATTCCGGTCTGGTGATGGTTCAATCGGCTTGCCTTTACCAAAGCCAGGATCGGTATCGACAAAATACTCGATGCGGACGATATCTGGGACTCCTTTGATAGCAGGTATTTTGATAAAAGCATTATAGTGTGTGACACTCCAGCTATTGTCTTCATTAATAGCTCTTATAAATAAGATATGTAATCCGTCGGATAGAGTACTTGTCGGAACAAGAAACTTACGGCTGGCCTTTTCTACTGTCGGACTGATGGCGATCATATGCCCCATACCAAATCCAGGATCCCTGTCAAAGAAATATTCCAAGGCTTTCACTTTGGATATTTTTGTTTCTTCCATATCCACCACCTGTACACTGATGTCCTGAGTGATGCTCCACTTATTGAACTCGTCAAGTGCGCGGACATACAGGGTGTGTGATCCGGAAGTAAGCATATCGGCAGTAATTGTGAGACTGGCGGTATAGTCTTTCGCAGATGGGCTAATAGCTACGCTCTTACCTTTCCCAAACCCCGGATCAGTATCAATGAAATATTCTACTGCAACAACGTTTGGACGCACCCTGACGGTTGATTTGATGAATGACCGGAATTGCGTAATACTCCAATTTCCCTTGCTATCCTTAGCCCTAATATAAAGTTGATGTATTCCATCATCGATGGCTGTAAGCGAAATGGCAAAAGTACGAGTGACTTTGTTAGCTACCGTAAATGGAGGTATAGCATGAGCATTACCAAAGCCCGGATCATGGTCCATAAACCATTCGATGGCAATGACATCCGATATAGTTGCTATATCAACCTTCATGAAACCAATATTATGAGTAATACTCCATTTTCCGGCATCGTCAAGCGCCCTTACGTAGAGTGTATGAAATCCCTCAGATACATTGTCTACATTTACATGAGCACCTGTCAAACTGCCACGAGTCGCTTTTCCAAACCCAGGATCCTGATCAATAAAGTATTCAATAGCAACTGGGTTAGGTATGATACGTTGTTCTACCTTGATAAATTGATTATATTGCGTCTGACTCCAATGTCCTAATGTATCCTGAGCACGAACATAGAAAGTATGCAATCCCGGCAAAGTGTTTGCTGGAAGCTGTGCTGTGAATGATTTGATGACCTGTGTTCCCGATATGGGGATCATGGTTCCTTTCCCAAAACCACGATCTTCATCAAAGAAATATTCAATATAAGCTAAATCGGATGTTAATAATTCACCTACAGAACGTTTGATAAAAGAGATATCCTGAGTAATACTCCACATACCGGATTTATCCAGTGAACGAATATACAAAGTATGTCCCCCGTCAAGTAGATTCTCGGTTTCCACAACAAATGCCGGATTCATGTTATTTCCTGTAAGCGGGATGCTTCGTCCGGATCCGAATCCCGGATCGGTATCCACAAACCATTCCAGACGTGCTAATTCGGTATAATCTCTTGTAGAATGCACTTTTACAAAATTTTGATATTGGGTGATACTCCAAGAGCCCTTATTATCCTTCGCACGGATAAACAAGGTATGCATACCTTCATTTAATCCAGAAACAGGTATATTGATTTTAGCGGTAACCTGTTTGCCAGGCGTAACCGGAACAACGGTATTCTGGCCAAAACCCTTATCTGTATCGATAAAATATTCCAGAGCTTCTACTTCGTTCAATTTAACAACATAGAAAGGCTGATATTGTGTGATACTCCAGGCATCAGTATCATTTTTTGCCCTAACATAGAAGTTATGCCATCCCTCGTTTAATGCCGATATATCAACAGTGAATGTTTCTATAACAACGCGTTGAGGCGTAGCATAAGTGAATCGCTGTGATGCAGGCACCTTACCAAAACCTGGATCATCATTTTCATCATCGCCAATAAACCATTCAATGGCAGCGACATCTGCGATTTGGCGTGTGTCTTCATAACGCACAAAAGTAATGTCCTGCGTGATACCCCAATGATTCTTATCATCCAAAGCACGGATATACAATGTATGCAAACCATCTGTTAAATTGGCAGCATCAATGAACACAAAAGCATGTGTTATTTCTGTTCCTGAAATACCGATTTGCTGACCTGCACCAAAACCGGGATCAGTATCAATGAAATATTCTAATGCGACAAGATTGGCGGGTGTTTGTTGTGTTGTTTTCAGGAAAGTGAACCGTTGGGAAATACTCCATTTTCCCAGATTATCCCTCACACGCACATACATGGTATGTATACCGTCAGATGTGCCGGACAAGTCAACAGGCACCGTTTGAGAAATTTGTGATGACGGAGTAACAGCGGTCAGATTTGGTGATTTGCCAAAGCCGGGATCAGTGTCGACAAACCATTCATAAGCGACAATGTTACGTAATATATTTTCTTCCAGCCTAATAAACGAGAAGTCTTGGGTAATTCCCCAACGTCCGTTTTCGTTCTTTGCACGGATGTACAAGGTATGCATTCCTGGCAAAAGTGCAGTGGTATTGATGGGAATATTGACTGTACTTGACGTAACCGTCACAGGATTAGCCAGTCCAAATCCAGGATCGGAATCAATAAACCATTCCATGGCAACAGTATGGGAGGCATGGTGTTTCGATGCCTTAATGAACTGTTGTATTTGCGTAATACTCCATGAGCCCAAATTATCTTTTACTCTCACGTATATGGTATGAATTCCGTCTGCCAATAACGAACTATTGACTTGAACAGTTTTCATTATGCTGGTTCCTACCGTTATAGGGATGTCGATTCCTGCGCCAAATTCTTTCCATTCATCAATGTAATATTCTGCCTTCACAATATTTTTGACCTTGATTTCCTCAAGTCTTATGAAAGTAACATCTTGTGTAATACTCCATTCATTGTTTTCATCACGAACGCGCACATATAAGGTATGTAAACCGGGTAATTTATTGGTAAGATCAACATTAAAAGTTTTGTCAATCGTGGTTGATGGAGTAATGCTTACCTGATTTGCCTTGCCAAAACCCGGATCGGTATCGATAAAATATTCCATACCCAACATTTTGCGATCGCGCATTACTTTCACTACATTGAAAGTAGCATATTGTGTAATGCTCCATTCATTTTCCATTCCTTTGGCACGAACATAAAGCGTATGTATACCAGGGGCAAATCCGGTTAAAGGAACATAAGCAGTCACCACAGCATGATCGTCTCCGTATGGAATAGGCATGGCTGTTGCACTTCCAAAGCCTGGATCAGTATCGATGAAGTATTCCAAAGCGGCTAATCCCGGCTGTTTAGTAATATCTATTACCTCAAAATCAAGCGAATGAGTGATACTCCATTGTCCGTTTCCATTTAATGCGCGAACATACAAGGTATGTGTCCCAGAATTCATATGATCGGGTAATGTAACATTGAATAGCCTATTAATTTCTGTTGCTGCGCTAATGGTTACCTTTTTTGCCTTACCAAATCCAGGATCTATGTCAATGAACCATTCCATACTGACAACCGACGGAATCGGTTTGATTTCTATCCGCATGAATGTAGAACTTTGCGTATGACTCCATTTGCCTGTATTATCTAACGCCCGTACATACACAGCATGAAGTCCGGACTTCAGGGTATCTACATTGACTGTAATACGTTGCCGTACACTCTGATCGGGTGTTTGAGTCGCTACATAGTTCGCATTGCCAAATCCGGGATCTTTATCAACAAAATATTCAAAAGCGACGATACTCTTGATTCCTTCAAACCTTGGAATACCTGTATTAAATATCGAAATATCCTGGGTATGGCTCCATTGTCCAAGACTATTCATCCCTCGCACATACAATGTATGAGCGCCTTCGGGGACTGTATCGAGTTCGATGAAGAATCTATGATTGACGTCCACACTCCTGTTCGGAATATTGACCATAGTGGCATTGCCAAACCCGGGATCGTCATCCAAGAAATATTCCAAAGCCACAATATCTGGAAATCCGTACAGGCGTGGGTTTTCGACTATTACTAAATTAATATCCTGTGTAATTGTCCAGAATCCCTGATCATCACGAGCACGAATGTACAATGTATGAATGCCTGACCAAATGTCATCAGTAGGTATAAACACCTGTTGATAAACATCTTCACCTATGTTGTTGATCGGTATATTTTTACCTTTACCAAATCCGGGATCGGTATCAATAAAATATTCCAGGTATGAGACTTTTTTACTGACATTCAATGGAATATCAGTGCTAAAAAAACTGATATCTTGTGTAATAGTCCATTTACCGTTGGCATCGGCAGCACGCACATACAACGTATGCGGTCCATTATCAATTCCGCTTAAACTAATATCAAAAGATGTACCTGTATTGATTCCCGTTGGAACAGACAATTGATTTGCTTTTCCAAAACCGGGATCAACATCGATAAACCATTCCATGCGACTGATTTCAGCCAGTTGGTAGTCAGCAGGTATCGCAGATTTGACAAAAGTTCTCCAATGGGTGATACTCCATTTGCCCTTTTCGTCAATAGCACGTACATAAAAGGCATGCAGGCCAGTATTAAGTGATGCAGTACTGACTGCAAATTTTTTCTGTACATTCTGTCCTTTGGTATCAATGGATATCCGATTAGCTTTGCCTATGCCAGGATCTGAGTCGACAAAATATTCTATTGCCGTCACATCAGCTATTGAGTAATTTTCTGGTAACTCCGAAACATACAAATCAATCGATTGGGTGATACTCCATTTGCCCAACACGTTTTGCGAACGAATGTATAAGGTATGTGATCCGGAAGACACGTCGTCGAGTTGTACCGGAATAAGCTGTTCGCCGGAAGATTGCTGTGACAGGGTTACTATATTTCCAGTCCCAAAACCTTTGTCTTTGTCAATAAACCACTCTAAAAGTCGCACATCAGCTTTATCGGGTATCGAGATTTTCAGAAAAGTCTTCATACTGGTCATACTCCATACCCCATTATTCATACGGGCACGCACATAGAATGTGTGTATTCCCTCTTTGATAGATGCTGATAAAGGCACATTAAATGTCCGACTGACCTTAACGCCAGAAGTGACATCCACCGCAACAGCCTGTCCAAAACCCGGATCGGTATCGATAAAATATTCTAATGCTACAATTGTTCCTGCTGTTTCTGCGACCATGCTGTAAAAGGAAACATCTTGTGTAATGCTCCAATCGCCTTTCCGGTTAAGCGACCGTATATACATAGTATGCATCCCCTCGCTATATCCATTATTGATATTGATAACCAATGTACCATTTGCAGGAATAGGAACTTGCGTGCCTTTTCCAAAACCGGGGTCGCGATCAACGAAATATTCCATTGTAACCGCTTCGCTCAATCCCTCGCACACTAAAAAGTGTTGTTGTTGGGTAATGCTCCAATGACCAGAAGCATCCATAGCACGGACATAAAGCGTATACCAACCCTTTTCGGCTCCACCAAGATTGACGCGGAAAGATTGCGAAATATATTGTCCTTGCACAAATGGGATATTGATAGCTTTTCCAAAGCCAGGATCGGTTTTCCCTGCATCATCCTGTTTTGTGATAAAATACTCCAATCTGACAACATCAGGTGTTTCAGGCGCTATCAGACGAAATACCGTCTCATTTTGTGTAACACTCCATTGTCCTTTTGCATTTCGGGCACGCACATAGAGTGTATGCAAACCTTGTTCTAAATTTTCAAAATCAGCAGTAAATGTCTTGTCTACCTCACTACCCGATATCGCTACTTGATGGGCTTTACCAAAACCAGGATCGGTATCTATAAACCATTCAAGCGCAGTCATTGGGTCGCCACCAATGGACATTGCCTTTACAAACATATTGTTCTGTGTGATACTCCATTTACCGGCTTTATTACGGGCACGCACATAAAGTCTATGCAAACCAGCGCTCAATTGCGAAGTATTGACAGTAAAAGATTGTGTTGACCGTTGTCCCGGTGCATTCAAAGGTACAGGAATAGCGTTTCCAAAACCCGGATCAGTATCGACAAAATATTCTACATAATTAACATCAAATGCCGTCTGGGCATCGATTTTAATGAACTCGAGCGTCTGTACAATTCCCCATCGACCCATACTGTTTTTCGAACGTATATACAGCGTATGTACCCCACTCCCTAATGTATCAACATTAATTTGAAAAGAGGAAGTAATATTCTGGGCTGGAACGTTAATATTGACTGGTGCAGCCTTACCAAATCCGGGATCGGTGTCAATAAAATATTCTAATTGTTCGATGTTTGAACCCGTTGAGATATCTGCCTTAACAAAAGTATTACTTTGTGTAATACTCCACTTGCCATCGGAATTGCGCGCACGCACATAGAGTCGATGTACGCCTGAACCTATTTGTGAGATATCAACTGTGAATGGTTGTACCACATGGTCGCCCGGCGAAGTAACGACTATATTATTTGCTTTTCCAAAGCCCGGATCCACATCAATAAAATATTCCAGGCCTGTGATGTCTGGCAACACTTCAACAAAAAACTGTTGGTAAGATCTTGTTTGGGTAATGCTCCATCGTCCATCCCTATCCATTGAACGGATATAAAGCGTATGAGTGCCTGCAGCAGATGGGTCTACACTAATATTGACCAATTGATCAATATTTGCCCCTTGTGTTATCTCAATTTTACTCGCCTGACCTATGCCAGGATCGGTATCGATAAAATATTCGAGTCGGACAACACTGGGTACTACATGTATTTTGGTACGGATAAAGGAACGCGCCTGAGTGATACTCCATACAGGAGTCAGATCGGCTCCATAAGACATGGCCCGTACATACACATGATGAATCCCTTCGGATAAATGAGCTGTAGAAACATTATTAACGGTAATAGATATGTCACCTCCCGGGGTAAAGCCTGTTATAATAGGTGTTGCTTTACCTACACCCGGGTCGTTATCAATAAAGTATTCTAAACGCCGAATTTGATTTTGGGCAGAAAGTGGTAAAGAAATGAATAAAGAACAATAAATAATAAAGCATGAGAGGCGATATATCATTCTGCCAAGGTTTTTTTGCCTTGATATGGGCTTTTCGATGTGCCATTTGTGATATATATGCCGAATTAAATTCATCCTGTTCGTTATCCTATCCTCCTAACAGGTTTGTCAAACCTGTTAGGTTTATTTTTTATTCTTTCATTGATGAAAATCTATTTCATCAAATTTTATCATCTGAAAATCCTATTGGAGTTGTTTTAAAACTTAACAAGTATTGAGACTCATTCAAAAACCTTTGAGTCATATATTCCATTTTGTTAATGCATCATTTCTTCGTGTACTAACCATTTTTTGTCATACTATTCGAACAAATTTCCAACATCATCAAAATAATGAATAACAACGTCCCTTTTCAGGTTTCTGGGAAATAATGGAAGAATATGATGAAAAGATAAGTCGAAGATGATAAAATCCATGTCTAATGGAATTCAAATGAATATATACCACTAATTTGCATCAGATAACTAACATCTACTATCTGATTGATTCATTTATATTCCCAACATCCTATCAGAACTTATCATTAATCATAACTTTGTTTTCTAAGCTATGACTCTGTTTTCGATTTGGTATTTTAACCTGACAGGTCTTTGAAGACCTGTCAGGAAATGTATCAATGTGATTTTACCTTTACGCGTACTTCAAATCCAGTTGATGGAACTTCATTACCACCCGGAATAGTGATTTCCCATACGGCCGGAATGGTGTACAAACCTGAGAAGATATAAGGAGCCAAACCACCATACATACCACGTTGCTTGGCCGTTTCAGCGGCAGCAGGGGGTGAACCGGGGTTCAAAGCAAACGAATTATCTACATACCAAGTTCCTGGAGAAACAAACCAGTTGGTGTTGGTGCTTTCATACACATCGCCGGTGCCATTGGCAGAAGCCATTCCACCATAAAGCCTTGCCTGATTTTGCCAAAGAGTACTGTTCAAAATAATATTGTCTTTGGTATCGTTTGCTACAGTTGCCCGTGTAGCTGTAGGGCCAAATTGTGTCGGCAAACCATAACAAGCTTCTGCATGTGTCACTGTGCCATGAGTCCATCCCGGATAAAACAGATTGTTGGATAAACGGGCTGCTTTAGCCGCTATATTAAAAGCATAATAAAAAGTATTGTTTTGAAGGGTTGGATTCACTACCGGCCATGTAAAACGATTATAGTATGTTTCTCTATCTTCACTCCATGTATGCGCAGAAAGATACTCTGTAGCCGGCCATGGTGCCGCCGATTTACCCTTTCCCCTCAAATCAATTACCAAGTATGAAGTGGCTTGAACAGGACCATTGAGAGATACAGCGCTGGTGGTTGTATTGTTGTTCCCATGAGTTCCATTATAAGCATATCCTATACAAACACCATCATTCCGGAAAAAACTATTGGAAATAATCAGATTAATGACAGGCTTATCGCTTACACGACAGGCAATCATACCTGGGTTGAAAAAACACTTAGTAACCGTAATATTTTTCAACGTATCGGTATTATATAATTCTAAGAAATATAATTTGTTGTGGCTTATGATCACATTGTTGGCATTCACCATTACTTTATATTTAGTACCTTGATTCCAACATCTTGCCTGAGCAGTTGCCAGATTACTGACGCAACCGTTAATGTTTCCGAAATTTCCGGCACTGTATCCCGATGTTGTAGCTTCATCATAAAAAGGCCATACACCGGAATATACATATTTATTAAAAATATCTGTCGCCACAAAACGCCCCACAGGTCCATAAGCTGAATTACCTGCAAAAATGTTCACAGATGTCGCATTGCTATTAGCACCATCATCGATCATGTTGGATGGCATTTGCTCTAATCCGGCAATAACTGTTCCGGCTGCTTCCTTGGCAATATAAAGACTATAAAATCTGGCAGGGTATTTATTGTGCTGTGTTTCGCTATTTTTATCTAGTAAATAACCAGGGCCAATAATCACTAGCCGTTTCTTTACTGTATCCATCGATACTCCAGATACGGAATTATCCTTACCATAAGGTCCTTTTGAAGATCCCTCGATGTGAAGCGTGTCACCTGCATTTACTTTGCTTGACCTCAAGGCCAAAGTCAGTGCAGATGTCGAACCGACATCCCAAAAATCACAACTTTTATTGGGGTTATTGTTTACGCGCCAAATCTTTGCTGAGGCGTCCTGAGTAACCGCTAACCCGGCCACCACTATGATGAGAAATAAACAAATCTTTTTCATTGTATATTGATTATGGTATATTATTCTATGTGTACTATATTATTGTTCTTGATATTTTAATGCGCCATTACTTTTACAGTCACTTCAAAGCCATCGGCAGAGACTTCTGTCGGCATTACAATTTCATATACGGCTGGTATAGAAGTAAGCCCCGATTTACCATAAGGCGCTAATCCACCATACATACCGTATTCTTTAATGGCAGCAGCTTCGGTTGGTATATTGCGTAAAGGCGAAGGACTTCCTGTTTTAGAAGTAAAATAAGCATCATACAACTCATTGTTGCCCGAACCTGTGAACCAAGCTAATGGATCGGTTGCTGCCGATACCGTATTGGCTTCACCGTTTTCAACAACTCCCGTCCATGCATAATTGGTAATGTTTTGTGTACATGGTTTAGAGGGAGCATCCACTGTAATAGCAGATGCAACGTTACTGGCTGCACGGTAAAATGCATTGCGGGTAATATCTGCCCCTGTGTTCATAGTCGTAATGGCAAAATTTTTGTAAAAAGTATTGTTGCTGATACGCGATTTTACATTTACGTTCAAATCAATAACTGTATTGCCAGTTCCGTCATTTCTGAAAAAATTGTTCATAATGTTCAGGTTGGAAACAATAGAAGCGCCGGTAGTACGTATGACGCCTGGTCCAAACCATGATTTTTTAATATCAATATCACTCAAGGATTTGTCATTGTTGATCTCTACAACAAAAAGCCGGCTATTGATCACTTTGACATAGCTGGCATTGATGATCACGCGAGGACCTGTCCACAATGCTGCAGAAGCTGATGTCATGGCAACAGTGAAACTCGAAGTACTGGTGTTTGCCTGAGCATGCACATCATGTTCCACACCTGCTATTACCACACTATCAGCCGTAATCGTAATGGTACCCAGTTTTGCCGGTTGCTTGATGTATTGTGTTTCCAAGTTATTCGACAAATAATATCCCGGACCGAAAATATGCAGGGCTTTTTTATTGATAGTTACACTATTAAGATATGGTATGGAAGACCCCTCTATATGTATGGTATCGCCTGCCCCCACCCGATTGTCATCGATAACGGCTTGCGTGAAATCTGTAAAATCGCAAGCTACTCCTGCGTTATTGTTTACCCGCCATATTTTAGCGGAGGCATTATATCCTCCCACAAGCAGGCTTACAAAAATGATCAGATACTTCTTCATATGATTGTTGATTTTTAAATTTTACATTTTTATGAATTTGTGCCAGACCTAACAGGAAAACAATACCTGTCAGGTCTTTTTATTTATTTATCGTTTTAATGAACACTCGCTTGAATGACCATATCAAATTGATTACCTACTTCACCATCCATCAGGATGCTATATACTGAAGGTATTGCATACATTCCTGAACGAATATACGGTGTGCGTCCTCCATACATGCCGCGTTGTTTTTCGTCGCTGGTGAGATCACTGTTATCTCTCAATGGACAAGTGGCGCCCATGTGCGCCGAACGATAATATACATCTATTTTTTCGTCGTTACCGCTACAGGAAAACCAGTTCTCAAGCGTCGCAAACTGCACATCATTTACACCTCCATAGGTCGTAATTTGTGCATCAAATGCGATATTGGAAACATTACTATTATATGTATTGGTAGAATAATAATTCAATGCCGGTGTTACTGTGGAGTAAAAAGCATTGCTTTCAATATTTGTATTGTACACAGTTACTTTAAAATTTTTATAAAAGGTATTGTTCCCAAGTCGCCAGTCAGCGCAAGCCGTCACTGATGTATTAGCAATGACATCATAAGGAGTCTGATCATTGCGGAAAAAACAATTGCTGATGCTTAAACTTGTAATAGGATTTGCTGTGTTTTTGGCCACATACACCACACCTGGGTTAAAAAAACATTTCTGAATGGAAATATTGATCAACGACTTGTTGTTATTGTTCAGTTCAACAAAAAATAACCGGCAATTAATAATTTTAATCGTATCGGTCTGAATAACAATCTTGTTTCCCGCATAAGCAGAGGTGGAAACAATAGAAAAACCGCTGGTCGAACCCATATTGTATTGCTCAATCCCTGCAATCACAGAACCTTGACTACCAGTATCAAAAATAATGTTACCGTTCATCTTAGCCGGTTCCTTGTTGTATTGCGTTTTTTCCGTAGATGTCAAAAAATATCCCGGACCAATAATCACCACCTTACGATCTATGGTCACATTACCAGTGTATGGACTCACCGAACCTTCAATATGAATGGTATCAACCGCCGTTTTGGAAGCCGCGCCTACCGCATCGTTCAGTGAGGTATAAACATTTAATAAACCTGTATTATTGTTCACCCTGAGAATTTTAGCCTGTAAAGAAGGCGTCAAAATCATCAGAAATATCCATAAATATCCTTGTTTCATTTCCGTATTTATTTACCTAATTGATGCCTTCTTGTACGTATAAACGACAAGAAGGTTTCGCTTTTTATGGAAAAATATTATTTCTTTGTCAAATGCAGTACTTATTCCAGGAAAATCGTTGGATCATTTATCAACAAAAACTACCAACAAGACTTATAGTCTAAAATACACCATTTCATAAAAAACAGTAACTTAAATATCCGCATTTACACATGACAATGTAATGTTTATATTAATTGTATAGTCAGAAACATTAAATACTATGAAATATATATTAAATACTATAATATTTATATTAAAACACCTGAAATGACTTCACATCAATCTCAATCATCCATTGCAGATTGAATCAGAAGTAAAAATTATATCGAGGACAAAAGTGATTTAGAGGCAAATGTACCGCCCCCCTAATAGAATTACCCTGAAATTTAGAATATTATTGATATACAAAACTTAATACTATAGATGGTGTAGGTATTGCCGCAAAAAGTCATCTATCAATTCTCATTATGCTGGGTATATGCTAAAAATAGTTGTGAAATCCGTTTTTTAAGAAAACAAAAATCACAATGGTATTAATTATTACTTCTAAAATCAGTTAATAATCTGCATTCGTGCAATTTGCCATTCTTATAGACATCAGTTCGTACAATTCCAAAACCATCAGCAAACCATTCCTCTATGTATACATCCACGGGAATGGTAATGCCCAACGACTTACTTTTAATACTCATATTGTATCCCGTCTTGACACAATTCCAAGAACCCAGACTTGTCGTTATTCTTTCTCCGACAGATAATACTCTTCGAGCACTAATCTTACAGCACATCTTCATCATTTGTCCAATAAATTTGGCTTCTGTTTCAAATTCAAGATACGAAATGATATCTTGTCCCAGAACCATGTCCGGTGCGTAATCCAACCATGCTTCTTGTCCTTTTGCCGTTTTCCCCATTGAAATCAATAGTTGTGTTCCATCATATGTGAACCGGCC
>JAVBMZ010000119.1:0-11096 GCA_031551935.1 Bacteroidales bacterium
CCTTGATTCATGCTTTTAGCTTTTGATAAAGCTAAAAAAACGAGAAGTCAATTCAAATCGTTACGCAACTAAAATTTCCTGAAATCACGATATACAAAGCATTTCAAAGAACATTTTTTAATTTTTAGTGCCCACTAGTGATTTGATAATTGAATATTACTCCCTGCCTGACCTTACGGTCAGGGGTTAGGTGTGCATTGATTACTCTCCATAAGTTGATTAAGGCAACTCAGTATATAAATAAATTTAGAAACTATATAATTACTGCCGAGTACTCAAGCTTGAGCATAATTTAGGCATAATACCCGGCAAGTAAGCATCATATGAATCATCAATTAATTTTCAATGGTCTGTTTCTGAAAGGTTATTAGTAAGGAGCAAAGCGATTACTCTGTTGAGTTTTCCATTTTTATTGAAAACAGGTATGCATTCAAACTTCATGGATATTTGATTGACATTAACCGAAGGTGATGCCGCTTGTTCTCCTTTCAGGAGTTTTTGCCAGAGCATCTCTCCCTCCTGCAAGCCTCCGGGATAAGTTTCTGCAAAAGTTTTACCAATAAAGGCGGATTCCGGAGCATTTCCCAACAACTGTAACACACTGGGACTGATTGCTTCTAATATTCCTTCACCGGAAAATTCTACTGCATTGAAAATGTTAAGTACCGACCGGTATAATTGCTGCGATTCATATTCTTTATCATCGCTAATTTGCTGCAACGTTTTCATCTTATCCAAAGCATCCACCATTTCATTTTCTCTCCGGCGCATTTCTTCCTGTGTAGCTTGCATTTCTTCCATATTTTGCCGCAGTTCTTCTTCTTGACTGGCCATTTCTTCACTTTGTAATCTTGATTGTTCCAGAAGTTTACCAGTCTGCATGTTGATTTTTACCGAACTAATAGTTGAAGCAATACTTTCAGCTACTTTTTCAACAAATTCCTTTTCATGAGATTCAAAATCTTTGAAAGATGCAATTTCTATCACTCCATATATTTCTTCATTCACTTTAAGAGGGACTACAAGTAATGCGTGGGGATTTCCATCGCCTAACCCAGACGTAATGTGAATATAATCTTTTGGTATCGAAGTCATGTAAATGCTTTCACGTTCTAAAAAACAGGTGCCAACCAATCCTTCACCTAACTCAATGGTTTTTTCGAGAAATTTACGACGTTCGTAAGCATAACATGCTTTCATTTCGAGGACTAAATGATTAGAATTATCGTCGTTCAGAATGAAAATACCTGCTTGATTGGCTCCAATATATTTTACCATATTAGAAATAATGTTATGACATAATTCTTCAATATTATCGTTATTTGCACGCAGTAATTCAGCGAATTTGGCTAGTCCTATGGTGACCCAATTGCGTCGTTCATCTTCTTGCTGGCGTTTTTCTTTCTCCTTTTCTGCTTCTTGCAAATTTTGACGCATGTTGAGCATTGATTTACCCAGCGAATCCTTTTCTCCCAGCACATGATATTCGGCATTTAATTCGCCACGTCCTATATGGTTGGCGAAGCCTGCAATATTCTTGAGTGAATTAGTTAACTTAACCAACATCCTCATCACTTGTGCTATTTCTGTTCTTCCTTTTTGATATTTTTCATCAAAGGAAATGTCCAGATCTCCTTCGGAAAGCGATGATGCCTTCTCACGCATCTCATTCAGCGGCTTACGAAGCATATCACTCACCAGGTAATATCCTACAAAAATGAAAACAAGAGCTAATGGAACAGCCCAAGTCAAATGTATGATGCCTTTTGCTCCCACAAAAAATGCCAATATAGCAACAGCGTCGATAGGTATAATCAAAGTTACAAATACCTTAAATATGATGCTTTTTTTGAATATCAATCTACCGATAGGTATGGTTGAGATCCCTGCAAGGATGATAAGTATTATTCCTATTGTAATTGTTGAGTTTGACATGTTTGTAATTATTTTTTGTGTTTGTTTTTACGGCCAAGGCATAATGATTTATTATGCTACGTAATATACGTATGCTTCATGAAAAGGTTTCATTTGAAATTGATTTTTGTAGTTATTTAGAGCTTTTCCATATGTACAGATAGGATCGAGACATTCTTCTGTGTCGTTATATCCTATACTTGCAGAAGTTGACGAATTTAAATCAGCTTCTGTTCCACGGCCATTTTCACCAGAACAGCAGTATTACGGGCATCCAGCTTCAAAAGCAGATTTTTTCGATAATTATTAATGCTATCTATGCCTAAGTGCATCTTTTCGGCTATTTCGCTGCTGATATAACCTTCGGCAATCAGGCGTAACAGCTCACGCTCCTTGCGTGTGAGGATAACAGCGCGTCCTGCCTGTTTCTTGAGTAATAAGTCTACTTCATGACATAAAAATTTTTCTCCTTCTGCCACCGTTTCAATTCCTTGGATAATTTCCTCAGGCATGGCGTTTTTCAATACATAACCTATTGCGCCATTTTCGAGCATACGACTTACCACGGCATATTCGGCAAAACTGGTCAATGCAAGAATTTTCAAGGCAGGGTATTTCTGCTTGATCTGTGGACAAAGGTCAACTCCGTTGCCATCAGGCAGGTGTACATCTAGTAAAAGCACATCAGCTTGTTCCCATGTGAGCATATTCCAACATTCACGGGCATTATGAGCTTTGCCAATTATTTCAGCGATACCTGACTCATGGATAATTTTTTCCAGTCCTTCGACAAACATCCTGTGGTCGTCTACTATTTGCACTGTAATCATTTTTTATATTGATTTTAAAAAGCCTCTCCCCCCCGACCTCCTCTCCCAAGGAGAGAGGGAGATACTTTACGTTTTGTTCCTTGCCCCAAAGAAAGACTGTATAAGGGCGCCTTTGCCTGGGAGAAGGTTTACAATTTAAATTCCACACTCACTTCCGTTCCCTTGTCTGGCTCAGAATATACATCCATGCGACCATTGTAGGAACCCACGCGGTTTCGGATGTTGTTCAGACCGTTTCCGGAGGAGAGTGTAGCGGGATCAAAACCGTGACCATTGTCTTGTACGGTAATAGATATACGATCGGACTCTTGGATCATCTGTACAATAATTTCGGTAGCGCTTGCGTGCTTTAGCGCATTATTGACTAACTCATGTACTGTTCGATAAATCATCACTTCCAGCTTAGGATCTAATCGTTCGTCACTACCGTAATGGTTAAATACTGCACCGGGAATGCTGCCACAGAAATCATTCAGTGACACCCGCAGGCCGTAATGGGTGAGCGAATCTGGCATCATGTTGTGGGCTACACGGCGTAATTCGTGTATCGACTCATCGAGCAGCCCCATGGCGCGATCGAAGCGAACCACATCTTCACTTTCAATACTTACTCCTTTTTTCACGTCATTCAGATTTAATTTTACTACCGATAACATACCTCCCAGACCATCGTGCAGGTCACGGGCCAGTCGTGTACGTTCGGCCGTTTCACCATCGAGCACTGCCTGGGTAGCGATGAGTTGTTTTTCCTTCTCAAGACGAGCAACTTTCTGTTGGATGAAACGTTGCCGGACGATGAGAAATGCCAAGGTTAATAACAAAACTGCACCTCCAGTAATACCAAGCCATAAAGTCAAACGTTTTTCCTTTTCCAGATCTTCGATTCTGATTTCTTTTTTTTCAGTTTCATAAGCAATTTTGAGGTCTTGGATATTTTTTTCACTTTGGATGTTGTGGAGTGAATCTTTAAATGTTCTGCTACGGATGTAATATTTTAGTGCGTGTTCATAATCCTTTTCCCCTTCGTAAGACAGGTAGAGCCCATCCAGTAATGACAGTCGTAATTCCTGTGTGTCGAATCCTGTTCCCCGTTCCAGTATTAGTTTGTATAAGTTGATGGCCTGGTTTTGTTCGCCCCTTCTCCGGTATATTTCTGCGAGTATAAGATCCGTATAGGCATTTTCGCCGTATATATCTTTGATTTCAATAGCCAGCTTATAAGCCTTATCCAATTCTCCTTTTTCGGAATAAATTTGTACCAATGTCGTTTTCGACATCCTTACAGCTTCTTTGAAACCTGTTTTTTCGCCCAAATATATACTGTTTTCAAAACATGTGATGGCCTTTTCGTAGTCATGATCGAGCGTTGCATAAGTATTGCCCATATTATTCATTGCACGTATTATGTTCATGGTGTCGCTCTGTTTTTGGGCCATTTCAAGCATTTGTTCGTAATAGGCAATTGCGTCGCCGGATTTTCCCAAATTAAAGTAAAGGATACCTAAATCGCAAAGAATCCGCACATGGATTTTTTCTTCTCTGGTCTGTTCGGATAGCCGCAATGCCTTGTACAAATAATAACTTGCCGAATCGTATTTCCCTTCTATATCATAGATAATTCCTATGTTTTTCATTGCGTTAATGCGTTGTAGCGACAAACTGTCGGCGTCCAAGCGGGGCAACAGGTCGTATAGGATAACCAATGCCGAATCAAACTGATCGGTACTGATGTAATCACTCGATTTGTCCAATAGTTGCTGAATTTGCTGGTTGGTCGCTTTTTGTCCTGGTTCGCGACAAGCCGTTAAGACAAGGATAAGTAGTGCTATATATGGAATATTTTTCATGGGTAATTGTTTCATACAAATCAAAAATTAAGTCTCTTGTCCATTCGTTTTTATACCCGGTTATAATTTGAATTCCACACTTACTTCCGTTCCCTTGCCCGGTTCGGAATATACATCCATGCGGCCGTTGTAGGAATCTACGCGATTTCGGATGTTGTTCAGACCGTTTCCGGAGGAGGGCGTGGTGGGATCAAAGCCGTGACCATTATCCTGTATGGTGATGGATACGCGATCGGATTCCTGGATCATCTGTACGATGATTTCGGTAGCGCCGGCGTGCTTTAGCGCATTATTGACTAACTCGTGTACTGTTCGATAAATCATCACTTCCAGTTTGGGGTCCAGGCGTTCGTCGCTACCATAATGACTAAACACTGCGCCGGGGATGCTATTACAAAAGTCGTTGAGTGACACCCGCAGGCCGTAACGGGTGAGCGAATCTGGCATCATGTTGTGGGCTACACGGCGCAATTCGTATATCGACTCATCGAGTAAACCCATAGCGCGATCAAAACGTACCACATCATCACTTTCAATACTTACTCCTTTTTTCACGTCATTCAGATTTAATTTTACTACCGATAACATTCCTCCCAAACCGTCGTGCAGGTCGCGGGCTAAGCGAGTACGTTCGGCTGTTTCGCCGTCGAGCACCGCTTGGGTGGCAATGAGTTGTTTTTCCTGTTCGAGTTGCTTCACTTGCTGTTCTGCCAATTTACGTTTGTTGACCGCTAAACGGTGTTTGGCAATGAGAAAAGCCAAAGCCAACAGGAAAATGACTCCCAGTGCGATGCTTAGCCATGTAATAAACAATTTTTGCTCTTTTAATGCATTGATTTGCAATTCTTTTTTGTCTGTTTCATATTTTAACTCCATGTCGAAAAGCCTCTGTTTGAATTCATCATTATTCAAACGGAACGTCAAGTCGTTAATTTGTGTGGCGTAATCTATTGCCTGCTCCTTTTTTCCCAGCATGATACTTGCCCTTAGTGCAGAAAACAAAAGGGTCTTTTTTACGATGTGAGTCGAATCAAGCGCCAATCCGCGTAATGCATTTTCTTCGCACTCGGCGTATTGTCCCATCTTGAATTGTGTAGTTGCCAATACACTCAACGAAGCTACTATATCGCGTATGTAACCTGTTTTTTCGGATAATTCCAAGCTTTTCCGGGCATATTCCAAGGCACGGGGATAATCATCGAATCCATCTTTATATACAAAGGCCGCCATTTGTAATGCTTCGGATTCTTCGGCTGTTTTTCCCAACGAATGGCAAATATCAACTGCCGACAGGACATAATCCAATGCTTTTTGAAATTCTTTTTTTTCGAGATAAATGTCAGCTAACCCGCTTTTTACGGTAGCAAGTCCAAATAAATCATTAATTTCCATACATATTTTTTCGGCCCTGAGATAATAACTTTCAGCTTGTAAATGGTTGTCGATATGTAAATACATCGCACCGATATTTCCTAATAACTGGTTGATTCGACTTTTATTGTTTTGTTTTTCCGACAGTTTGAGCGATTTCTGGTAATATTCCAATGCTTTTTCTGTCTGGCTTTCGACATGATAAATATTCCCAATGGCGCCGTAAATGGCCGCCTCAAGATTTTCATTTTTTGTTTTGATAGCGTATTTGAGCGCTTGGTCAAGATACAAACGGGCGGTGTCGTTATTCCCATTCATATAGTAAGCAACGCCAAGATTGCGGTAAAATGTGCCGACCATGACAGCGTTTTTTTCCTCTTCAGCAATCGCAATACCTTTCCGCGCATAGCCGGAGGATTTGTCAAAGTCGATGCTCAGGTATCCCCAGCTTAGATCGTCATACGCTTTGATTTGATCGCTAGGCATAAGTTTTTGTGTTTGCAGTACCTGCTCCAACGAATCGAGATTTTGTGCCTGTACATCTATTCCGTACATCACTATTGCCAATAACAGCATTCCGTTTCTAAAAGAGGCTTTCAGTTTCATTTTTCCAGATTTGTTATAGGTTGCATGAATGGTTAATATTCAGCCAAATATACAACAAAATCTGATGCAAAAATAAATTGAGTATTCACTTGAAAAATTACCAGAAATGGTAATTTTTAGGGAAAAACCATCCTGTAGTTTTGCAGCATCAATAAGAACGAACGGCGGAATCCGAAAAGCCTTATGAGTAGGAGAAGACCTTAAAATTGAAAGACAAATGAAAAAATTAGTGGTAGTATGTTTGATTTTATGTTTTGCTGCCTTACAGGGCTCAGCGCAAAAATTGTCGTTTGTGAAAAAAGACAATATAGCAGGTCTGGGTATCGGTTTTGGCGGTAATATTTATTCGGGTTATTACGGTTCGGGCATCAAGCGTATACCGGCCATTTCTTTGTATTATGAACGTTGTATCAAAGACAATCTTTGGGATGAAAAAAGTTCCCTTGGAATAGGCGGATTGTTGGGATATGCTTCGGCCAAGTGGGAAGAATCTGCATATGGGACTAAATATGGGTGGAAAAGCAGTAACATCATTATTGGTGCTCGCGGTGTATTACATTATGCATTTCTCGACAAACTTGACACCTATACTGGCCTGATGTTGGGTTACAATGTTGTTTCTTTTAAATGGACAGGAACCAATGCAAGTTGGTTAGGTTCCGGTGCTGCTAGTGAATTTACCTGGGCATGGTTTATCGGCGCTCGTTATTATTTCACCGATTCGTTTGCCGCTTTTGCTGAGCTGGGTTATGGTGTGGCAATATTGAATCTTGGCGTATCACTTAAGTTTTAATTAAATCCTGTGATGTGGATGTTCCTCCATGCCCGTTGCCTATTGCACTCGTTTGCAGGTAGATGCATGGAGGTTTTTCGAAAAATATACTTGATAATTAGATATTTACAAAATGAATGCCATTCAAAAAACAAGAACGACTGTTAGATGGAAAAGGAAATTTTTGTTTTTCAATTTTTTGTTCCCAATAACCTTGGCAATCATATTCGCCGCCTGTAAGAAAGATAGCAGCGACCTTGACAACTCTAATGATGACGGGAAGCCCGGAACTACAGAAATTCCACCGATAGCGGGTATCACTTCCACTGATGCAGGGAAAGTATCCGAAAATATCTTTACCATTTGTTATGAAAAACTCACGCAGACAGAACAGGATGCTATCGAACCTCTTGTGAGCAGTTTCCGGAATAAAACCAAGTCAGGAACACAAGCCGCAAGCGATAACGGATCCGACGATGCTGCCTGGTTGGCAGCTGCGATTGCTGGCGAAGGCTACTCACTCAGCTTGATCGGGACAGCGGCCTCTTCCGCTGTACTGAAAGATGAAAACAATCCTTTTGCCTTGTTCAATTTTGGCGGGTATCTGCGTATAGCGGACATGAACGATCACGCATTTACCGTATTGCAACGTGCCGCACAACTGGCGCCGAACAGTGCGCCTATCCTCTCGGCGCTTGGTTGTTCGTATTTTGACAAAGGCGACCTCGACAATGCTGAAAAGCAATTCAAGGAAGCGCTCAAAATAGACGCTGATTGCGCTTTTGCTACTGAGGGGCTTGCGGCTGTTTACCTCAAACAGGGACGCAACGACCTGGCAGTGGAGAATTATTGCAAAACCGTGCTCTATTTCTCGCCTAATGCGGATGTGAACGGCCTTACGAAAATCAATAAGGCTATTGACCAAATGCACGATGCTCAAAAACAAAAGCGAAACTCAGCCGTCTGCTTGGATGCAACTACAAAAGCAAGTGCGTCTATTGCTCCCCTGGCACCTCTTTTCCAATCCCAATCTGCCCATGTAGAAAGACGCCCGCGGCTGCCGCAGTTTGTCAATGGATCGGAAGAACAATATGCCGGCAGCATGGCCGCTGTTATTGCCGAATATATGATGCCGTTTTCGATGCAGATACCTACGCTATATTCGCAAATGCTACAGGATTTGACCAATTACCTGTCATATTACAATGCCAACAAAGGCAAACAGGGAAAGGACGAATGGATAGGTTACAGTATAGAACATATTGACTGGGCGCTCAGCCAAATCGACCAATGGTTAAATGTAGAAGCGTTTGATATACCGGACGTTTTTTGGGAATCCTATAGTCCGGCGATCACCAATCCTGTTTTCACGGACGGACGCAGTACGTATGCGCAGGCATTGCCCTACTTCAAGCAGCAACTGAACGCATTCAACAACACATTCGATGAGCTGGACGATTTGCTGGACAAGTATTATGCTACTACCCAACTTTGGATGGATAAACTGAATATTGAGGATGACTACAAGTTATACGACTATACCCGGCGTGCATCAAGTATGGGCCTTTTTCAACCGGGGGTCAATATGTTGTATGCATTGGCGCGCGAGGATCGCGAACCAATACTTTCTCTCCCGGGGTCGCCGCTTGTACGGAGTTTTCATTTTCCTGAACTGATCCTCTTCAAGGATTGTAAATTCACCACTGTAGAAAAAGAAACTAAGTTGGTTGACTTCGGTCTCGATTATAAGGTGTGGTTTACAGCGACCTTTCGTATTTCCTGTGATCATGCGGAGTTATGGACTTCCTGGCATGGTTCGAAAGGTGAAATTAAGCCTTTGAAAGATAACATCATCCTGAAGCCATTTCAAAAATTCTGCAATATGAGCGGCGGTTTCACGCGTAGCAGCTTCGGCGATAACGCGGAAGCGATATATATATCCAACCGTAAACTAATGGGACAAACCGTCCGTACTGCCATGTCCGCCGAAAGAATACCGGACATTGTTCCCGGCAAACAGGGCGAATACATCGGGTTGTTTTGTGGAGTGGAAATTAAATAAATTGATAGTGGAATGCATAGTGTTCAGGGAACATATACTCTGTCGACAATCTTGATACAGGAAGGGATAAAAATCTTAATCATCAAACAAACAAAAACATCATCATGAAAAGGATTCAATTATTAGTAATGACAATGCTTGCAGCTTCGATAACGGCGGGAACGTATGCGCAAAAAACATTCTTCCCCACCAAGGCGGGAACGGTACTGGTATACGTGCAGAACAACAGTAAAGGGAAAACGGAAAGCTATTCGCGGCAAACCATCAAAGACGTGGAAGGTTCGGGTAGCAACATGACCATCTCGTATGTGTTAGAAAGTTTGGACAAAAACCAGAAACCATTGTCGGACCCGTCGGTGGAAATGCCCTGTAAAGTGATCATCAAAGACGATGTGGTAATTCTGGACATGAATCAAATGTTTGCCGGACAGCAGAAAGATCAGCAAATCAAAATGGAAGTCACCGGTGTGCCGATGGAGTTGCCGAGCAATATGCAACCCGGTCAGGCGCTCAAGGATGCGGACATGACCATGACTCTGGATATGGGGATCATGAAAATGAAAACAGTGATGAAAATGACGGATGGCAAATGCCTTACTATCGATGACGTAACGGTTCCGGCTGGAACATTCAGATGCCACAAAATCACTCAGACCGTCACCACCACCGTGATGAAAAGGGATGTGATAGCGCGTACCGTATCGTGGTATGCGCCTGGCGTGGGCACCGTAAAAACCGAATCATACAATGATAAGGACAAACTGCAAAGCAGTACGGAATTGGTACAAATAAGCAATTAGATTTAAAATTTAGTCATTCATAACTTAAAATATCATGGACATTATCAATAGTATCAAAAACATTTTGGTTACCCCGAAAACGGAATGGGCAACCATTGAAACAGAACAGTACCCAAATACTACGGTACTTACTTCGTACTTATTGCTGCTGGCGCTCATACCGGCAGTCTGCCAGTTTATTGGCTATGGACTGATCGGATATAACGTATTGGGTATACATGTCGGCGGAACCATCGGTTGGGGTGTACGGCAAGCCGTTGTATCGTTTATTTCCATGGTCGGTGGCGTGTACCTCACAGCCTTTATCATCGACTTGTTAGCCGAGTCGTTCGGCTCGACGAAGAACTTCAATCAGGCTTTTGCATTAGTGGCTTATTCCTATACGCCCATGTGTCTTGCAGGGATATTCTATATCCTGCCGTCGTTGGGGATCATTGCAACGCTTGCCGGTTTGTATGGCTTGTATATTCTTTACACCGGACTGGTGCCGATGATGAAAACGCCCGGAGACAAAGTTACCGTGTATTTTGTTATCAGCTTGGTATGCGTAATTGTGGTATCGGTTGTATTGGGCCTCATACTGGGTGCCATTCTTCTCACAAGCAACGTCGGACAGATAAGATTATAGTGGCGGATGACAAGGACAAAATTTTTCAACTCTCAATATTATACACTGTGAAAAGGATTCAATTATTATTCGTAACAGCAGCGTTGATGCTGCATGTCAGCGCACAAACGCCGCAGCAAGGGTATGGAAAGCCAAAAACCAAAAAAGAAGTCGAAGCGGAGCTTATCAATTACAGTGTTTCGCTCGTTTTCGACGCCAAAGGGCAGAAACCGTATTATTTTTATCAGGCACGATGCGAACAGGGTTGGGCGTTTCGCATGGAAGGA
>JAVBMZ010000094.1:0-12535 GCA_031551935.1 Bacteroidales bacterium
TTAAAAAACCATCCTGCAGCAACAGAATACAAATTTCTGTTTTCTTGTTGTCAAGCAGCATTTGCATCTACACCTATTATTGTACAATGCCCGAAGGGTATTCGACCAAAAGTATTTTTGGAAATCATACAACATCATAAACTTATTCCGCAACTATATCCTATCCTAAAGGGAAATTGTGAAAACTTACCAGATGAGATATTGCAAGAAGTACGGGATTTATTGACGCAACACAATTTACGTATCCTCAAGTTATCAGGAGAATTGGTGCGTCTTTCTAAATTATTCGACGCACAACAAATATTGTGGCTTAACATCAAAGGTCCGTCATTGTCCATGAAACTGTACGGCGACATAGCTGCGCGCCAAGCACATGATTTGGATATTTTGGTTGAGGAGCGTCATTTAGACAAAGCAACAGATATCCTAAGACAAGCCAGCTATATTCCCACATACGATCCTACAGAGTTTAATGCAACGCAAGTTCAATTTTGGCGAAAATATTATAAAGATGTTTTTTTCACCCTTCCATCCCAGAACCTGTATGTTGAGTTACATTGGCGTTTGATCTCCAATAACTCTCTTTTTAGCGGTATCGATTTTTTCAAAAACCATCAGAAAATTGCCATCGGGAATAGTGAAATTCCAGTTCCAGACGATATGATGCAGATACTATACTTATGTTATCATGGCGCTCATCACAGCTGGAGAAGACTATTTTGGCTGTGGGATATGGCGATGATTATCCAACGCGCAACACCGGAACAAATCAATAAAATGATAGAACAAGCCAGTAAATATGGCTTGACAGAAATGTTAGGACAAACAGCTTTTTTATCCAATTTGCTCTTCGGCGTAACCATGCCTGATGGATTGAAGGAATTAACCATATCTCCTAAAATTACCAAAATGGCACTTCGTTTCATCCTTCACAAAGATATTCCGACTCTACGCCAAATATGGTTAAACCTCATCTATGACAAACGGATTTCTCCGAAACAAGATATGAAATCCTTATTGGCTGTAGCACTTACTAATCCTATTCACTGGAAAACAATTCACCTGCCAGAAAAGTTATTTTTTCTATACTACTTTTTACGACCAGTAGCGGTAATTGTCCGGAAAATAAAAAGCAAACCTACAAGCCCGATAGCGCAAATTGAAAATATCACGTATTAACCTGTTCCGCCTGGGAACACGAAAAATATATTGTAAGATACGTAAAAAACATGTAGGTTTGCATTTCATCAATGAACAAAATAAATGAGTAAGGTTTTGATTATCGGAGCCGGCGGTGTTGGCACCGTGGTGGCCCACAAAATAGCTTTGGTACCCGAAGTGTTTGGCGATATTCTGTTAGCTAGTCGTACTAAATCCAAATGTGATGCTATTGCCGTTGCAATTGGCGGTAATCGTGTAAAAACAGCACAAGTAAATGCCGATAAAGTACCAGAATTGGTAGCACTCATACGTAGTTTTAAGCCCGATTTAGTGGTAAATGTCGCCTTGCCTTACCAAGACCTTACCATTATGGATGCTTGCCTCGAAACAGGCGTAAGCTATCTGGATACGGCTAACTACGAACCAAAAGATGAAGCCAAGTTCGAATATAAATGGCAATGGGCTTATCAGGATAAGTTCAAAAAGGCAGGACTGACTGCTATTTTGGGTTGCGGATTTGACCCGGGCGTTACCAACATATATACGGCCTATGCTGCCAAGCATTATTTTGACGAAGTTCAATATTTAGATATCGTTGATTGTAATGCAGGGGATCACGGACATCCATTTGCCACAAATTTCAATCCGGAAATCAATATTCGTGAAGTAACCCAGAAAGGAAAATACTGGGAGAATGGTCAATGGTTGTATACTAAGCCACACGAGATACACAAGCCATTGAATTATCCCGAAATCGGACCTAAAGAATCATATTTAATCTACCATGAAGAGTTGGAATCATTGGTGAAACATTTCCCGACGCTGAAACGCGCCCGGTTCTGGATGACTTTTGGCCAAGAATACTTGGCGCATCTTCGCGCCATCCAAAACATTGGTATGGCGGGCATTGAGCCCATCATATACCAAGGTATGGAAATTGTCCCCATACAATTCCTCAAAGCCGTTCTTCCTAACCCCGGAGATCTTGGTGAAAATTATACGGGTTGGACTTCCATTGGCTGTCGCATTCGTGGATTAAAAAATGGGAAAGAACATACTTATTATGTATATAACAATTGTAGCCACGAAGCTGCATACAAAGAAACCGGCACGCAAGCTGTAAGTTATACTACAGGTGTTCCGGCAATGATTGGCGCTATGATGTTTATGAAAGGTCTTTGGAAAAAACCCGGAGTATTTAACGTAGAAGAATTTGATCCGGATCCATTCATGGAACAACTAAATATTCATGGTCTGCCATGGAAGGAACAACATAACATTGACCTGGAACTATAAAACTCATCGATCTTTGTAAAGCTTTGCCTGATATTGTGTCAATGACAAACCATAAGTTAATACATGGCATGAGAAGGCTTTGCAGTTTATTATAGCATAAATTGATAGATATTGCACCTCAAATTATTGAACTACGCATCATACCATACGGTATGGTATGATGATTTGTTGAACGATACTTATTTTTACAAATATCACCAATTATTTTTTCGTTTTATTAGCTAACAATAATAGTTTTCCCGGTGTTCCTATAAAAACAGTGATGTATTATGATCGGTTGTTTTGTTGTTCCCAACAAAATCATTAATTTTGCAGCATAGTCTTTTAGGGGTGTCTGTATGTAACAGACTGAGATTATACCCTTTGAACCTGAACCGGATAATACCGGCGTAGGGATAAAGATTGCCAGCCGGCGGCATCCTTCTTTCAATGCGTTTCTAAAATCTCATCAATCCCCTTTTTTGTTGAACCTGTTTCCTGCTTGGAAGTTTTGCAGTTTTGTATCCAGCAAATAACTGAATCCAAAACAACCAACTTGAAACTATAAGTATTTGTTTTAATGAAAAAGGTATTTTTTCTTGCAGCTTTATGCTGTTCCTTGGGCTTACATGCCCAAAACGATTCCATCAGGCAGGTGGAGTTGTCGGAAATTGTGGTTTCGGCTACACGTGCTAATGAGCGTACACCAACCACTTTTATCAACCTCAAAACATCGGATGTCAGCCAAATGATGGTCCAACCAGAAATCCCTAATGCCATTGGATTTAGTCCTTCAGTGGTGATGACTTCTGAAAATGGTGCAGCTATTGGGAATCAATCGTTTCGAATCAGAGGAAGCGATGCCACCCGAACCAATGTTACATTCGACGGCGTGCCGATAAATGACAGCGAAAGTCAATCTGTATTTTGGGTCAATATGCCCGATCTAATGTCTTCACTACAATCCATGCAGATACAAAGGGGTGTAGGAACCTCGGTGAATGGAGCAGCTGCTTTCGGAGCTACGCTCAATATGCAGACAGCACAACCACAGCCTAAGCCATACGGACAGATTAGTACGATTTATGGTTCATTCAACACGTTCAAGTTAAATGCAGCTATCGGAACAGGACGTAGTAAAAGTGGCTGGAATGCCGATATGCGCTACTCTCTTGGCCGCACAGATGGATACATTGAACATAGCGGTTCGAAACAGCAATCGGTATTTTTCACTGGCGGATACTCAAGCAGTCAACGTATTATTAAATTAAATGTCTTCTATGGGGATCAACATACAGACATTTCGTGGGAAGGAGTACCAGAAGACAAGATGTCAACCAACCGGCGCTATAATCTATCGGGATTGTATACCGACAATGAGGGGAATACGGTCCGTTACGATAATGAAACTGATAATTATCGCCAAGCACATGTGCATTTGCATTACAGCGAGCGCTTGGGCGAACGTATCAAATTGAATACGATTTTATATTACACCAGGGGCAAAGGTTATTATGAGCAATACAAACAAAACGCCAAGCTTTCAAGTTACGATCTGCCTGCATATGACACTGGTGATGGAACCATCATCAGTAGAACTGACTTGATACGACGTAAATGGTTGGATAATAACCTTTATGGAGCCATTGTAACAGCCAATTATACTACCGACAAAACTCGCGCGCACTTAGGCGTTTCGGGTAGTTATTTCGACAATGACCATTATGGTAATATTATTTGGGCCCAATACCAACAAGCAGTAACTGCCGATGACGAATGGTATCGTAACAAGGGAACCAAACCCGACGTCAGTACTTACCTAAAAATAACACAACAAATCGGGCAGCGTTGGTATGCTTTCGGAGATGTGCAATGGCGTTATATTGGTTATGATATGTCTGGGTTAGACGATGATTTAGCTGACCTTGACCAAGATCATCATTACCATTTTTTCAATCCGAAAGCGGGCTTTACTTGTATCATTACACCCCAGCAACGTACTTATGTTTCATTTGCCGTTGGACACCGGGAGCCAACACGTGCCGATATCAAAGATGCATTGAAATATGGAAGTTCGGTCATGCCAAAACCAGAAACCTTATATGATGTAGAAGTTGGATATGAATTAAACAATAACATATTATCGATTGGTGCTAATTTATTCTATATGTACTATATAGATCAGTTAGTAAACACAGGGAAATTGAATGATGCAGGTTATCCATTGATGGAAAACGTTCCGGATAGTTATCGCACAGGCATTGAGCTCACATTTGGCATTCGTCCGGTAAAAGGGTTGAATATCAATGGAAATATTGCATATAGCCGCAACAAAATCAAAAATTATGTCGCTTATGTAAAGGCCGAAACAGAAGGCGGCACTTCCCTACCCCAACGCGAGGAGCACTTGGGAACAACTAATCTTGCCTTTTCGCCCGAATGGGTTGGAGCTGCCGATATCTCGTATGAAATTATCAAAGGTCTATCTGTTGGGTTAACAGCTAAATATGTCGGCCAGCAGTATTATGACAACACCTCAAATGCAGGCCGTCGATTAGATGGATACTTCGTAAATAATGCCATCGCTCAATATCAACTCGATTTCAAGAAGTTTTACATTGGGTTGCAGTTTTCCGTCAATAACCTTTGGAATGCCGACTACATTTCCAATGCAGTTGTTTACCGTAAATATTCCGGTGACGAAGAATTGGTAGACAAATACTTTTTTCCACAACCATTTCGTAATTTCATGGCAAAACTAACAATAGGATTTTAATACAAGGATTTGTATATAGTAATTCTGTCTGAAGAATATAGTATGCAACGATAAAAACCGTAATTTTGGGCAATTGGAATTACGGTCTTTTTGTTTGATATGATCAAATTATTCGCATTGGTATTTATTGGAGGTGGGATAGGTAGTGTTGCCCGTTTTGGTATCGCACGATTGCTTGCAAATTTCGCAACACCCATATTTCCCTTCACTACTTTTGGTGTCAATATATTAGGTTCATTGCTTATTGGACTGTTTTTGGCCATCCCGTTTATTTCGGATAGAAGTTCTTACATGTGTTTATTGACCATCGGATTCTGCGGAGGGTTCACCACCTTTTCTGCATTTTCATGGGAAAATTTCAACTTATTGAAACAAGGGGATGTCTTGTTATTTTTTGCTTATGCTTTATTGAGTGTTATTTTATGTCTATTAGCGACCTGGAGTGGTTATGCTATCGGAAAATATATATCAATGTAACATGCGGAATGAACGTCCAGCTAAAACAAAGATATAGTTTTGAAATGACTATCGATTATTGTTTTTCAGTGCATTAAGAGTCAATCACACAAAAATGTTTCAAGATTTTTGCGAAAAACCAAATTGAAGGCAGAAAACAGGCATTGCCTGATAAGAAACAAAGTATCCGTCGGACTGGATAATTGAATAGAAAAATTGAAAAATAATCCGAATAAAAACAGCTCATTCTATTGAAAATGAACAAATTGAATTTAATTTACTTCAGCGCTACCGGCACCACTCAAAAAACATTGAAGTATATATCGGAAAATATGGGGATTGAGACGATCGAAGAATATAACATTACCCAAGGAATATCCGAAGATATTTTCATAACTGATAGCGAATTAGTTATATTTGGTGTGCCCGTATACTCCGGTCGTGTTCCCACTATTGCAATTGATGCTTTAAACCGATTTAAGGGAAATTCGACACCCGCTGTGATAGTATGTGTCTATGGTAACCGGGCATATGACGATGCTTTGTTGGAATTGAAAAATATGATAGAAGCCAACCACTTCAAAGTATTGGCCGCAGGAACATTTGTTGCTGAACATTCTATTTTTCCGGCAGTAGCTAACGGGCGACCCGACGAGCAAGATAAAATCATTGCTGCTGAATTCGGCAAAAAATGCATGGAACAATTATTGAAATATGAACAGCTGTCAACCGTACCGGAAATAATGGTGAAAGGAAATTTTCCATATAGACCTACAGGCAATATTCCACTCCATCCTAAAGGTAATTCGGCATGTAACGAATGTGGAACATGCGTGAAATCATGCCCGACAAAAGCGATAGAAACTATACACCCACGGAAGACTGATAAGAAACGCTGCATTTCATGTGCCCGGTGTATCAAGGTTTGTCCGCAAAATGCACGTCATTTTAGCGGCCTTCTTTATAAAATAGCCGGAAAAAAATTTGTAAAAGCCAATACTGAGAGGAAAGAACCGGAAATGTTTTTTGCATAGCAGTATCGTATCATTTTAATACATCACTCACCATGGATAACGCACCCGACAAGTTTATCACCGTTTTAACATTCACCTACCCGCAAGAAGTGGCAATAGTTCGTGGAAGATTGGAATCGGAAGGAATTGAATGTTTTGTTAAGGACGAATTCATGGCGCAAGTATATCATTTTTATTCTGCCGCTATAGGAGGGGTAAAACTGCAAGTAAAAGAAAGCGATCTGGCAAAGGCAGTTGAGATTCTGAAAGAAGCCGGCTATATAAAGGATAGTGATTTACAACCGCCAACATTCATGACCAATCTCCATAGAATTACTGCAAAAATCCCGTTGATAGGTAAACTAAAGCTTGAACTTCGTTTGATAGTGATGATGTTTATTTTTATCGGATTAATTGCAGGTATTGCCTATCTTGTGATGTTATTGACAAATTTTTGAAAAATTTACCCGAAATCATTATTCTACCCCGCCTCCCAATGCCCTGTATAAATTTACTGTCGCCTGTAATTGTTCTAACTGATCGTTTACTTGATTAAGTTGCGCTTGTAATAAGCTCTGCTCGGCGGTAAGTACTTCTGTATAATTGGCCTCACCAGCTATAAGTAGTTGTTGTGTAAAATCTACAGCTGTTTTGAGCGATTGTACTTGTTTTGCGCGTATATCGTTTTTACGGAGCGATGATTGATAAGCATATAATATATTGGATACTTCCACGCTTGCAGACAACACTGTTTGTTCAAAAGTGAACAACGCCTCTTCCTGCTGTGCTTTTGCTACTTTTAGGTTCCTGGTCAATTGTCGCTGGGAAAAAACAGGTTGTGTGATATTGCCTACAATGTTGGCAAGTAAATTTTCTAGTTTGAAAAAATCGGTAATCGAGGTGGAGGTATAGCCAATCATGGTTGCAGCAGTTGACGAAGCTCCCAATGAAATACTCGGGTAGAAGGACGCTCGTGCTGCGTTGGTTAACTCAAAAGCATTACGAAAATTCAATTCAGCTTGTTGTACGTCGGAACGGCGCGCCAACATCTGTGCGGGGATACCGTGTTTTAGTTCCATGGGCAGTATTTGTTGGAAAATAGACGTCCGTACAACGCTATCTGGTTTGCGGCTAATCATCAGGCAAAGAGAATTTTCCAACTGACGTATCTGGTTCTCTATATCAGGAATAGTAGTTTGTGTGCCATACAGCAAGGCTTTGCTTTGTTCCACCGCGGCGGCAGTTAACATTCCTGCCTCCATCATAGCTTCCATAGTGGTAGCACTTTCTTCCAGCAGTTTAACAGTTTCTTTAGTGATGTCTAATTGCTCGTCCATCGCCAACAAAGTGTAATATGTTGTAGCAATGTTGGCCACTAGTGAGGTTTGCACCAGATTGCGGTAAACATGGCTATTCAAGAATTGAGCATACTGTGCGCGTTGCAGACTGCCAACCCTTCCCCAGATATCTATTTCCCATGATACCACGGCCGATAAGGTAAACTGGTCGCGTGGGTAGCCCAATGCTTTTGTACCATTATCACCTGTGCTGGTACGAGCTTCAGCTGCCTGCCCTCCCAGTTTAATACTCGGAAAAAAAGCCGCACGCGCTACGCTGAGGTCTGCTTCAGCTTGGCGGATACGTGAAACAGCGATGCGAAGATCATAATTATTATTCAGTCCACTGTCAATTAAAGCAATAAGTGCCGAATCGGCAAAATACGTCCGCCATGGAATACTGGCGATAGTAGTGGTATCAGTGGGATTTTCGCCTCGAAATAGGGCTTGTGTATCGGGATCAGGTGCATGATACCGATGAAAAACCTGACAGGAAGTAAAGCTTAATACTAAAATTACCAGTAATAGCAAAGGAATTCGAGTTATAGAACTTTTATTCATTTTCACCTCCTGTAGCCTGATGATTGGTGTCAGTTACCTGTTTCGGTTTGCTGATCAAATCCTGCAACGATTGAAAAACCATATATAATGTGGGAATTACCAGAATCCCAAATAGTGTACCAATAAGCATTCCGCCAACAGCACTGATTCCGATGGAACGATTACCCACCGCACCTGCACCTGTTGCCAAAGCTAAAGGCAATAGTCCACAGATAAACGCCAATGAAGTCATAAGGATAGGACGTAAACGCGCAACAGCTCCACTAATGGCAGCCTCGACAATACTCATGCCCTCACGTCTTCGCTGGAGTGCATATTCTACAATTAGAATTGCATTTTTGGACAAAAGTCCAATTAACATGATCATCGAAATCTGAACATAGATATTATTAACGATGCCGCTTCCACTCATCAGCGAAACGAAGATGAAAATAAAGATACCTGAAATCCCTACGGGTAGTGAAAGTATGACCGCAAAAGGTATGATATAGCTTTCGTATAATGCCGACAATAACAGATAGACAAATACCAAACAAATAGCGAAAATAATGATGGTTTGCCCGCCACTTTTCACTTCTTCACGACTCATTCCTGAATAATCATAAGTATATCCTTCCGGAAGGGTTTCGTCGCCTATTCCTTTCAGTAGGCTAATCACCTCACCCGTACTGTATCCTTTCGTAAAGTTGGGAATAATGGTCACATCCATGGAAGTGTACATGTTGAAACGATTCAACGATTGTGGTCCTGTAACATCCTTGATGATAAGAAATTCAGTAATAGGTGCCATGGTTCCACTCGCTGTACGAACAAATATTTCATTAAGATCTTCTAATTTTGACCTGTATTCAGGTAAAGCCTGAACCATCACCCTGAATTGCTTACCATATACGTTGAAGTTGGATATATACATGCTTCCCACATATGCCTGCAGGGCACTCATCACATCAGTAAGCGTCAATCCCGCACTTCTTATTTTTGCAACATCTGCTTGAATTAATTTTTGTGGGAAGTTGGGATTAAACGTGGTCATGGCCACCAGTACTTCAGGCCTCGCATTCAGCTTCGCAAGAAACTGATTCGTAATGTCAAAAAAATTCTGAATATCGCCGCCTGTCTTGTCCTGCATTTGTAACGTTACACCATTACTAAGGCCAAATCCTTGCAAGGTGGGATTGCCCATGAACATGAATGTAGCATCGTGGATAGAATCGGTGGCCTGTTGCATGTAAGCAACAATATCGTTGGTGGTAACTTTCCGTTCTTTCCATGGATCCATTTTCATTGCAATACTGGCAAAGGAACTGCCAAGACCACTCATAAAATTTACCCCCGTGATATTAAGAACATGCTGCACATGAGGCGCTTTTTCAGCTATTTTCACCACATGTTGTACCAACGAGTCTGTTCGTTCTAATGACGCTCCCGGAGGCAGTGTCACCATACCCATCACGCCCCCGCTATCCTCCTGTGGTACAAAGCCTGCCGGAATCATTCGCATTAAAATCACGATGGCAGTTATAGCCACACCTATGATGCCAAAAGCTATCCAGCGATGCATTTTTTTACCAAAAAAAGATAAAATTGATTTGTATTTGTTGATAACAGCGTTGAACCCAACATTAAAATAGTAATAAAACCGTCGTAAGAAACTTTTCTTTTCGGCATAAGGTTTCAGAAAAATAGCGCACAATGCGGGGCTCAACGTCAAAGCATTAATGGCCGATATCACAATGGCAATAGCCAATGTCAACCCAAACTGTTTAAAAAAGACACCACTTGTACCGCCGATAAAACTCACAGGAATGAATACTGCTGACATCACCAGCGTAATGGACACGATAGCAGGAGCAATTTCCTGCATTGCGCCATAAGTGGCTATTTTTGGGCTTTTCTCACCTGCATCGAGCTTTGCGTGTACCGCTTCCACTACTACAATAGCATCATCCACCACAATTCCGATAGCTAATACCATCGCAAAAAGCGTCAACAGGTTAACAGAAAACCCAAACAGCAACAGGAAAAAAAATGTACCGACAATAGCCACAGGAACAGCAATGGCTGGAATAATGGTTGATCGGATATCCTGTAAAAAGATGAATACAACAATGAATACGAGAATAAAAGCTTCTACCAATGTATGAATAACTTTGCGAATGGATTCGGACAAAAACTCATTGGCATCATTGACATAGGTTACTTTTAGTCCCGGAGGAAAATCTTCAGCAGCCACGACCAATTCCGCTTTGATATCTTTGATTACTTGTTGTGCATTCGAACCCGCAGTTTGACTTACTCCAATAGCAACTGCCTCATCACCATCCATTTTTGAAAACACTGTGTAATTCAACGACCCTAATTCTACATTGGCTACATCTTTTATGCGTAATACCTGTCCATCCTGAGAACGTATGATAATGTTGCCAAATTCTTCGGCAGTTTTTAACCGTCCTGTGAATTTCATTGTGTATTGAAATGTCTGGTTATCGTTTTGTCCCAATTGTCCTGGCGCTGCATCAATATTTTGATCATTCAAGGCAGCAATCACCTCTGTCGAGGTTATCCCATACGATGCCAATACATCAGGTTTGAGCCAAATACGCATCGAATAGTCACGTGCACCATACACATTGGCATATCCAACACCTCTGACACGTTGTATTTGTGGTATGATATTGATATTGGCATAATTTTGAATAAATTGTCCATCGTAGTCCGGATTATCCGATGACAAAGCAATCATCAATATGGTACTGCTTTGTTGTTTTTTTACGGTAACACCCGATTGTACCACTTCGGGTGGCAACATAGGTGTTGCCGTTGCCGCAAGATTTTGCACATTCACCGCTGCAATATCAGGATTGACACCATGATCGAAAAATACAGTAATTGTTGCTGTTCCGTTATTTGACGAGGTAGACGTCATGTAGGTCATACCTTCTACACCATTGATTTGCTGTTCAAGCGGCACAGCAACGCTATTCATGATCACGTCGGCATTAGCGCCAGGATACGAAGCTGAGACGACCACCGTTGGCGGCGCAATGTCGGGATACTGCTCTACAGGCAATGTTGCAAGCCCAATGATCCCCAGCACGACAAAAATGATGGATATGACTGTAGATAGTACGGGACGATCTATGAATATTTTTAACATTTAACGCACAATGAGTTATAGCAATGTGCAGACTAGCAAGTCCAATCTGCACATTTTATAACAATTGCTACACGTAAAATGTTTGGTGCTTGGTTATCCCCCTCTTTACACAAGAGATATTATTCAGTTAAGTAGTACAAACATGATCACGAAATCACTTGGAGTAAAACCATTTAAATTAGATTATTGGTATTTTTGAAAAATCGAGTTTATTTTCTTTAAATCTGAAAGCTCCATGTTTTTTAATTTTATATTTTTTACGTTTTTTCTAAGCTTTTCAACTTCTGTATAAACTTTGGATTGCAATTCAAGTTTTTCATTTCCTATTTTATTACCAGTGTAAATTTGCTCTACCAATTTAAAGTGTTCGTCGTTTTTTTCAGAAGAAATAGGAAGAGTGACAAGGCAAATACTTTTTAAAAAAGCGGTCTGCATTTTTGTCAGATCCAAGTTTTTTGTATCCAGTAAATATTTTATTAATCCCAAATATCCAGATGCGACGGGTTTCGAATCGGCACACCAAAAATATTCATCATCAAATTTCTTTTCAGACAAGTCGTTTCTTTTGCAGATACCATGAAGCATAGACTTGTCTGCTTTAGTTAAGAGATCTTCTCGAATTACTAATTTTTTGTTGGTTGGTTTTTCATACTTCATTTCACTAGTGGGCACTAAAAATTAAAAAATGTTCTTTGAAATGCTTTGTATATCGTGATTTCAGGAAATTTTAGTTGCGTAACGATTTGAATTGACTTCTCGTTTTTTTAGCTTTATCAAAAGCTAAAAGCATGAATCAAGG
>JAVBMZ010000121.1:0-12051 GCA_031551935.1 Bacteroidales bacterium
TCTCAGGCGTATGGAAGCTTATTTTTATTTTGAGGTTCCTGAGGGACAGGCTGTTTGTCATTTCATGGGTGAACCAGAAGAAACCCGCCACATTTGGATGAAAAACGAACAGGCGGTAATTTCACCTGCATGGTCTATTCACGCAGGTGCAGGGACCAATAACTATACTTTCATCTGGGGAATGGCGGGCGAAAATTTGGATTATGGCGATATGGATGTGGTACAACCCGATGAATTATTGTAAAAGCCAACAAATGAATAACGTCCGAATACATTCATTGTTACAGCTTCTTTTTGTCACATTTTCCCGAAGGCAATTTTTTTTTCTGATACTTTGTGTTGGAGCTTTTTTCTTGGTGTCTTGTAGCAAAGACAATATTCCGGATCCCTATCAGCCGGTTAACTTGCCAAAAATCCAACAACTTGATGTTGTCAACGGTAACGACTCAAGTCTATACTATTTCGATGCAAATATGTTGTTGATTTCGGGAAAGAACAATACCAGTGGCAATAGTAGTTGGCAGGAATCATATACGGTGAATTATCAGGGAGATCAATTGATAGGAGCCACGTACGAGTACGTACAACAAGGGCGTAACCAGACACGTACAGCGACTTATTCGAGAGACGAACGGAACATATTGTCTAAGGTGACCAGCGAAGGATGGACGCAGAGCATATCATTTTCCTATGATGAATACTATCGCCTGACACAAGTGACCGTTTTTGACAATGATGTTGTTAGCCGTTATACCATCTCCTACAATGAACAATCAAATGTGTCCTCTGTAGAATGCTATCGTAATACTCCTTCCGATAGTTATACTAAATGGGACTACAGTGATTATGATACCATGCAAAATCCTTTCAGGTTTTTGATCAACGTGTTTTATGCTCCTGCTTTTTCATCAAATTATGGCCCGGTTCGTTATGCAACTATTCCATTGGGCATGTTGCTGTCTGTGAATAATCCGGGAAAAATGATTGAGTACGTTAAAACAGGGGATACTTATGCGGCATCCGGAAATCAGGATGTATACCAATATGAATATGATGGGGAAAATTATCCTACTAAGATAAATATCAATCAATGGTCTTTGGAGGTAAAATATTACCGGTGAACGATTCAATAATTAATCAGTGAAAGTTAAAAACGGACAATATGAAATAGGGGGGGTAAGTGTAACCGGATTAGTTGAAAAATATGGTTCCCCTTTATATGTCTATCACACAGCTAATATTGGCGGACAGTACCACCGTTTGACCAAGGCTTTTGAAGATACCCGGATGCGCATCCATTACGCATGTAAGGCGCTTAACAATCTGAATATCATGCGGTATATCTGTAAGTTAGGAGCTGGTTTGGATGCTGTTTCTATTCAGGAAGTTGAGTTGGGGTTAAAAGCTGGATTTGCACCGGAAGATATTATGTTTACACCTAACTGTGTATCCATTGATGAATTTGATGCAGCTGTTGTGAAATATGGTGTTCACGTCAATGTGGACAATCTTTCTATTTTAGAACAAATTGGGTTGAAATATGGCGCTAACGTTCCGGTAAGTATTCGTATCAATCCGCACATCATGGGTGGAGGTAACCTGAAAATATCTACCGGACATGTCGATTCCAAGTTTGGTATTTCCATGTATCAACTCCCTCAGATACAACACGTTATTAATACATACCAGATGAAGGTAGACGGCTTGCATATGCATACTGGTTCTGATATTCTCGATATTGATGTGTTCATCAAAGGTGCCGAGATCATGTTCGAAGCGGCACGTCATTTCCCCGATTTACAATTCCTCGATTTCGGGAGTGGATTTAAAGTGCCCTACAAACCGGATGATTATTCAACTGACATCGAATTGTTGGGTTCTACGCTTTCACAACGGTTCAATGATTTTTGCAGAGAATATGGCTGTGATTTGTTGCTTAAATTTGAACCGGGTAAATTCTTGGTGAGCCAAGCTGGTTATTTGTTGGCAAAAGTGAATGTGGTGAAACAGACCACTTCTACTGTTTTTGCGGGCGTTGACACCGGGTTAAACCACTTGATTCGCCCGATGTTTTATGATGCATACCATCATATCGTCAATGTGTCTAACCCTAATGGGACTCCACGAATTTACACAGTGGTAGGCTATATTTGCGAAACGGATACTTTTGGATGGAACCGTAAGGTTGCTGAAATTTCGGAGGGTAATATTCTGGCATTTCTGAATGCAGGCGCTTATGGGATGACGATGGCTTCCAATTACAACGCACGCTTACGCCCTGCAGAAGTAATGGTGCACGAGGGTAAAGATTATCTTATCCGGAAACGGGAAACATTAGACGATTTATTACATAACCAGATAATTTACGATATTTGATGGTGGTGAATGATGTCTTGTCTGACCACAAGCTTGATAAGCTGTAGGTGCGAGGTTTTACCTCATTCCAAATCTTTTTCTTTTTTACTTTCATAGATAACCGTCATGTCGACTGGAGTTTGCGAAGCCTGCCCGACTATGCCCGCCTGAACGAATTCATTCGGGTAGGTCATTCAGGCGGGCATACGGAGTGGAGATATCTTTGTACTATAATCTTTTTAGGTAACATATCCGGTAGCCTAAAAATAGCTAAATTCCGCTATAAAATAGCGATAAATCACTATAGAATAGCTAAAAACAACATATAAATAGCGATCTTTCGCTACTTTATAGCTAAAAATCGCTATAAAATTGTTACCAATAGCTATTTTTTGATTGAGTATATTATTGCTTCGCCAAGTGATTTTTATCACCATACTGTACCGTATGGTTGTTTTTGTAAATATGTAGTACAAACTAACTCTGACCTATTTATGCTAATAAATCGAGGCAAATTTGAATGGATATATAATGTTATAACGGATATTCCTCGAAAGCATATAACATGGTCGACAAATATCGTTCTCCTGTATCCGGCAAGATAACGACAATCATTTTATTTTTGTTTTGTGGACGTTGTGCCAGCTGCACGGCGGCATATACAGCTGCTCCTGACGATATTCCAACCAACAATCCTTCAGTAGTGGCTAAGTCTCTACTTGTTTTGATGGCTTGGTCGCCGGTTACACGAAACACTTCATCAACTACCTTTGCGTTATATATTTCTGGGATAAATCCTGCTCCAATTCCCTGGATTTTATGTGGGGAGGGAGAACCACCGGATAACACAGGAGATTCGTCCGGTTCAACAGCAACAATATGGATGGCTGGTTTTTTTTGTTTCAACGCTTCACCAACACCGCTGATGGTTCCACCGGTGCCTACACCTGCGACAAAAATATCCGCCTTTCCATCAGTATCATTCCAGATTTCTTCTGCAGTCGTCTTTTTGTGTATGGCTGGGTTAGCCGGATTATTGAATTGTTGTAAGATAACAGATCCGGGTGTTTCTGCCTGAAGTTGCTCTGCCTTGGCAATAGCCCCTTTCATTCCTTCCGCACCTGGTGTTAAAACAAGAGTTGCCCCCAACGCTTTCAGTAGATTACGGCGTTCGAGGCTCATGGTTTCCGGCATGGTCAGAATAACCTTGTAACCTTTGGACGCTCCTACCCATGCCAGGCCAACACCTGTATTGCCACTGGTAGGTTCAATGATGGTAGCGCCGGGTTGAATGTTCCCTTTTTGTTCGGCATCTTCAATCATAGATAAAGCAATTCGATCCTTTACGCTACTGCCCGGATTATAAGATTCTAACTTCACTACTAAGCGGGCTGGTAATTGATAGAGTTTCGAAAAATTGCTGATTTCTAAAAGAGGTGTATGACCGATGAGATCGGTTAAACTTTTTGCTATTTGTGCCATGATATCATTTTTTAATCAAAAGGAACGGATGTAACAGGGAAAAACGTTATGTTCTCTTTGGCTGATGTTTACTTTTGATACAAAAGTATATTAATAAAAAGCAATATGTTGCTTAAAATGTTCATGACTTCAAAAAATAGTTAAAAATATCGAGTCAATAAGCTATTTTGAAAAATGATATTCATTCTCTACTTTTGTATCAGCCATCATATATCATTTTGTGATGGAATGTGGCTACATGGCAGTTAAAAGGATGTTTTTAAGATATATCGGTCAAAAAAACTTCGCGTTATATTGTTGGTTACGGCAATTCGATACTGGATATGTTAATAGGACTCTTAGCGAAAGGTTTCTTGTTAGGGTTAGTGGTTTCTGTTCCGCTTGGCCCGATAGGAGCATTGTGTATTCAACGGACCATCAGCAAAGGGTATAAATCAGGCCTCTTGGGAGGTCTGGGCGCTGCATGTGCCGATACCTTATATGCCTTAATTGCAGGATTTGGAGTCAGTATTGTCATTGACATGTTGTTCAAGGTGAGAAAATGGATACAAATTGGTGGTTCGTTTATATTCATGTTTTTAGCTTACAGGGTTTTTAATACCAATCCTGCCATACAGGTACGGAAAAATCGCCACCAAAAACATCGTCCTTTAGAGGATTTAATAACTACTTTTTTGCTCACTTTTTCCAATCCTACACCTATTTTTGTTTTTATGGCTGCCTTTGCGGGGTTTGTTGTCAGTGAAGATGTCAATCACTTGGATATTATGGTGTCCATCGTTGGAGTTTTCATCGGATGTTTGGTTTGGTGGTTTACCTTAGTATCGATTGTCAACATGTTCCGTAATAAAATACGACTTCGTCATCTTTTGTGGGTGAATAAAATAACAGGAGTTATCGTATTCGCTTTTGCTCTTGTGCTTCTTATACAAGCATTTATATAGCTTCGAAAAACTTTCAAAATTTTAACTATTGAAGATTCATGCATTGATCATCAATATGCTATTGTTTACCTATGCTTTCGATGACAAATTTCGGCATAAGGGCAAATCAAACATTGATTGGTATCTTCAGTTTGTGTAAACGGGGTATCACTGAGGAATATTTCGGACAAAAGCTGATCCAACGAGGCATCAAATTCTTCCGCTACATCAAAATAATTATTTATTGGAGGTTTTCGTGAAATATAAATACGGGGGTCATAGTCTTCTTTAAACAAATCTTTCATTACGTACAATCCTGAACAAATATGTGTATGTTGCGGGTAAGCTGTGTGTACCATACGGGCATAAACAAGCGTTTGCATCGCTGCATGATTGCCTCGTTTGTTGCGGTCAAACAAATCGGCGATACTGGTAAAATTCCGTTGCGCATTTCCTGTTTTATAGTCAATAATACGCAAGCTGTTATGATAATCTTCCAATCGGTCAATATATCCGCCCATATTTACCATAACTTTATTCCCGTTAACGGGTATTGGAATTTTAACTTTTAGCTCTTCTTCTAAACTCAGGATAGTAAACGGAACAGCTGTTTTGTCGACTTCGAGGATACGCAAGATGTACCTCAGTAATACTTCTTTAATGATGATGTTACGTCCGGTAATTTCATCCTCGGACACATGTTTCGAATGAAAATAATGTTCTGCAAATGCTTGGAGAATAGCCCGTAAAATATTTGATTTATTTTTTTGTATTCGGGTCAAAATGTCAACATTCATTTCTTGCCGGATATATGGCCGATAAAGTTCTTCCATTGTTTTATGTAACAGCTGTCCGAAAACAGATTGGTCGATTTCATCTATTACCTGTTCTGATTCTTTCAATCTGTCTACATAGCGGAAATAGAAACGTAAGCGACAATCGAGATAACTGTTGAGCGCACTGGGCGATAACCTTTTTGCCTGATCTCCTTCGGAAAAATATGTTTCCAAAACTTGTTTCACTCCGGGAGTCCGTTTTTTGATTATTTTTTGGTCATTACTAAGACCAATATGGAACGTAATATTTTTTTGTGGTACGTTAAATACGGGTTCATATACCAGCTGGCTTAAGAAACGGCTCATCTCTCCGGTATTACGGTCAGTTACTGCCGCATTATATATCAAATGCACGTTCGATGCTCTTTGTATTAAACGATAGAAATGGTATGCACTGATGGCATCATGTCGTTCGGAGGTGGTTAATCCAAATCCTTTTCGTAAGTTATAGGGAATAAACGATTGTTTCGGACTAGCCACCGGATAAATGCCTTCATTCATCGATAAGACAATTACACGATCAAAATCAAGCGCTCTGGTTTCCAACACACCCATCACTTGAAGTCCCTTAAGCGGTTCACCGTTAAATGGAATTTTGAGCGAAGCAAAAATTTTGCGCAATAGGCGACAGAAAATAGTGATGTCCATGGTAATATTATCTGTCGCGAGTATATCGCGTATTCGTTGCAGGGCGGTATAGAAAGTATACAAGTACTCTAACTGGTACGCCAAATGATGCGATATTTCTATATGGTCTTTTTCTGGGTCTCCATTTTGTTCTGTTTCGTCTTTTTCTTTCAGAATACCGACTATTTCCAATGTGATAGCTGATAGATAGTCAACAAACTCTACCGCTTGGGTACATTTAGTAAAAATAAATCGTAATAATTGATGGTCCGGTATCTCAGAGGTAGGCACATACACCCGGTTGTGTTCGATAATAGATTTGGCTGTTTTATTAACTTCTTCTGCCGCTATATCCTGGATGTACGGATGATATAATATCATAGTAACATCGTGGTGGTAAAACTTTGTTTCATCGGCAGATACACGGGCATGTTGCTGTAGAGAAACCAAGCGTTCGAACAGACTATTTACTGGTGAGTAAGTGAACGGATAGCCCATGGTAATGTTAACGTCTTTTATTACTTCCGGGATAGATGAGAGCATAGGTAATAAAAGATGTTCGTCGGGAAGCACTATGGCGATTCGGCTCCAATCGACATCTTCAGAAATTTGCTGGAGCATTTGTCCCACCATCTTGGCCTGCCCTGTTTCGGAAGGAACGGAAATAATTTCAATCTGCTTGGAAGCATCGGTCAGGTTCTTCGAATAAATGGGATATTCGGATGGGAAATTGCGTATATTATCCCGTATAAAAGTCCCTGCTTCATGCCAATGATTGACTAAGTAATAATCATCAACATCCCAGAAAAAAATTGCCCGTTCTTGTTTTTGTAAAGATTTCAAAAAATATGTTTCGCAAGCCGTCAAAGCATTAAACCCAATAAATATATATTTCTCATAGGAGTCATTTTTTGCATTGCCCTGACGAATGAGTGATATCGCTTCGCGTTGTATCATTCCTTCGTAGCCCAGCGACTTTTTTTTCAGCCTTGTTTTGAAAGATTCATATATGGGATATAATAGCGGCCAAATAGTCGTAAAATTGGTTTTAAATAATCCACTGTTTCCATTATTAAAATCCTGCCAAAATATGCGGATGGCATTTTTTTGTTCGTTGGTTAAATAATCAAAAAGCAGGTCGAGTTCTTTAAGATCAGATACATTATGAAACAAGTCGCGAGCATCTACAAGATGTTTATCCACATCGTCAAAATCCTCTAAAAGCATTTCCCCCCAAAAATAAAATTCTTCAAAATTTTCATTGTTCGGGTGATGTTCCTGATATGCTTTGAATAAATCGAAAATCATACTCAGGTTGTCGGCTTTGGTCAGCCCAGTGATTTCTTCCATCAAAGAGGTCATGGACCGGAATGCAGGAGCCCATATAGGCTTGCTGGACATCTGTGCCAGATACTTTTTAAAAAACAATCCGGCCCGTATATTTGGGAAAACAATGCAACAACGATGTAATGTCTCACCATATACCCGATAGAGGTAATCGGCCACTTGCTCAAGAAAACCGGACGATGAATTCATGTGATGTATCAGTAATGTTGATTGATATAAGCCTCTCCCGTTTCATTCAATCGATAGAGTACAGATGGTATTTGTTTCATTGATAACCGAATCCATGTTCTATACAAACGCGTCATCATGCCAAAAGTAAGTAATTTTTAAAGATGAACCGGATTTGTAGTTATTTTTGTGATATGCTGCCGGAACAAATTCAATATCTTCATCTCTGTATGCCCATACGGACGACATGGTTAACTACCATGTTATGTGGTATTTTTCTTTTTACAAATTTTCCTGTCCGAGCTGATGACTGGGATGCTGGAGCTACGTTAGGTCTTACGGTTTATCTGGGTAATAAAACCGATCGTATAGGGATTTTTGTGGGCGGTTGGGTGCGCTACGACTTTGTACAGCTCAACCCAGGAATACGTGTTTATTATAATTTCAAAAATTTTGGTCCTCCGGGTAAATATTGGGAGTTGGATACTTATGCAGGGTTATTGTTCAGTTGGGGAAAACGCGATAGCATCGATAATCCATTTATTACCAATGTTTCTAATCAAACCATGCGGCGGTATAGTTTTGCATATTCATACAATGTTTATTGCGACGGAATAGGTACAAGCCAAAAAACAGGAACCGTCGCTGTTCAAATTGATAAAATCAGCCTCATTACCGAAAATGATTTGTTTGGGGACAATAAAGATAGATTTCGTACTGCCTCTGCAACAATACAATACCGACATGAAAAGACCATTTTTGGCCTTAGCTGTATCCTTTGGACAGGAGAGAATGGCATGCGGATAACCGGAACAAACTACCCTTCGCGTCGGGGGTATAAAGAACCGGCACGATTCGGTGAATATTCGCATGGAATATTATGTTTGCAAGTACAGCAAGATTTAGGATATGGACAAAATATACGCGCTGATGCTGGTATTGATGCAGAGCAGGTGAGACATGCCGTTCAAAATAAAGTAATACATGATTTTATTTTTTTACCTGAAAAATGGGTTAAAAATCCTAGTTCGCATGTGCCAATGCTCGATACCGAAAATTCCATGTATTTGTATCAGTCTGGGCAAAAGATACGGAAACCGACGCCATACTTTAATATAGCAGCTAATCCCAGTTTGTTTTATTGATGTACACCGTTTCGGGTATAGTCTACTTTTCAATAATCTACTCTTTCAATTCTTCATTGGAGAGTTCAGGGCTTATTCCTTTCTTTGGCCGTATTAAAAGATATATCCCAAAAAGGATAAATGGTATACTCAATAGTTGTCCCATATTTAACATCATTCCTTTTTCAAAAGCAACCTGATCCTCCTTAACAAATTCAATCAGGAATCTGACGGAAAAAAGCGACACCAAAAATATTCCAAACAAAATACCCGGATATATTTTTTCTTTACTCTTGAAATACATACTGTAGAGCAAAATAAAAATCATCAAATAAGCAAGAGCCTCGTATATTTGCGTTGGATGCTTAGGTACTGTTTCTTGCGCACGTATAAAAATAAAACCCCAGGGTAAATTAGTTTCTGTACCGTAAATTTCCGAATTCATCAAGTTTCCGGTACGGATAAGGAATCCTGACAGTGCTACTACAATGGCCATACGATCAAGTATCCAAAGGCATGACCGATGTTCTTTTCGTGAAAAAATGTACAAAGCAACTAATATTCCTATCGCAGCTCCATGGCTGGCTAATCCACCTTGCCATATTTGCAGGATTTCAAGCGGGTGTTGATAATAATACGCAGGCTCATAAAATAAACAGTGTCCTAACCGTGCGCCAATCAACGTTCCAAATATCATGTACCAAGTGAGGCGGTCAAGCGTTTGAACGGGAATACCTTCCTTGCGAAATATCTTTTTCGTGATAAAATATCCCAGGACAAATGCCATGGCAAAAAGCAATCCGTACCAGCGTACTGAAAAAACACCTATATGAAAAATTTCAGGGTTAATATTCCATACAATGAAATGAACAAGCATTTGGGAATGTTTTTATTGATTCGATTTTAAATCAATACAGGCACATGAGTAAATTTTCCATGTGCCTGTAAAATGATATATCCGGAAAGAATTAGGAATAAATCCCTAATTATAATAATTTTTCCTGAATCATATATTTAGCTATTTGCACGGCATTAAGGGCAGCGCCTTTTCGAATCTGATCGCCCACGCACCAAAAATGAATCCCGTTGGGTGTAGTAATATCTCTGCGAATGCGTCCGACAAATACAGGATCCTTATCGGCGACAAATAAAGGCATCGGGTAAATACATTCGGCAGGAACATCTTCCACAACCACACCTGGAGCATTTTGCAAGGCTTTGCGTACCGTTGGGATTTCAAGCGGTTTTTCCGTTTCCACCCAAATGGCTTCAGAATGCGCCCGAAGAACAGGAACGCGAATCGTTGATGCACTGACTGCAATATCAGCATGCATGATTTTCCGTGTTTCGTGGTGCATTTTCATTTCTTCCTTGGTATAGTCATTATCAGTGAATACATCAATATGAGGAATAACGTTAAATGCCAGTTGATACTTAAATTTATCAACCGTCACAGGTTCGCCATTCAGGACTTGTGCTACTTGTACTTTTAATTCTTCCATAGCGGCAGCACCGGCTCCGCTTGCTGCTTGATAAGTAGCAACATGTATCCGTTGAATCGGTGATAGGTCATGAATCGGTTTAAGTGCCACTACCATGATGATGGTCGAGCAATTAGGATTGGCAATAATGTTGCGTGGCCGATTTTTACAATCTGCTGCGTTCACTTCGGGAACCACTAAAGGTACATCTTCATCCATGCGGAAAGCGCTGGAATTATCAATCATCACTGTACCATATTTGGTAATGGTGGGTGCAAAAGTGCGTGAAGTTCCACCCCCAGCTGAGGCTAAAGCAATGTCAATAGTTTTGAAATCGTCATTATCTTTCAATTCCTTGACAATAATTTCTTTACCCCTAAAGTAGTAACTTTTACCTGCACTACGATCCGAACCAAATAATACCAATTCATCCAGGGGAAAACTTCTTTGTTCCAACACTTTCAGAAATTCCTGCCCAACAGCTCCACTAACGCCTACAATTGCTAACTTCATTTTTATACAATCACAATGATAAAATAAATATATTACATACAAACATTGTCGATACTTATGCTACCATAAAAAGCGGAACATAAAATACCACGATACAAAAATATATATTTTGTTTATTATTTGAATGATGGAGTCATTAGAGTTCTCAAAAATCTTGTATTTTTCTTATTCCTGCAATAAAATGGTGTGCTAAAAACATGATTGCGAAGATTTTCGGGTAAGAAAATGAAAAGATGCTATAAAAGAGTTATTTTTGAAAAAGAATATTTTTTATGAATATAGAAAAATTCCTATCATGATTTGCATATGATGGTAGATCAATTCATGAAAAATGGCAGATTCGAAAATATTCAATTTGTAATATTTAATGATTATGATTTCTATTATTGTTGCTATTGATCAAAATAATGGTATTGGTATTGATAACAGACTACTTTGTCATCTCCCGAATGATATGAAATACTTCAAGCAAGTGACTTCGGGTCATCCTGTCATTATGGGGCGGCATACCTATGAATCTTTACCCATCAAGCCGTTGCCTAACCGTAAAAATATAGTGATAAGTACATCATTATTTGCTTTAGATGGTTGTACCATGGTATCGTCTGTCGAAGATGCTTTGAAACAATGTCCTGCTGAGGAAGAATGTTTTGTGATCGGTGGATCGCAGATATATCAACAGATGATGTCTTATGCACAAAAATTATATGTTACCCATATCTATCATCAATTTGAGGCAGATGTTTTTTTTCCGAAAATTGATACCAATGCATGGAATCTGATTTCTTCCGAGTCTCACCCTTCAGATGACAGACATCTTTATGCATACTCTTTTGAAATATATCAAAAAGAGGGTTAGCTAAAGGCAAATAAATTTTTAACTAAATGAGTTATAGGAGCGGTATCGGTTATTATTTAATACAACAAACAACTTAAAAGCAATGAAATGAAGTATGAAAAACCAACCAACAAAAAATTAGTAATTCGAGAAGATCTCTTAACTAAAGCAGACAAGTCTATGCTTCATGGTATCTGAAAAAGAAACGACTTGTCTGAAAAGAAATTTGATGATGAATATTTTTGGTGTGCCGATTCGAAACCCGTCGCATCTAGATATTTGGGATTAATAAAATATTTACTGGATACAAAGAACTTGGATCTGACAAAAATGCAGACCGCTTTTTTAAAAAGTATT
>JAVBMZ010000109.1:0-18436 GCA_031551935.1 Bacteroidales bacterium
GAAAATTGATCAAAATTTCCGAACTTGATTTGGGAATAGCCACAGGAGTGACCGCTTCGAATGCTACGAAAGAACAGTACCAAGCTCAAGCCGAGTTATACAAGTATGTGATAAAGAAATATTTTGAACTAATCCCGGCAAGTCAACGTTATGGGATTACTGTATGGTGTCCATTGGATAGCAAAACAGGTTCTTCGTGGAGACCCGGTGAACCTGTCGGTCTTTGGACTGAAGTTTATGTTCGCAAACAGGCTTATGCAGGTTTTGCAGATGGACTGGCGGGAAAGTAAATGTTGTTATTTTTGGTTCGCAATGATTGGTTTTATTTAGTTTTAGATTAGAGGGGCTTTTTGTTGGGCCTCTCTAATCTTCTTTGAAAACAAAAAATCAAAATACATTTTTTTGGAAATTAGCTTTTTTTGATCTTGTTTTAAAGTTTTCGGATTGTTGCAAACGGAAGTAATAGGTTGCTTCCTTAGGATATTATGAATAAAATTACTTTTATGTTTATTTGGTGCAACATCTGGTAAATAATACTGTTTATTGCCGTTTTCATATGGTAATAATTGATACATATTAGTTTCACATCATTCGTGGGGATGCCTTTGAAGTGATATTACACAGTCATTCACTACTCCATAAAAAACATACCTGGGTGTGAGCGTGTTTGTAACATATTGTCTGTTTTGTATCAAATAGACATCAGCCAAAGTAGATTTTTTAGGATGTGAAAGTTTTTGGTTTCTCGAATTTGGCTATAGACTTCGGTTTCTATGATATATTAGGTAAATAAAGATTGTTAACGAAGTTTATGTTTGGTAGAGGTTGTCTAAAGAAAAATTTAGGCAGCCTCTTTTTTGTTTCCAAAAGAAACGTCCGCTACAACAAAAATAAGTCGATTTACTTTCTTAATTAAAAATAATCATTACTTTTGCCACATCACCCTAAAAATTAAACTCTATCGATACATCTTTCTACGCTTGAACCCATAAATAATGATTGGATGGCAAACTTACATGAGTTGTCTGACCAAGTGTTGGTCGAACAGTTTGTTGCAGGCGATAGCAAGAGTTTTGAAGTGTTGATAGAGCGTCATAAAAACCGGTTATTTTCATATATATACTACACAGTAAAAAACCGGCATGTTGCTGAAGATATTTTTCAGGAAGCATGTATGAAAGCCATCACATCACTACTGGATGGCCGTTATGCCGAATCGGGGCGTTTTCTTCCTTGGATCACGCGTATTGCACATAATTTGATTATTGACCGTTTTCGGCAGGAAAAGCAATTGAGTATCCAATCTACGGATAACTTTGTTATTCCATTACTCAATTCGCCGAAATATTCGGAAAGTACCATTGAAGACGATCTGATTCAACATCAAATATATGAGGATGTTCGTAAGCTGATTAATTATCTGCCCGAGGAACAAAAAGAAGTGATCTTACTCCGGCATTATGGAGATTTGAGTTTTAAGGAAATTGCCGAATATACAAACGTCAGTATCAATACGGCATTGGGTAGAATGCGGTATGCACTGATGAATCTTCGCCGCTTAATCAGGGAACATGACGTACACTTGACTCCTTCTGGGACAGTACTGTAATTTTTATGAGCGAACGGGCTTGGTAATTGCTTTGTAGAAAAAAGACGACACCTATACGAAATCTCGTTCTTTTTTGATCAATTCGTAGGCTTGGTTTAATTTTTGAAATTTTTCGTTAGCTGCTTGTTTCATTTCTTCACCAAGATAAGCCACCTTGTCTGGATGATATTTTACCGCCATAGCGCGATAAGCCTTTTTAATGTCGGAAACACTGGCATTAGGGCTAATTTCCAGAACAGCATATGCCGCATCAATTGAGCTTTGTGAGAACATTGAACCAATAGAGCGTTTATCGGTTATGTTGACGCCTAAGTTTTCGGCAATAATATCCAATAATTTCTGTTCAGAATCAGTGACTGGCCCATCTATATTGGCCAGATTAAACAAGAAATGAATCAGTTGTAAGCGGGAAGAATAATCGAGATTCCGGCGTATTTGTCCACACACTTCTTGTACTGGAATATCTTGTTTCAAAAATTCTTTCAGCAAGCTAAGCGCTTCTAAAGATTCCTTATCACCAAAATTCTGTTTCAAAAAATGCTTGACATAATCCAGTTCCGATTTGAGTACTTTACCATCGGCTTTCATGATCGCGGCAATCAACACTAACAGACTGACAGCAAAGTCTCCCATAGTGGTTTTTCCATCTGGTTTCCCGAAAAGATGGATTTCAAGACTATCTAAAATAGAGCCGGCCATAAAGCCTAATACTCCACCAATAGGCCCACCAAAAGCCCATCCTAAACCACCACCAATCCATTTAGCAAAATTGCCCATCACGAGTAATAGGATAAGAAGTAAAAAAAGGTAGGAGTTGTCAAACAGCCCCTACCTTTCTTTTTTGTTTTATTACTATTCAAGTAAGGTCCATACGACAGTTAATCCGGCTGTTACAATGGATACCATGCTCATCAATTTGATCAAAATATTCAAACTTGGTCCTGAAGTATCTTTGAAGGGGTCACCTACAGTATCCCCAACTACAGTAGCTTTATGTACATCAGATCCTTTACCGCCGAAATTTCCTTCTTCCACATATTTTTTGGCATTATCCCAAGCACCGCCTGCATTAGCCATAAATACAGCCAATACAAAGCCTGCGCCCAAACCGCCAACCAGCAAGCCCATGACACCAGCTCCGCCAAAGATAAGCCCTGTAATAATCGGCACCAAAATGGCCAGAATTGAAGGAAGCAACATTTCCCTTTGAGCGCCTTTGGTAGATATTTCTACGCAACGTGCATAATCAGGCGTAGCATCGCCGGTAAGTATCCCTTTAATTTCGCGGAACTGACGGCGTACCTCTTCTACCATGCTTTGTGCAGCGCGTCCAACAGCGTTCATCGTTAAACCACAGAATAGGAAGGCCATCATTGAACCGATGAAAACGCCCACCAATACTTTTGGATTCATCAGGTTAATTTGGTAATAGTTCATCACGTCGATGATAGATGCTTTAGCAGTTTCCACATCCATCGTCTGTCCGTTTGGCATCACAATGGAGATAACGTTTTGTCCGATATGCTGTAACCCTATTTTTATTTCTTCGATGTATGAAGCTAACAATGCCAGTGCCGTTAAAGCGGCTGACCCTATAGCAAATCCCTTTCCTGTTGCGGCTGTGGTATTACCTAAAGCATCCAATGCATCGGTGCGTTTGCGCACTTCAGGCTCCAAATGGCTCATTTCGGCATTTCCACCAGCATTATCGGCAATAGGGCCGTAAGCGTCTGTTGCCAGGGTAATTCCTAAGGTAGAAAGCATACCGACAGCAGCGATACCAATACCATATAAGCCAAGGCTTAGGTTGTGTGCTGACATCATGTTGGCTATATCAAAATTAATGGCACAAAGGAAGGCCATGATAATGGCAATAGAAATAGTAATTACGGGAATAGCTGTAGACATCATACCCAAACCAAGACCGGAAATAATAACGGTTGCCGGGCCTGTATGACCAGCTTCCGAGACTCTCCGCGTCGGCTTGTAGGAGTGAGAGGTATAGTATTCGGTGGATTGTCCGATGATAATACCTGCTACCAACCCTGATATTACAGAAAATGAAATACCTACCCAATTGGTAATTTGCAGGGCATACAAGATTCCGAAAGTGGCTATGGCGATCAAAAGAGAACTAACGTTGACACCTCTTCCTAAAGCACCAAGCAATTGTTTCATGTTAGCACCTTCTTTGGTGCGTACCAGGAAAATACCAAAAATGGAAAGCACAATACCCACAGCTGCGATCAACATAGGGGCGAACACTGCTTTCATCTGTGTATCGGTGTCAGTGAAAAAAGCCGAAGCACCTAAGGCGGCTGTAGCTAAAATAGAGCCGCAATAGCTTTCATACAAGTCAGCGCCCATACCGGCAACATCGCCTACATTGTCACCTACGTTATCCGCAATAGTAGCTGGGTTACGCGGGTCATCTTCAGGGATACCGGCTTCTACTTTACCCACCAGGTCAGCGCCTACGTCGGCAGCCTTAGTATAAATGCCACCGCCTACACGAGCAAACAAAGCTTGTGTGGAAGCACCCATCCCAAAAGTAAGCATGGTGGTGGTGATGATAACTAAGTTTTGGGCAACCGTAGCATCATAAAAAGCATTTAATAACAAAAACCATAAAGAAATGTCCAGCAATCCTAAACCTACTACAGTCAGACCCATAACAGCACCTGCGCGGAAAGCCACTTTCAAACCATTATTGAGAGAAGTACGGGCAGCGTTAGCAGTACGTGCCGAAGCATAAGTAGCTGTTTTCATTCCAATAAACCCTGCTAACCCGGAGAAAAAACCACCAGTGAGGAAGGCAAAAGGCACCCACGGGTTTTGTATTCCAAAACCATAAGCCAATATAGCAAAAAATACGGCAAGAATCACGAACACAATAGATACCACTTTATATTGTTGTTTTAAATAAGCCATTGCTCCTTTTCGAACATGAGAAGCAATTTCTTTCATAGTGGCAGTACCTTCGCTTTCTTTCCTGATATTTTTTAAAAAATAAAAAGCGAAGCCCAAGGCTAACAAGGATGCAGCCGGAACAATCCAAAATAACGCATTCATATTTTAAAATATTTGATAATAAGAGTGATAAATAAATTAGGAAATATCAAGTTTCCCCCAATTAAAGAATAAGCGGCAAATTTATGTATTTTATGCAATAAAACAAGTGTAGTCACCAACATAAATTTGCGAAAAAGGCCATGTTATTGACTATGGTGTTTTAGTCCGTATAGTTTTGAGATGAAGATGTGTCCGAAAGTAAAAAAACGTCATTGCGAGCTCGCCTGATCGGATGGGCAGAATTAGGGCAAGGCATCCGCGATTATTTTCATCAAACAAGCTATAATGACGACGATACAAGGCCCGTCGTCGCAAATGATAGTGACGCAATGACTCGCTAATCAAGTTTTATGTTATGGATAAGCCTGTTGAACGGGCAGGCAAAGCATTACAGAAAAATGGGTATGGAACATCTTATTATATGATACTTTTTTATATGAAAAAAACATATAAATTTATATGATATAAAAATATATGAAAAAATCATACTAAAATATATGATATAAAAATGCGACATTGTCAATCAAAAAATGATGCGGCAAAATAACGTTACGATTGGATTTTTTTCCGTTCAACCCACTCTGATACACGGCGCTTTTCTTTTCTGTTAAAAACAGCTACTTTTGTCGCAAATAATTTCTTTTGAGCCAAGTGATAAGAAGTTCCGTTTGTGTTAAGACGATGTGGTTGTTGACGATGCTTTGTATATTGTGTGGCCATGTATGTGGCCGGACAGTATGGGTGAGCATTTATAACAACACGCAGGTACGCCATGTAGTCATTAGCGCATATAACGGTTCATTGGTCGCTTTGCAGGACAATAAAGAGCAATTTGTCATTGCCAGCGGTCAAGCTGTTTATGCAACTTTATACGATGGAAAAATATGGGTACATAGCACCAATGGTATGCTCGGTTCGTTCTATCGACTGTCGATACGAGGGGGCGATACAACATCGGTAGTCAGAATAAAACCGGTGATGCCCCAGGCTGAATCGCGTAATTACGAGGGAAGTGTTTACCTATACACAGATGTAGATCGCATCCGGATGATCAATCAAATTGACGAAGAAAAATATATTGCTGGTGTGGTAGAGGCTGAAGTTGGGTTGGGCCGGACTGCGGAATTTTATAAAGCTAAAGCGGTTATTTGCCGTACCTACCTGTATGGGCATATTAACCGGCATGAATCTGAGGAATTCCATTTGTGTGACGAAACTCATTGTCAGGCATACAAAGGACAATGTCGGAGCAACACTTTGATTGCTCCTTCTGTTGGTGCGACAAAAGGGATTATCTTGACCGACCGTGAAAACGCTAAGCCCATTTTAGCGGCATACCATTCCAACTGCGGCGGGGAAACCGAGTCGGCCAAAAATGCGTGGCAAACCAATATGCCATACTTGATTCCTGTGACCGATCCATATTGTATTTCGCAGCCAAATGCCCGTTGGGAAAAAACCATTTCGCTGGACGATTGGTTGAAATACCTGATGAAAAACGGGTTCAAACCTGATCCGAAGGTGGTAACCGATTTTGGTTTTGAACAATTACATCGTATTCCGGATTATGCAGTGAATCATTTTGTTTTACCTGTCAAACAGATACGTAACGATTGGCAATTGCGATCGACATTTTTTTCTGTTTCCGTGGAAAATGATTTAGTGATTCTTAAGGGGAGAGGCTACGGACATGGTGTCGGGTTATGCCAGGAAGGAGCCATGGAAATGGGGCGTAGAGGTTTCAAGTATGACGAAATCATTAGTTTTTATTATAAATACGTGAACTTGGTTCCGGTTTCGACTTTACAGATATACGTTCCTGATTTTGCAGCAAAAGGGAAACAATAAATAATGGCAAACGATGAAAAGAGCTAATACGTCATTTATTTGGAAACTGAACGCATCATATTAGGCATAGACCCGGGTACCACCATCATGGGATATGGTTTGATCCGTGAAAAGAGCAGTAACAAGACAGAATTATTGGCCTTAGGGGTATTGGAGTTACATAAATATGACGACCATTATACAAAATTGAAAGTCATTTTCGAACGTATTACTGGCCTGATTGACCATTTTCATCCCACGGAATTGGCTATTGAAGCGCCATTTTACGGTAAGAATGTACAATCAATGCTTAAATTGGGGCGTGCGCAGGGAACAGCTATAGCTGCGGCGCTATCACGATCGTTGAATATATATGAGTACGCGCCGCGAAAAATAAAACTGGCTATTACCGGACAAGGCAATGCATCTAAAGAACAAGTAGCTGCTATTTTGCAAAAAATGTTTGGTATTGTCGAAATGCCGTCTAATCTGGATGCTACGGATGGATTAGCTGCAGCTGTGTGCCATTTTTACCAAAAAAAATTATCTTCCACATCACCCTCCAATACAGCTAAAAGCTGGAAAGAATTCATCAACAACAATCCCAAACGGGTGAAATAGAGAAAACTCAGATAGTTGTCCAAGTATTTGCTGATAAATAATGCGGATTAGGAGTTGAAAGCTATTATTAATATTTTGTGCTAAAGCCCTATAGATGGTGTTTTTTTTAGCTGACTGTAATGAATGAGTTTTTTGAATCATTGCCGTTGACTTGAGTCAACGGCTAAAAGACAAGCAAATAATCAGGGCTTTAGCCAAAAATTAGCTCTTGATTTGCATCGATAATCGACGTTTCTACGTCAATTATCAATTACTTTCCAGGTCTACTACGTCTCAAAAAACGTTGAAAAGGGACATCCATTTTTTTACTTTCAGGAAAAATACCTGATTTAGCAGATCGCACGTCTTCGATAACGTAAAAAATAGATGGGTCAAATTCAGTAACGATTTGTTCCAACTTATCAAAAGTTTTACGGTTGATAACGACATATAAAATATGCACTTTGCCGACCGACCCGTCGCCTTCAACGATCGTACTTCCAAAATCGTCTTTATTGAGTCGTTTTTGCAAGACGCTCAAGTCTTTGGATGAAAATATTTTTACCAATTGCATACCAAGGGCAATCCGTTCTTCTATATGCATTCCGATATAATTTCCAGCAGCATATCCTCCTGCATAAGCTATATAGCAAACAATATTGTCAACGTTTTTCAATATTTGGCTGATGACCACAATCCAGATGAAAACTTCAAAAAAGCCCAATATAGGGGCAATATTCTTTTTCCCTTTGGACACAAACACAATACGTAAAGTGCCGATGCTCACGTCACAGATGCGTGCGAAAAAAATAATCAGCGGCAATACGACATACTGGTAGGTTTCTTGACTCATCGTATTTTCTTTTTCATTTACGGACAAATATCATCATTTTTGGTCAATGAAGACATATTCGCCACAAAAAACTTCCGTTTTTAATTTTGATAAAATTGCTTATAGCTATTGTTCTGTTTTATAAAATATTAAGAATTGTCGCTGTCTGGTAATTTGCTTTTGAAGTATCACCTTCTTCCTGATGACGCATCATCTATACTGATTGCCCGCATACCATTTGCCATTTCTTCAATGGACACACGACAGGTGTCGGGAGGTATTGCCATTTCTGCTTTTTCAGGCCATTCTATAAAGCAGTATTGGCCTGATGCAAAATATTCTTCACATCCGAAATCAAATACTTCTTCAGGTTTATTGATACGGTAAAAATCAAAATGATAAATCATACCATTTTCCCCTGCTTTATATTCATTTACCAATGCAAAAGTTGGGCTTGTAACAGTGCCGGTTACACCCAACGCTTTACATAAAGCCTTGATAAATGTTGTTTTGCCGGCTCCCATGCTTCCATAAAAAGCAAAATGTTTACATCCGGCAGTAAGCCGGAGAAATTCCTGCGCAGCGGAATCGATACCAACCAGCGAGGTTTCAATCGATATCATAGGGCGTTTCCTGGTATACGTAGTAATTAAGCCAGTTTGAGAATAGCAGGTTAGCGTGGCTTTTCCAACGCATAGGCGGTATTTGCGAGGGATTGTTATTAGGAAAATAATTATGAGGGATTTGAATATCCAGACCTTTATCCAGGTCACGTTCATATTCTTCTTTAAGCGTCAATGCATCATATTCAGAATGTCCTGTGACAAAAATGCGTCGTTTCGCAAGATCCCTGACCAAATATACTCCTGCCTGATCTGATTCGGAAACGATTTCCAGCCGTTGTACCTTTTCAATATCTTCGCGACGCACTTCGGTGTGACGTGAATGTGGTACCAGGAATTCATCATCGAAACCTCTGACGATGGGCGCTTTGGGATTATTCAATGTATGTGTGAAGATGCCAAACATTTTATGCGGCAACGGGTATTTCGGAATTCCATAATGATAATATAAACCGGCCTGTGCAGCCCAGCAGATATAAAGGGTAGAAGTTACATTATGCTCCGCCCAGTCCATGATTTGGGTCAACTCGTTCCAATAATCAACATCTTCGAATTCGAGGCGCTCGACAGGAGCTCCGGTGATGATCAAGCCGTCGAAACGCTTATGTTGTACCTCTTTGAACGTTTTATAAAAAGTTTGCAGATGTTCAATCGGTGTATTTTTAGAAGTATGGCTCAGCGTATTCAACAAGGTAACTTCGGCTTGCAGAGGCGTGTTGGACAACATCCGAAGTATATGCGTTTCGGTAGTTATTTTTATCGGCATCAAGTTCAAAATCAATAAACGCACAGGACGGATGTCTTGATGCATCGCTTGGCTTTCGGTCATCACAAAGATATTCTCTTCTTTGAGGATATCGAGGGCGGGTAGGTTATCAGGAATATTAACCGGCATGGATAGACAATTCTAATTTATTCTGTTCGCAAAATTAAGAAAAAGCAAAAGTTTTCAAACTGATTTTTATCAGGTCGTATCACTGAAAGTTCAGATCAACAATATTAATAATGCCTTGTTACATATGTGGGAAAACTTAACGTATTTTTTACATTGATGTTACCTATAAGTAAGGAAATACCATTAATTTTGTTGCGTCAATCAATTTGAAAAAATAGTAGAGTATGAGTAAAATAAAACGTATTGGCGTATTGACATCTGGAGGAGACGCTCCAGGAATGAATGCAGCTATTCGTGCTGTGACACGTGCCGGTATCAATAATGATATAGAAGTATTCGGCATCAAAAGAGGATATGAGGGTATGATCGATGGCGATATTGTTCCGATGAATTCAGAAACCGTGAGCGGCATCATACAAAAAGGCGGTACCTTCTTATTAACAGCGCGTAGTAAACGATTCCGCGAGTACGAAGGGCGGCAGGAAGCATGTGCCCAACTGAAACGTTTCGACATTGACGCGGTAGTGGTGATCGGTGGAGACGGCTCATTCACAGGAGCTAACCTGATGTCCGGCGAATTTGATATTCCTTTTATTGGTATTCCCGGGACTATTGACAATGATTTGTATGGAACGGATTATACCATTGGATTTGATACTGCATTGAACACAGTGGTGGAAGCAGTTGATAAAATTCGTGATACGGCCAGTTCGCATAACCGGATATTTTTTGTAGAAGTGATGGGGCGCGAGGCAGGTTTTGTGGCTATTAATAGCGGAATAGCCTGTGGTGCTGAGATTATTATGATTCCAGAAGAAAAAAACCAAATAGATAAGGCACGTAAATTTTTGGCGGAACGCGCTCGTAAGAATAAATCAAGTATCATTTTGGTAGCAGAAGGCTTGAAAGAAGGAAGTACCATGGAAATTGCCGCCAAGTTGGCGCCTGAATTTCCACAATTCGACATGCGTGTCTCTATATTGGGTCATATTCAACGTGGTGGTTCTCCCAGTGCTAAAGATCGTGTAATCGCCAGTCGTATGGGAGCTGCTGCAATTGAGGCGCTCTTAGATAACCAGAAATGCATTATGATAGGAGTGGTCAATGACGAAATTGTGCAAGTACCGCTGAATAAAACAGTGAAAATGCATAAAGGCATCGACGAAGATCTCATCAATCTTGCGGAGGGTATTGCCACGTTTGGTCCGCCGAAGTAGGCGTTAGGTAAAAATCAAATGTGAATATCCGATTTATTACCTATAATACCCTTGCTTCATATGACCTTGTCCGATGAGCCGAAAAATCAGTGAAATTGGCGTAAAAAATCTTCACTGTTTGAGCGAGGCAGGAGCGAGTTTGAAGATTTTAGCCAATGAATGCCAATTTTTCGAGCGAAGCGGGCGCAGTCTTGAACTTTTTTGCTTCGTTTTTTGGTTCAAGCCAAAAAATGAAGTGGGGATCAGGGGAAAGTTCCTTAAAAACAATCTTTTATGTATTAAGATAAATATCGGATAATCATAAAATCAAATATGATTATATTGTATTGTGCCTAATATCGTTCGGCTGAGGTGCAACCTCAGCCGAACCTTTTCCTTTTTTACTTTCGTGGTTCATGTCACCGAAGCCCAGAACGCAGTCAAAAGGTAAATCGAGACATCCTTAGACAGCTATTTGATAAAATTCTTTCGGTAATTTTATTGATGTTGTGGTCGCAATAGGTCATTGATGGTTTTCACCGGATTGAATGTTTCGATGGGTACCTCCACAAAGACAGTATTCCAATGAGCCATTGCGCCATTCCACAACCCTGGTAATTCCTGGGCTTTTAGTTCGATACCGTCTTTTGATTTCACGGAAATAAAACCTGTATTGGGATCGCGATATTGTAGTAAATCGAAATGTTCCCTATCACAATCTTTTACAGCACAAACCAAATCCACAGGATTGAAATGTGTGGCATTGGCAGCCATAGCTCTCTGTTGCGGATCGTTCATGTGTATCTGCGACGATTCTGCAATTTGCAGCGAAGCTGAGTCATCTGCATTTTTTACCCAAAAAGGTCCTCCACCTGGCTCACCCTCATTTTTCACCATACCGCAAACTCGTAGGGGACGGTTGAGTATGCCTAACAAATATTCTCTTTTCCGCTCCGCAGGCCATGTAGACATCGCATCGGGCACTTGAAAGGACAAACGATCTAATAAGAATTTTGTAACTTCCGCTATCAGATGGTCGTCCTGCTGGCTATTCCTGATCTGTCGGATATATCCGAAAATAGATTCCTGCAGTTGTATCAACAGGCCGGCTAAGGCTTTTTTGTATTGAATAGTAACCGCTTTCAACTTGTCGGGAACTACATTGTCTATGTTTTTAATGAAAATGATATCTCCATCCAAATCGTTGAGGTTTTCGAGCAAAGCGCCGTGTCCGCCCGGACGAAACAAAAGTTGACCATTACCGGTACGCACCGGCATATTGTTGAGGTCGACAGCAATGGTATCGGTCGAGGGCTTTTGTTGTGAGAAATGAACATGGTAGCGAACGCCAAATAATTCAGCATACTGTTTGACCTTTGTTGCCACCAGTTTTTCGAAGCCTTTTTGATGTTCCGGGGAAACGGTAAAATGTAAATGAACCGTTTTGTCGGAATTGCGAGCATAATTAGCCCCTTCCACCAAATGTTCCTCCATGGCCGTACGGACAGTATTTACATATTGATGAAATAACAGCATTCCCTTCGGCAGGTTTCCATAATTTAAACCGTCTGGTAATAGAATAGCAGCGGCAATCTTTTTTTGGTCTGTTTCGGAAATCTGTTTCTGTTCCATGCAACGTTTCAACTCAAGATAGAAGGCAAAATCCGATAACCGGTCAAATACTTCTTGTACTGAGGCATTTTTCACATCTTCGGCAGACTGCATGAATTCATATAAGTCCTTGAACATTCGGGTAGCGGCGCCTGATGCCGGAACAAATTTGAATACCTTGCGCACCCCAAGCTCTTTTTCGAAAACATTTTCAAGTGTTTTCACTTCTTCTGAAGATAATTTGTAAATACCGTCGTTCACAGTTGCTGCCCTGTCAAGTTGTAGAAATGGGAATCCACTCCTGAAATAACTTAATTGCCTGTCGATCTCATCTATGTGAATACCTTTGGTTGTCAGTTGTTTTATATCTTCTTTTGTAAACATAATAGTTTCAAATTTTTAATAAAAGACTTTTGTATAACCCTCTGTCTTACAAACAGAGGGTTATACAAAGTAAGTCAAAATAGGTGAGTTTTACAATGATGTACAGAAGATTTTTTGGTGTTACCATCAACTTTCACCAAAAGTGCTTGTTATGATTTATTGAAAAGGGTTTTCATCAAAAAATTTACATGTTCATGAATACACATATTACTTTACGGATCGTTTCATCCGACAGCATAGATGCTCTTCCTTTGCTCCGGAATATTTACGAATCATCGTTTCCCACCGATGAACGACGTATGTTCGATACGGTCATTAAGTTGACAGCGACTGAGCCTGATTTCAGTTTATACGCCATCATGCATGATGACGAACCTGTGGGGTTATTTTCTTCTTGGAATATGGGTCAATTCATGTTCATTGAACATTTTGCAGTTTCGCAACAATACCGTGGTTGGGGTATTGGACAACAAGTGCTCGAGTCATGGCTTGCCGGGCAATCATTACCGGTGGTACTCGAAGTGGAAAGACCGGAAGATGAAATGTCGCGACGCCGTATCGCCTTCTACGAAAGAATTGGGCTCCGTCATTGGCCGGTAGATTATGTACAACCTGCATATGCCATTGATAAAAATCCCGTGCCGATGCATTTAATGACACAGGGAAATATCGATTTAGACGAAATGTTGGATGAAGTACGACGGCAATTGTATCAAAAAGTATATGCAGGAACGTTACATCCGTAAATGATATAAAATCTATTCAAAGATTCCATGACCTGTCCGAATGGCCTCGGTCAGGCGGGTTTAAAATTCAACGATTTGCTAATCAGTGTACTATATTGATGCAAATCAAGGGTTGAAACGATCTCTAATACTTTGAACTAAAGCCCCGTAGATGGGTTGTTCTTTCATCCGTCAGCTAAAGCTGACGGTAATGATGAGCGACATAATTCAAATCATTGCCGTTGGGTTTAGCCAATGGACTACGAATAAACAAATAATCAAGGGCTTTAGCCCAAAACTAACCTGTCATGTCCTTGTTTCGCATGACCTTGTCCGATGAACCGAAAAATCAGTGAAATTGGTGTGAAAAATCTTCACTGTTTGAGCGAGGCAGGAGCGAGTTTGAAGATTTTTGCCAATGAATGCCAATTTTTCGAGCGAAGCAGGCGCAGTCTTGACCTTTTTTGCTTCATTTTTTGGTTCAAACCAAAAAATGAAGTGAGGTCGCATGAGAAAAGTTCCTTACAAACAATCTTTTATGCATTAATATAAATATCCGATAATCATTTAATTGATTATATAGCTATTTTTAGACGCTATCATAGAATGAAAGCGATGTTTGTTCGAACAGATAATGTTGCATATGTTGGATAAAAAAATACGACGTATGATAAAAATCATTATCTTTGTAGCTTCATAAGAGATAAGAATGACTCAAGGACAAAACATATTCTGTAGATTTCACACGGCTTTTAAGAGCTGGGGTTTCTTTTTTTCCTTTTATTTTTACCAGAAAATTATCCGGGAAGGAATATGATGTCTTGATAAAGATAGTATGTACAAAGTCCCGGAAGCAGATGTTTTCGGGACTTTTTTATTCATCATATGGCAGACGAAAAAAGTATTCAAGTAATTATTATGGGAGGCTACGGGACCTTCCATGAGATAGCCGCATTACATTATTTTAAGGATGTGGACGTAGAAATTATTACAAGCGAATCATTTGATGATTTGTTCCGCTTAATGAAACAAGGAGTTGCCCATCATGCCATATCTGCTATTGAAAATTCCGTGGCGGGGAGTATTTTGCCCAATTACCAATTGATTAATGATTCAAATTTGCAGATAACAGGCGAAGTATATTTACGGGTATGCCAAAATTTAGTGGCCCTGCCCGGACAAACCATTGACGATTTGCACGAAGTATATTCACATCCAATGGCTATCCTGCAATGTAAACCTTTCTTCGACAAATACCCGAATATTAAATTACTCGATGGACGAGATACCGCTTCGTGTATACGACATATCAGTGTTAATGGGCTAAAAGGAGTCGGTGCAATAGGCAGTCGCTTTGCTGCAGAAAAATTCGATTTGAGCATTCTCTCGGAAAGTATCGAGACCAATAAGAAAAATTACACCCGTTTTTTGATATTGACAGATAAAGAACATCTTCCGGAAACCACTCAAACACCTGATAAATCGTCCATTTCATTCGCTTTAGCGCACGAAATAGGGAGTTTGGCTAAGGTGTTATCTATTTTTTCTTATTTCAATATCAACCTGAGCAAAATTCAATCATTACCTATCATTGGCAAGGAGTGGGAATATCTTTTCTATATCGACCTCGAATTTTCCAATATGGAAATTTATCGGCAATCGTTGATTTCGGTAGCCCCGTTCATCAAGGATTTGCACATCATGGGAGAATATGGTAAGGGACAGGTGGTGATGGAATAAGATAAAAACTGAATCAGTGAAATTTCGTCAAGACATTAAAAACAGTTGAACATTAAAATCATATCATACCAATGGAAATCAATTTAGATATAGCAGCATCACTCATTTCGGGGGTCGATTGCTCCAAGCCGATCATTATGGCTGGCCCTTGTAGTGCAGAGACAGAAACACAGGTAATGGAAGTAGCCCAATGTTTAGCAGCCATGAAAGTATCTGTATTCCGGGCTGGGATATGGAAACCTCGTACCAGGCCGAATGCTTTCGAAGGAGTTGGTACAAAAGGATTGTCCTGGCTGAAAAAAGTAAAAGAGACTACTGGAATGAAAGTAGCCACAGAAGTAGCCAATGCAAAGCATGTATATGATGCGCTCAAGTATGGTGTCGATGTGTTGTGGATTGGAGCGCGTACTTCGGCCAACCCGTTTGCCGTACAGGAAATAGCCGACAGTTTGAGAGGGGTTGGCGAACTCACTGTTTTGGTCAAAAATCCGGTCAATCCCGATGTCGAATTGTGGATTGGCGCTTTGGAACGCATCAATGCCGCGGGTATCACGCATATTGGGGCCATACACCGTGGCTTCTCCAGTTATGGTAAAAGCCCTTACCGTAATACGCCGCATTGGCAAATACCTATTGAGCTGCGTAGGCGTATACCCGGCTTGCCGATTATTGCGGATCCAAGCCATATCAGCGGTAAACGCGACTTGGTGATGGATTTGTGCCAAACGGCCATGGACCTTAATTTTGATGGTTTGATTGTGGAAACCCATTGCGATCCGGATAACGCATGGAGCGATGCAGCACAACAAGTGACGCCGCAACATTTGAGTTACATTATCAAAAACCTGGTACTTCGGTCGCAGGATGTAGACAACCAGCACGCTGTGACACTGGAAGAATTGCGTATGCAAATTGATAAGTTAGATGACGAAGTGCTGCAAATTATGGAACAACGTATGGTCGTGGCCGAGAAAATAGGCGCATTCAAAAAAGAAAATAATGTGACCATATTACAATCTAATAGATGGAGTGAACTGTTGAAACAACGTATTAATGTCGGTTTATCTAAAGGCTTGAGTGAGGAGTTTGTCCAAAAAATTTATACGGCTATTCATGAAGAATCTATCCAACATCAGAAAATGGTGATGGATAAATAGATAAAAAGCAAATGGACTGTAGCTTGATTTGCGGTTTGGCCTCCCCCCTGCTCCTCCGAAGGAGTAGAGAACAAAGCCGCCGAGGCGCTGATGTCGGTGCCCAAATCCATGAGTGGCTACTAAATAAAATTGAGTAACTACTCGTTACGCGATGAGTAGCTACTCAAAAAAAAATAAGTAGCTACTAAAATAAATTGAGTAGCCACTCATTTTGAACGCTTGCCTATGCTTTTGTATATTTCGCAGTATCAAGCATTTCGCGCAACTTCTTGCCAGGAGTGAAAATGATGCCTGCTTTTTTCACCGCCGATGCCGTTACTTCTTTGGCGGTGGCTCTGCCCTCGCTGCTGAGCGTGATGCGAAGGCTTCCCAAATCGCCAAGGCGGATGATGCTGCCCTCCGACAAATTCGATACGGTTTCCTCTACCATGGCGTAAAGGACGGCTCGAATATCAGCGCCATTGACAGTACTCGTTTTTTCTATCGCTTTAGTCAGGCTGTCAAGGCTTATTTCTTTGCCGTGTACGGGAGTTGCATAAAACTTTTTGATACCGCCGCCTGGCACGCCCGGCTGTGGACGTTCTGTTGCTTTAATTTGAATGGGCATAATGTTAATGATTTAATGTTTAAAAATATGGTAGTAAAAGCATCCTATGATGTTCAATGGTACAAATATTTGACTTTTCACTAAAAATCACTTCTTTTTCCTTGCGGTAAAGCTGCAAAATTGCTTCCTTTTTTCTGCCGCTTTGTGGCAATCAAAAATACAAAATCCTGACACGACGGTCAGGCTTATTTTACATTTTGTCAAATTACCTTAATGCAGGAGGAGGGGGAGGTTCCTCCATAGGAACTTTAAGAGCAACTGCTAAATATTCCTTAAATAAAAGAATAGATGTTAGTTGACTAACTATGTCGTTTTTTTGAGCTAAAAAATGTTCGGATAATACAGAAAAGGTTGGCCATGTGGTTGATTTTTTCATAATTATCCCTAATTGAGGTGAAAAGAATAGATACTGGTCGCCGTCAATAGACAATGGATTACTAATGAATCTGTAAATATCCAATGAGTCGTTTTGAGGTTGCATTACAATTTTATACTTCTCTACGTACAATAAATCTGTTGTATCATTCCGAAATATTTTGTAACCCTTACATGCGAGAAAATTAACACAAAATGTTTCTTTTCCGAATTTGCTGTTGCTATATTCAAATATCGTATTTTCATGTATTTGTTTAATTTTCAAAAAATCAGTTATTGTATCAACAAGCACATCATTTCCAAATAGTTCAAAGTATTTGAATGTTACTAAAGAATCGGTACTCCTTTTTGTATTACAGTTACATTTTTTTGTATTACAAGAATAAGAGAGCAAACTAATACCCAAAACGAGCATTAGAAGTGTCAATATAAACTTATTCATTACCATTCAAATTTATTCATTAATGGAAGTATATCTTTTCTTGTATAATTGGGGCGTTTTTCCTGCCAATATTGGTATCTTTCATTGAACCACCGTAAGCCTTCTTGTTTCATATACCAGTGTTGGTCTGTTTTTGAATGAAATATATATCCAACGTCGAGAATATTCCCGTACATTAACCTTACGTGTTGTGTTTCATGGAGTATACTACCCCCTTGCTTTATATTATAAGCGTCTATTACACCACCTGGTATAGTTATTTTAGCCTTTAAATATTCATTATCATTCAACTTACTTCTATAATTTGATGCATCACGACCTTCTTCTTTCCATTTGTCAATCGTTCTTTGTGGTGTGAGTTCTGTTTCTTCTCCTGTTTTTTTATTCACGCCATACATTTCTGTCCTACCTGTAACACCAGCATCCTGCCCTGTAAAATTAGCGACATCAAAAACAACAGAAACATTTTCGTATTTTCCACCAACACCATAATCTTTTAGAAAGCGCTTCCCTGCTTTTGATGAGCCCCACTCATTATAAGACTTCATTAATTGTTCATCATCACGAAATGCTTGGGATAAAGTTATGGTATCTCCTGTTGGGTCAATGTACAACATTGGATTATTTGCTGCGTAGCAATATGGCGAAAGATGATAATACTTTTCTGCAAACCTGTCGGGTGTCATAAAACGCCCCGATATAGGATTTTGCATTCTGGCCCCGTAATCCAGCCATCCCAAC
>JAVBMZ010000005.1:0-18590 GCA_031551935.1 Bacteroidales bacterium
CATTTGCCGTGTAGTAATTGTTCCGGAGAATATGCGCCCTAAAGTTGGTGGGGTCATGTTGCAAGACGATGTTATAACACTTTTCCATGAAACCGTCCGCTCCATACTTGTTGATGTAAGCCCCTGCCAGTTCTACCAGCATATCGGCAACGGTTTGCTTGGGTGTCATGGGTTCGAGGTATAGTTTGTTGCGTAGCGCTTCGGCTTTGGTGTAGCTGTGTAACAGGTGTTGGTGGTCTTGATAGATACAGCCGCTTGTCAATTCCAAATTATACCAGTCTCCTTCCTTGTCCCTTATTTTGACAAATGAGTGTAAGGGTGCATAGGAAAGAAAACCTTCCGCACCTGTTGCTTCGGCCAACATCAGGAACAACCGCGGTAAAGTGGCACATTGCCCCGTATTGGTTATCATCAGTTTGGTAACAAGCAGCTTGGTGTAATCCTCCTCCCCGCCGGGGTCTTCTATATCATATTGCATGGGGTAATGAATCAGCGTTCTTTCTTTACCAGCCAGTTTCAATGTAAAGGTGTCGGTCATAAATAAAATAGAACAGCACCATGCTTTTCGCCAACGGGTCTTGCGTGTCCAATTTCAATTCCTTCATCTTGGCTTGGCATAGGCCTGCCGCTTCTTGTATATAATCATTGAAATCCGTATAGCTCAATTTATTGTCCAAGTAAGCATTTTCAACCATAAATACGGCGTCTTTCAAACTCAGGGGTGATTCGCCTGTGAGCATTTTATTAATTCCTTCCAAAGCCTTGTGGAAATATTCCGTACCGGGCTGGGAACTATAATCGGGCAACCGGACGGAAGTCAAGCAAGCTGCTACATCCAATCCTTGTGATTCGAGTGTGTTGATAGTTTCCTGTATCTGTCGCTGGTTTATCTGTTGCCGTTGACGCTCCATTTGCTGTACCTCCTGCATTACCTGGTTCATTTGCACCTCATTGGAGTATCCACTGTTATATATTGGAAGCGGGACAGCCCGGTTGTGGTGTTGGATTCCCGAAATTGTTACCGTAACGTGGTATCGTGACCGATTGTGGTGTGGAAGGAAGAACAGGGAATTGTGATAAAACGGCTGATTGAAAGGATGCAATAAGAAACACACAAGTAAACACCTTACTTGTCAGGATAGCCAGTGGTTTTCTTTCATTGCGATGTCCCATAAAAAAGACTTTTAAAAAGCTACCGTATTTTTTTCACATCTACAAATATAGTTATATATTTCTACAAAACAAAATTTTTGCCGCAAAAAATCTTCAAGAAAATAATTTTATAAAATAAGTTGCAAAATAGTAACTAAATAGTTATCTTTGCATTACCGATTAGCACATCAGCATCATGAAATATTCTGAATTTCACCGGATTATCGTGAAAAACGGATGGAAGTTTGTGAAGGCAAGCGGAAGCCATTATTTCTACGAGAAAGACGGTTGTCTTTCACCTCCGATACCCTATCACAGAAGTAAAGAGATGCCGGAAGGATTAAGAAAAACAATTATCAGGGATATGGGGTTGAAATAAACCCTTCCCTCTAAAATATGATGTAATGGAAAAAATAATTATTGAAATAACTAAAAGTTCAGACCATTACGGGGCATATGCAGTCAATTGCCCTGGCGTATATGGTGCTGGCAATACTGTTGAAGAAGCAAAAAAAAATGTTCTTGAGGGATTGAAGTTATTATTAGAGAATAGTAAAGATATTCCGAAAATCTTAAGTGGTGACTATGCAATTGTTTATAGATTTAATGTACAAAGTTTTTTAAAATATTTTGAAAAGATATTCAGCAAGCCAGCCTTAGAAAAAATGACTGGAATTAACCAGAAACAATTCCATCATTATGCAAGCGGCATACGAAAGCCGCGTCCAACACAACGTAAAAAAATAGAATCTGCCATACATCATTTGGGCAAAGAGCTCTTATCTGTCGAATTGTAACGCTTAATCATTGGTAAATATTTCTTTTGCATGGTTCATTTTTGATTGTACATTGTACATTTTACCTCTTACTTAATACTCCAATCTATCGGTTCGATGCCGTGTTGTTGCAAATATTGATTGGCTTTAGAAAAATGCCGGCAACCGAAAAAACCATTATGAACAGAAAAAGGCGACGGATGAGCTGCTTCAAGCACCAAGTGTTTTTGCGTATCAATTAAACGTTTTTTTGCCCGGGCATAATTACCCCAGAGCATAAACACCAGATGCTCACGTTTGGCCGATAATGTTTCTATAACCTTATCGGTAAAAATTTCCCATCCTTTATTTTGGTGCGAACCGGCAGTCGACGCACGAACAGTTAACGTGGCATTGAGCAAAAAAACGCCTTGATCAGCCCACTGCTCCAGATTCCCGGATGAAGGAGGTGCGATACCCAGATCGTTTTCTATTTCCTTGAATATATTGACCAACGACGGTGGCGGTTTCACGCCATCGGGTACAGAAAAACTAAGGCCATGCGCCTGACCTTTCCCATGATATGGGTCTTGTCCCAGAATAACCACTTTCACCTTTTGAAAAGGCGTATGTGCAAAGGCGTTAAATATTAACGTTCCCGGAGGATAAACCGGATATTGGCGTTTTTCTTCTACTAAAAAAGATTTTAAATCGGCAAAATAGGGTTTATCGAACTCGTCAGACAACACCTCCAGCCAACTTTCTTCAATTTGCGGTTTTAGCTTTTCGTTCATATGCTATTTATTTTAGACCAATCATTTTTTGACTTCTGTATATCACCATAGTATGCAAATTTTATTTCCATCCATTCACCTCTATGTCACTATATTTTTTACGTTTTTTCACGAAATACTGAAATACGATACTACGTTGATAGATACCCGACGGATAATGCAAAAGCGCTTTCGAACGAATAAGGTGATACTCGGGTCGCAACTTCCAAAAAGCAACATGTGCTTTCCATACAGCTTTCAAAACGACGGTGTTCCCTTTCAAAAGTGCGTATACCGCAGAAATACCGTCCAATACCATACGAAAAAATAAGGTGCGTTTGCGGTGCTTCTGCGGCAAATTTTTATACATGGTCAGTAAGTTATTACGGTAGTTTAAATACAACTTGAATGGTGAACTTTGTGGCAACGTACCACCACCCACATGATAAACCGTAGCTTCCGGAGTATACCATATCGAGTAGCCTTCATTTCGCCACCGCCAACAAAGATCCACTTCTTCCATATGTGCATAGAAGTTTTTATCAAATCCGCCTACCTGGTGAAAAAGTGGTGCCCGAACCATACAACATGCACCGGTAGCCCAACATATTTCCATTTCAGTATCATACTGGCCCAAATCCTTTTCAACAGTGTCAAACAAACGTCCACGACAAAAAGTATAACCATATTTATCCATCAATCCACCAGCTGCTCCGGCATATTCAAAGTAGCTGTGGTCGGATGCTGACTTAATTTTAGGCATACATGCAGCTACATTTGACTGCTTTTGCATCAAATCAAACATAGGTTGCAGCCATTGTTCCGTCACCGCGACATCCGAATTAAGCAAAACGTAATAATCCGCTTCAATCTGTTGTAGCGCCCGATTATATCCTTCAGCGAATCCATAATTTTTATCCAATGTTACTACCTGTATATCCGGATGATGTTGTTGCAAGTATGACAAAGAATCATCTGTCGATGCATTATCAGCAACTACAACAGAAACCCCCGGCAGTTGCGAATGGAGCTGCACTCCCGGCAAATATTGCTCCAGAAAGTGCCGGCCGTTCCAATTCAGGATAACAACGGCCGCAGTCATGGTAAATGGAAAATGAGCTCGTTCATAGATTCGTCAATCACATCCTACCTACCCAAAAAATGTCGGGCAAAATTGACATTGAGGACTTCAAGCCGCTTACTATGTTCCCGCAAACGGTTCAAGAAGTCGTTATACGATTTTAAATCCACTGGTGTCCAGTTGGTTTCGCTGAGGGCACATGCACGTGGATAAACCATGTACTCAATATGGCGTTCATCTGAGATATATTCAGTCCAAAGGTTGCCCTGCGCGCCTAATATATGTTTGGCCTGTCCTGCGGTAAGTCCTTGAGGAACGGGATCGTACATATATACCATGCTCAGAGGGATGTATCCGCCTGCAGCCAACGGTTCTTCATTACGGTTACGCCATTGATAGTAATCAAAGTAACAATAACGATGTGGCGTCATAATCGCGTCATGACCTCTTTGAGCGGCCGCAATGCCTCCCTGTTCCCCGCGCCATGACATAATCGTAGCTCCAGGCACATCACCGCCATCCAGTATTTCATCCCAACCGATGATCTTACGTCCACGTATATTCAAAAAATTAGCTATTCTGCGGATAAACCAAGTTTGTAATTGTTCGTTGGTCTGAAAACCATTTTGCAATTTCAAATTATAACAGTATTCCGATTGTTGCCAGGAATCTTTAATGCACTCGTCACCCCCAATATGGATATATTTACCCGGAAATATATTGGTTATTTCATACAAAACACGTTCAAGAAATAAAAAGGTTTCTTCTTTCGGACAATAGAGATTCTTGAATATGCCCCATTCACAAGCCACTTCGACGGTCCCTCCCGAACAGGACAAATCGGGATAAGCAGCCAACGCCGCTGTGGCATGTCCCGGCATTTCTATTTCCGGTATAATGGTGATATAACGGTCTGCCGCATACTGTACCAATTCCTTAAGCTCAGATTGCTTATAATATCCACCGTAACGAATACCATCGTATCGGCGTGGTTCATCGTTTAAATGCCCAACAAGGGTCTCTTTTCGCCATGCGCTAATGTACTGCAGTTCGGGATAACTATATATCTCGATACGCCATCCTTGATCGTCGGTCAGATGTAAATGCAGGTGATTATACTTGTACATGGCCATCAAATCAATGTAACGTTTCAGGTAACTGATCGGGAAAAAATGACGAACAACATCTAACATCAATCCACGATAGGCAAAGCGCGGAGCATCAGTGATCTCCACTGATGGTATTTTCCACGCACGATTGGCGACAATCGTACTACTTTCTATTTCAGGAGGAAGCAATTGGCGTAATGTCTGAAAAGCATAAAAAACGCCGACAGACGCTTGTGCCCGAATAGTAACACCTTGAGGTGTAACTTGTAAATAATAACCCTCCGGATGATTGATTTTTGGGTCGATGGCTACTGTAATGGCTGATTGAGAAGAAGATGCATAATCAATATTTAGCCCCGAACTCTGGTTAATCATGTTGATAAAATAATCACAGGTTTTCCTGACTTCCACTAAATCCGTCTTTAATATGACTTTAGTTGCGGTAGACAACACAAACTCTCCCCCACCCCGTTTCATTTCTGCCGGTTGTGGAATCAACGGCAATGATTGAGCCCATAAGCCAGATAAGCTAAAACAAGACATGATGATAAGTATAGCGAGACGTAGCATAACAATTTATCTATTTTGGAACAAAAATAATATTTAAAGTTCAATGTTTGCGTTTTGGTTGCAGGTTTAACGTATTAGGCTGTAAAAACGGATACCTGTTATTTTTTCCATTCTTTATATATAACAATTTAATAAACAGAACATTAGATTTTTATGTGAGATGATTTACAATCATTAGACTTTATATAAATTAGCTGAAAAGATGTCTCCGTGCGTAAACTCGTACCTCGTTTACTTGGTCGACATGACGGCATCGTACAAAGGAAAAGGTTAGGGAGAAAGGCTTTAGGCGACAAAGTCGCCTAAAGCCTTTCTCCCTACAAGTATTTAAAGTAATGCCGTCATGTCGACCGGAGTTTGCGGAGCCTGCCCGAGTATGTCATTCAGGCGGGCATACAGAGTGGAGACATCTTTTTGTTCGATTGCGAAATAAACGTTCTAAATTCTAATTTATATAAGTACTATTTTTTCGAAAAATCAAAACAGTAAAAAGACAAAATAATGGCATATATAAAATTCCCAAAATGAACATCATATTCAAATTATATGTACATTTGCCTACTGAGCATTAAGATGTAAGTGTTTATACTATTCTTGTGCTTCAGTTTATCTGTTAAATTGATTGATGTGATGCAATCTTTGTATCACTTTCCTATTAACCGAATATTTACAGAAATAAAAAGTATTCAGCATATATACGCTCTTTTAGTGGTAGTATCCATTTTTTTAATTTGAAAACTTCAAGCATATGAAATGTGCACCAACCGTAATGATTATCCATGGACATTCCATCTGACCTTAAAAAATAAAAATATAAACAGATGAAAAGAACATTCGTGATAACACTCGTTGTTTTATCTTTTATTGCCTGTAAATCCACGCCTGACATGAATCTAGACAACAAACAAGGCGATCTGGGCAATGGTTATTACTTAAATCCGATTCTTGGCGGAGATTATCCCGATCCGAGTGTTGTACGGGATGGTGAAGACTATTACATGACGCATTCCGCTTTCGACTATCTACCCGGACTAATCGTCTATCATTCCAATGACTTGGTTAACTGGCAACCAATCAGTTATGCCTTGAAAACCTATTTAGGATCTATATGGGCTCCAGATATTACCAAATATGGAGATAAGTATTATATCTATTTTACAGTCGCTTATCATCCTGGATATAGCAATTATGTGGTATATTCCGATTCACCTTATGGACCTTGGAGTGATCCTATCGACCTGAAGATTGGCAACATCGACCCTTGTCATATTGTAGGCGAAGATGGTAGTCGTTGGATGTTCCTGAGCAATGGTTACCGTGTAAAACTAGCAGACGACGGACTATCTGTTGTACCAGGCACTTTGGAAAAGGTTTACGACGGCTGGCAGTATCCTTCGGACTGGATAACTGCATGTTTTTGCCTTGAAGGCCCCAAATTACGTTATATCAACGGATATTACTATTATCTCAATGCGCAAGGAGGCACAGCCGGACCACCCACCAGCCATATGGTGGTGATGGCTCGCTCCAAATCAATCAACGGGCCATGGGAAAATTCTCCATACAACCCGGTGGTACACACATGGGACAACAACGAACGGTGGTGGTGTAAAGGACATGGCTCCTTGATAGACACTCCTGATGAAGCTTGGTATATCGTATATCACGGATATGAAAATGGGTACGTCAATCTGGGACGGCAGACTTTAATGGAACCTCTGGAATGGACAGAAGACGGATGGTTCAAGGTTCCAAGCAACATACAGACCGACAAACCTATCAAAAAACCTATTGCTTCGGAACCTCAACCCGACCGGCGTACCTATTTGGGAGAGTTCCGGGTCGGATTAGATTGGAAATTTTATAAAGACTATGATACTTCGCGGTTTTCGGTTAAAAATAGCGTACTAAACATGAAAGCAAAGGGTGATAGTCCTTTTACCACCTCTCCTATTTTGTTTGTATCGGGCAATCATGCTTATGAAATAGAAGTTGAAATAGACATAGAACCCAATACGACCGCTGGAATTGTTTTATTCCATAATGATAAGTTTTTAGTTGGATCGGGCTTCAACAGCGACAATCGTTACAGCTATCGCTCATCCGGTCCTGCCAAAAGAGGTGAACATCAAAACGTAAATCATCTTTGGTTAAGATTACGCAATGATCATCATGTAGTAACCGGTTCTTACAGTTTCGATGGGGTAATATGGGAACGAGATGACTGGGGTATGGAGGTTTCCGGATATAGTCACAATACATTCTATGACTTTCAAAGTTTATTGCCGGGACTTTTCGTCTGTGGAGAGGGAAAAGCTACATTTAAGAATTTCAAATATGTCGCTTTATAATTGATGAGTGATTATTGGTGATTGAATATTTTGCTTTAAAAAATATTGTGATAAACATTAAAATATTTAATATGCACAGGCTGTAGTCTGATTTCGCGTTGTCAACCTATTTGATGCGTGTTTGTTATGATGATTATATCCTTCTGTTGTTTATGAGCCCGACTACGTCCCACCAGTACAGGCATACTTCGCTTAGTGTAGGGCCAAATCCTTATTCTTTTACCTTGATGCAAAAGAATCAAAACATCAAGGCTGAGCTTCTCGGCGACTAAACTCACGGCCGGAAACATGGAAGCCCCCTCCAACTCCCCCCAAGGGGAAGAGGAAATCTGTATTTCGACAACTTGGATAATACAAGATGGCAAACCTTATAATGATGCAACTTTAGTCACCCTCTCCTTCGGAGGGGGTAGGGGGAGGCTAACTACCCCGCCTACGAAGCTAATGCCGGAAAGATACAGCAACAAAAATGGGTGCAAACCTGTCATATCCATGCGAACGGCGAAGCCCTCATGAACGAAGTGAATAACCATACCATTGTGACAATTTTACTTGCTTTGCTGCGTGAGATCGCCTTCGGCTTAGTTCCGTTCAAGCGAAGCCGATAGGCGGAGCGTGTTTAAACTTAGCGCAAGCGATCTCATGAGCCGAAGGCGAGTAATTGTCAAGCAGTTTTTGGTTCTTTTTCTGCGTAAAAAAGAACGAAGAAAAGCGTTTTACAACGCCATAGCCAACTGACAGTCTACGCACATTAAAAATGTTGTGGTAAGCATTAAATCGTTCCTCGCATGAATACTCCTAAAGGCAGACGTCGACCCGTATGATCGGGTACAAATAGCTCTCCATATTCACCTACCATTTGCGGGAAATAAGCATGTACCATATTTTCAGCAACTAATGAAGAAAATCCCATGGAATAAAGGTTTAATACTAAAAAAGCATTATTAGTAGACAACAAGGTACGGCACAACTGCAATAACTCATTGATACCGTCCTCGAGTATCCATTTTTCGCCATCTGGTCCGCGGCCATATGCCGGCGGATCGAGAATGATACCGTGGTATTGCTTGTCACGCTTTACTTCGCGACGTAAGTATTTGAGGGCATCTTCCACTATCCAACGGATATCAGACAATCCGCTTGCTTCCATATTTTCGCGACTCCAGGTAACCACTTGCCGTACCGAATCGACGTGTGTTACGTCAGCGCCTGCCGCCTTCGCTGCCAATGATGCTCCACCTGTGTATGCAAAAAGATTCAGCACCTGTGGTTGTTGTATCAATGTTTTAGTGACAAGGTCATAAATGTAGTTCCAGTTTTCAGCTTGTTCAGGAAAAATACCAACATGCTTGAATGCTGTCAGGCCAAGGCGGAACCGCAGTTTCATAGCGCCATATTCGTATTTTACCCACCATTGCTGAGGCATACCTGGCTTAAGCTTCCATTCGCCGCGCTCGTTTTCCCGCGTATCTCCTTTTCCGGATTCTTTGCGAAAAATGGCATGTGATAATCGTTCCCATTCACCCCGCGAGAGCGATTTATCCCATATGGCTTGAGGCTCGGGACGTATCAATATATACGAACCAAAACGCTCAAGTTTTTCAAACCCGCCCGTATCTATCAATTCATAATCACTCCAATGTTCCGGCGTAAGTAATTTTATCATTTAAGTGAAAAATATTGATTACTAAATATTTTCAATCAGACATCATCCTACAAAGATACTATTTCTGCGCATCAAAATGTGCAACGCTCCTACCCCATTGTCAATATGCATGACACTTAATCAATATTTATCATCATCTGTTCTGAGAAAAATAGCTACCTTTATATGTTCTTTTTAATAGTTATAGGCATGAAAGCAATGCAATTAACGGGAATCAGGCAAATGGCGCTACATGACGTCCAGAAACCTGATGTACAAAAAGACACAGACGTTCTCATCCGTATGCAAACGGTTGGCGTATGTGGTTCGGACATGCATTATTATACTTCCGGAAAAATTGGAGCACAAGTAGTACAATACCCTTTCACTATTGGCCATGAAGGATCCGGAATAGTTGAAAAAGTGGGAAGTTCGGTACAGACAGTACATGTGGGCGGCCGTATAGCCATAGAGCCAGCAATGCCCTGCGGTGTATGCGACCAATGTGTGGCAGGAAGGCCTCATACCTGTCGAAATTTACGTTTTCTGGGTTGTCCAGGTCAGGCCGAAGGATGTTTGTCGGAATATATTGTCATGCCTCAGGGCAGCTGTTTACCGATACCCCATCACATGACTTTTGAACAAGCTGCCATTGCTGAACCTTTGGCTATCGGACTATATGCTGTACATTTGGCCGGTAATATCATGGATAAACATATCGCTATTCTCGGTTCTGGTTCCATTGGTTTGAGTGTCCTGGCCGCAGCAAAATTAGCTGGCGCGAAAAAAATCTATGTTACGGACAAAATCGATGAACGGTTGCATGCTGCTGAACAAAGTGGTGCAACCGCTACGTGCAACATTTTACGGCAGGACTTTGTTATAGAAATCAGTAAACAAGAACCTCAAATGCTGGACATGGTTTTTGAATGTTGCGGTCAGCAGGAAGCATTAGATCAAGCCGTTGAGCTTTTAAAACCCGGAGGAAAACTCCTGATTGTAGGGATTCCACAATTTTCGCATTTCTCATTTCCGGTAGATGACTTGCGTAGAAAGGAAATCTGCATTCAAAATGTGCGCAGGCAAAATGGTTGTGATAAGGAGGCTATCGGGGTAATTGCTGATGGTTCTGTTTCTGTGAATCACTGGATAACCCATCATTATAACCTGGCTGATTGCCAAAAAGCTTTTGATGTAGTAGCAAATTACCAAGACGGGGTAATCAAAGCAATGATTAATTTTTAAAACCACCATCATGACTACGACAACGAATCATACTGACCTGAAAACGCAGGCTAAAGCCATTTTTACCAAATATTTAGAGCGCAATGGGCATCGAAAAACTCCGGAACGATATGCGATTTTGGATGAGATATATTCGCACAATTCTCATTTCGATATTGAGTCTTTATACATATTGATGAAAAACAAAAATTACAGAGTAAGCCGTGCCACCTTATACAATACCATCGACTTATTGCTCGAATGTAATTTGGTGGTAAAACATTTATTTGGAAAGAACATCGCACAATTTGAAAAAGTATACCCCGGTACCCAACATGAACATTTAATTTGTACCAAAACAGGAGAAGTAATTGAATTTTCTGACCCCCGTTTACAAACAATTATCAAAGAAGTATGCGAAAAACATGGATTTACCCCCATGCAACATTCATTATACATCTACGGCGAAAAACAAAATTAGTCATGTACTATGACGCACGTTGAACCTATATAGTACAGAATAAACGGTGCAAACAAGAACTTTTTGCCACATACTTTGTTGATGTATCAAATGACCTTATGATTATAAAAAAATGAAAAATTTAATTACCAAATTACAAAATGAAGCTGGCTTAACCAAAGACCAAGCACAAATGGCTGTGGGTATTTTCAGGGATTATTTAATCGAATGTGAAGATGATCCAGATCTGGTTGAAGCATTGAAGGTAAAAGCCGGTCATGTGGCCAAATCGGCTAAATCAAAATACAACGACCTGACCGAACAGGCCGATGAAATGGCTGGTAACATACAGGAAAAGGTTTCCAACATCAGTAACAAAGCAGGCGACAAAGCAGACGAGATGCTGGATAAAGCGAAGAAAAAAGCTAAAGTTGTGGTTGATAAGCTTTCTAAATATCTGGATGAGTGATTCTATCATCTATACCCATCACATAGGGTTAACGCATCAAAAATTATCAAAACTTAAAAATCGGATATATTAATATTCCTGATTCCAAGATTCAATACAAAAATCAAAATAGCTAAATTTCGCTATTTTATAGCAGAAAACAACTATATAATAGCTAAAAACAACAACTTTATAGTGATTTTTCGCAACTTTATAGCTAAAAATCGCTATAAAATTGTCCAAAATAGCTATTTTTATAAATACCTCTCTACCCAAGAATTTGTCTAAAAAGTTGTGGTGTAGATTAATGAATCTGGCTTGTTTATTTTTAAGAAAAAACATGTATGTTTGTAACATCATGTTGAGAATGTTTATTTACACAAGATGTTGCTGTATGATGATGCTTACGTTAGCATGTTTTTCTGTTACAGCAAAAAGCTCCGATACAACTTCTGTCAATAAGCTATTTGGTACAAATTTCGGTGCTTTTGGTGGTTTTGGTTTTAGTTACACAGAACCGGCCAGCAAAGAAACTTTGGGCGTAAATGTCCAAGGGGGTATCATTTACGACCACTGGTTATCGGGAGGTATTTATGCCAATGCCTTTTTTTCACTGAATCCAATAAAAGACCGGTTAACCGGAAACGACGCCAACCTCTTGGGGGGGTACGGTGGATTATTTGTATCCCCTTCTCTATATCCCAATTCTTTGATACACATTAATATACCCATTTTCGTCGGGTATGGCGGTATCAATTATGAATTATTCGATGCGGAAGACTACACGAGCCAAATAGAGGATTCCGACAGGTATTGGGTATTTGAACCTGGTATAGAAATCGAAATGAATGTTTTAAGAGTGATGCGTATCGCTGTAGGCGGGCGTTATAGGTATTGTTCCAACATACACCTCAATTACGAAAACGGAGGCGAATCTATCCTGCCTCAAAATATACTTAATGGCTTTTCCATCGGTATAACAATACGGTTCGGAAAGTTCTAATCTTTGACGGGATTAAAAACCGGCAAAATATCCTAAAACTCCGACCATCAATCCGAGTGCCACGGAAATAGCTTTCATCCAGAAAAAACCACGTTTCGATTCGGCTAATAATGGTAAACCGGCATGACCCTCCTGTACAATAGAATTGGTTAATAAAATACTGAATGGGATGGAACCGCTAGCAAACAGTGTAATAAATACAATGTGAGGCCCCGATTCGGGAATAAGCCCGATGAGTATGGCAAGTACCAGAATATACAAATGATTCCCACGTACCCATTCGTCGATATCAAAAAAATATCCGCCCACAGACAATACAGTGAGCACCCCTAATGTCCAAAAAAAGATTTTTGGCAAATGTTTTTTAAGAATATGTTCCCAGAAATGTTCCTTCAAAAAATGATCCTGCACCATGGTCATGATGAACAATGCGACACAACTCACTACTACAAACAGGATATTGAGCCATCGCTCTTTCAACAATATTTCTGATATATCGCCATGGCTGTAATCATGATGTTGATGACCGTCATATTCATGATCATGAATATAAGCAACCTCTTGTTCATGTGCATCGTGTATATCATGCGAATGTTCGAACCAACCCATCAAAATAGCCACGATCAGCATGGTAATGCCTGCCATGAGTAAAGCACGTTCAAAGGATATATGTTTCAGGTTATGCTTCCAATTTCCCCTAACATCAGCATGGTAATGTTCGTCGGAAGAATGAATGGCATAATGTGATGGGCTGAATGGCGCTGGAAATTTTTTCACAAAAATATTCACTATCAAGCCTGTGACGACCGCAAGCATAAAAATAATAACCGACAACAAGACGGCAGTTTTAGGTATCATGGCAAACATCACAAAAGCCTCGTCACCAAATGTTGCGATCATACAAGCCACCAACGCACCGAAATTAAAAATGCCATGTGTAAACAACGACACTACAACAAACCCACCTAAACAACCAGGAATAAGGCCAAGTAACGCCGACATCAAAACTTGTCGATAACGCGCCCCCTGGATATGATGCGTCCATTTTCCTTTAGAAATGACGTTGATGTATTCTATCAACAACATCATGACCATCACAAAAGATGTAATCATGAGGGTGTTCTTGATGATGGAAATGAATACAGGTAACATTGATTAATAATTTTTCACATTGACAATATCAAGGGTCAAATTCAACATTCAAATGATTATTAATTTCTAAGCCTTTATAGGCATAAATGGTATCGTAAAATAAAAAATAGAACCAATACCCAGTTTTGATTCAACCCAAATGCGCCCTTTCATCATTTCAACCAAGTTCTTGGAAATGGCTAAACCAAGTCCCGTACCTCCGTATGTTGATTGCGTTGTGTTGTCATATACCTGACGGAAACGCTCGAAAATATAGTTCTGTTTTGAAATTTCAATACCAATACCCGTATCTTCCACAAAGAAAAGTATTTCATCACAGGCATCCGTCAATCTATAGCCAAAACGGATATAACCTTTATCAGTAAATTTCACAGCATTTCCGATTAAATTGGAAAGAATTTGCCGCACACGCACAGGATCTGATTTGATCAGGCTCGGAACAATAAACTGACTTCTATCCAATACCAATTCCAACTTTTTATCTTTTTTCAAAATAAAGTCCTGGAAAAATATTTCTAATTCGTCTAACAGGATATTCAGTTCGAATGAAACAGGATGCAATGACAACTGGTGTGCATCTATTTTTGATATGTCAATAATATCCTCTATCAACTGGAGCAGTTGTTGCACGTTACTGCGGATAATCCGAATATATGCCTGCCGTTTTTCAACAGCAAGATCATCCTGTTCGATAAAACTCAAAAAGCCAACAATACCATTCATTGGCGTACGTATCTCATGTGACATGTTTGCCAAAAAAGACGATTTGAGCATATCTGACTCTTCAGCCTGTTCTTTTGCTTTGATTAGTTCGGTTTCAAAATGTTTTCGATCGGTGATATCTACAATAATTCCATCCCAAACGATACTTTGATTCCTGCCCGAATGCGGCATTGTTTTTTCGAGCAACCACACTTCCTTATTTCCCTTTTTCAATCTATATTCACAAGTATAAGGCAACATAGTATGGGTGCTTTCCTGTTCCAATAGTTGTTTTTTTCCAAGGTCTTCAGGAACAATCTTGTGATACAAGTTATTGACATCAGCTATAATTTCTTCGGCGCTAATGCCCAACCATTCTTCGGCCGTATTGCTGATATACGAAATAACCTCTTTTTTATCTGGATACACATACTTACGATAGATGCACCCTCCAGGTAAATTATCACTCAATGTCCGTAATTGTAATTCGCTTTGTCGCAGTTTATTTGTCTGCTCTCGAACCATTTCCTCCAAACGATCTTTATATTGATACAGTTCGTTGTGAGATTCTTGTAATTCATCGTTAATACGCGTGATTTCTTTGTGTTGCCGCTCCAATTTCTCATTCGCCTGCCGGTTAGCCCGGTTACTCCGAATAATAAACAGCAACAATAAAGCAGTAAAAATCAAAGAAATAGAAGTAATAACAACAACAATACGTTGATGTCTGATAGCATGCTCCTGTTGTTCTAATTGCACTCTTATATTTTCGTTTTTTTCCCTCTCAGCTTTTTCAAACTCATATTGCACAGTAAGTTGCTGTATATTTTTTTTATTCTCCTCCCTGGATAATGAGTCTTTGATGGATTGGTATTTTTGAAGGTTGATGACTGCAACCTTGTAATTTCCTTGCCGGTAATTTACCGAACTTAACCCGGATAAAGCATTGGATTGTATATTTGCCAAGCCAGCAGATACGGCACGAATGTACGCTTCGGTAAAATATTGCTTCGCCTGTGCTAGCTTATTGTGATTTAGGTAAAATAAGCCTGTAGAATAATATGCATTGGCTATAGTACGCACATTCTTGGAAAAAATTGCCTTTTCCAGCGCTTTATTGATATAAAATTCAGCGCTATCATTTCTCTTTTCAGCGGCATAAATATTCCCCATATTGTTGTAAACAGTATATAACGTACTATTTGCCGGATCGATGGCTTCAAATATGTCCGCAGATTGTTTTAACAATTCCAGGGCTTTAGTAAATTCGTTCATATACAAATTGACAGCCATATTCTGGGTGATCCGGGCAACTTGCAACTGATTACCCAGCTCTTTATAAATGGCCAAAGAATGGTCGTAATAATCTTCAATTTCCCATATGTTACCCATTGCAAGGCTTATTCGAGCAAGCATATCATACAACGAAGCTTCTTCAGGTTTATTATTCGTTTCCTGGGCCACCTTGAGCGCTTCCATTGCATAATCTATTGCTACGGCATATTCCTGAATATTTTGATACAACTGAACGATATCCTTATATACACTAATGATACCTTCTGTATTACCCAATTGTTTCCATATTGAAAGGGCTTTTAAAAAATTTTCAAGCGAATAATAAGGTTTTGATTGCTCTCCATAAACGATACCCATATTATAGTAGTTCTGCGCCATCCCGTCTCTATCGTCTAACTGGGCACACAAATTCAAGGCCGCCTGATAGTATTCAAGCGCTTTATCATACTTTTTCTGATAAAAATAAATAATCCCGATAGTACGATCGAGCTCCGCTTCACCACGTTGGAAGTGAATCTGGCCAGCCAAAACTAACCCGCGCTCCGCATATTCCAAAGCCTTATCATAATCGTGTACTGTTCCTGAAATCAGCTCACGGGCCGCGTTATTGTAGACCCTCACTTTTGCAGTATCCGACGATGCCTGCACCAAAACAGACTCAACGCTTTCAAAATCAGCGCCAAAAACAGGAAGGGAACAGCCAACAATGAGGAAAAAAACTATGTGAAGTTTTGAAAGCATCTACAAAAAAAGGTAAAAATATACCTTTTTTTGCATAAAAGTTTATTTTGGTGATATGAAATGTTTTGTGTAGCGTAAACTATTGATGAATAAGTTGGTATTTGGCTATTTTGCTTATCTCCGATGTAGTGAAGTAAGAAAACTACGAATTACAATATCGACTATTGATGATGGAATATTGACCTAAAACATGCAGAAAGTGCAAAAAATCAATATTTAACAATCGAAATAAAACATCGACTATTTACATACAACTTCTTATCAAAAGAAGTGGACAGCATTTACAATGACTTTTTTTGTTAAAAATTTCATTATCAGAAATATAAATGAACTACCATTGTTCTTCAAGATCAATGACTACATATTCATCATTACTGTTAACAGTAAAAAGGAGATTTTTCCATAAAAATGCTATGCAATCAGAGATAGGCCTATTCATTTGCCTCAACTGATTCGTCACAGGGTCATATTCGATTAATATGGGAATATGTTTTATTAATGCGCCAGCACTTCCTAATATGTAAACCTTGTTATTGTATGTGAATGAGCGCCATACATTGAATTCTCCAGATATTTTTTCATTGATATTGTTGGTTTGAGGATCAAACTCAAATATTTTAGTATCATTAATAATATAAGCTTTTCCATTACATACAGTGGTTGTTACACTATTGTTAGGCCACTCAAAAATATGTGGCAGTTTATTCACCTGCCTCCATAACTTAGTTGTAGTATCATATTCAAATAAGTTGTAATCGCCATAATGAGTGCTAATATCAGCGCAAACATAAGCTTTATCATGAATCGAAAAACAGATTTTGGGATAATTAAAGTTTTCTGTGTAGGAAGGTTGTTTTTCCCAGGTTCCGGTTGTAACATCATAACGTAGGAAAAGATCACCTTGCATACATATATAAAATTTACTGTCCATCATGAAGTATTTAACACCATCCCAAAAGGGTTCCTCAGGCATTTTTGCGATCATTTGATATGTTTTATTTTGCACATCAAGTTGATAAATGGATATTTTATCCATGGTATATAATTTGTCCTGGTAATTGTGAAAATCCCCATACGTTAGTTCAAATGGAAATTCCACTTTTTTCCATGGGCTGATAATGTTAAAGGGCAGTTCGATGTAATCGGGACTATAGTATCCATGGTAAAATACATCCATTAATCTCAAGGTTGCCGGACCTTCTTTCAACGCAGGAATCTTGATTTTGATCTCTGTATCGGTTTTTTCCACAATTTCCACAATAGGAAAATTTGTAAAGCTGACTTCTTGAATATAGCTTAAATGCCGCCCTTTGATTGTTACAACAGAACCAACCTCTGCAGTTCTCGGTGCCATATCTTCAAAAACGAGCCCAACAGCTTCGAATGTGACGGTTACCGTCTTGCCATAAATACTCAATTCGAATGTATTGGTACCCATATAAATTCTTTGCAAGTTGATCACAATCGAATCCCGGGATGCACTTTCAACCCAACCCCAGTAATTTAAATTTATGTCATTTTTGTTATTACAGAAGTTTTTGCCATATACTACTATTTTTTGCATGTAACAGGTAATCTCGGAAGGGCCGACCCGATAGACAACAGGCACTGCCGAACCCTGGCCGACAAAACTATGTTGATCGCTATAGACAATGAAATCACTTGTGGCCGAATACGCTCTCACATAGTAAGTTTGATTGGGTTTCAAGTCATGTTCAATTCTTGCTTGAAAGTTTTTCCCGGCATCCAGTGCGCCAAGGGAAATACGTAAATCGCTTAATGTCGGATTCTCTTTGGTACTCCATACAAAACCATGATCGACAATTGGTTTTTCCCCGTATTGTTCGACCGAACATTTAATGGTTACCCCGGTATTATCCACTTGAATAATTGGTTGAGTGACGACAGGATATTTGTTCTGTAGCTGATGCTCCTCATCCCTCTTACATGAAAATACTGCAAATACAACCAATAAGCATGTCAATATGTGTTTCATTTTCTTAAAAATTGATTCCTGCCAAAACATTACATGTAAACCTGTCTGAATTATATGCAGTGCGTGCTTCAATAAATACTGCATTACGCCTGCTGATTTTGTACCAAACACCACCGCCACCCATTACCGCAT
>JAVBMZ010000158.1:0-19356 GCA_031551935.1 Bacteroidales bacterium
TTTCAAGTTTAAAAATCAAACAATCGCCTTTTTCAAAGACAGGTTGTCGAATAATTTTCTTTTTCCTGCTTTTCGGTTTCGTTTTTTCGACTTGCAGGTTAAGAAGAAATTTGTCAAGTGCAATTTTCCGTTTTTAATTTCTTTTTCATCTGCCTCAAGTTGCCGCCAAATCTTAAGGTCAGAACCAGTCTCTATAATTTCTTGGACCCACGAGAATAATTTTGGGTCAAGTTGTTTACACTCCCATTGTGCTTTTGCTAAAGCAAACCAAAAATTATTACAATCATCAGGGTCTTTGATGATGTCTTGATTTTCGGCAATTAGTTTTTTTGAAATTTCAACGACTTCAACTCCCTCATTGTATAAATCAAAGAAAGCACTATGTATATCGGCATAAGTGTCATTAGAAGATATTGCTGTTCCCCATGCTCCCATATTTTTAATTTTTATATTTTAACAATCATTTTTAGCTGTACTGCCCGCTGACACCCAACGTTCCACGGTTGCTGACGGCGGGCATTGCGGGCGCTAAACTGTCCACCGATACAAAAGGTGGCGCGGGCGACAGACCTTGCCAACCGCACTTTCCGCCCGCTGGAAGCAGACCGCAAGTTGGCTGCTGGCATTTACTCATCGACATTTAGTGTCAAAATAACATCTTTTATCATATCACGATATTTAGGTTGTCCTCCAATACCTCCTTTCATAGCAATCTTGTATTGAGCAATCAGATTAGTCAATAAAGGCGTGGAATCATTACTTTTTCCAATTTGTTCCCATTTAAGGAATGAGTTAATATCACTTCCTTTTTCTATAAATCTAGGTTCTTTGAAAACAGAATAATCAGAACCTTGTGTCAAATAATCATCAATAACACCAACCGCTAAATCAAGGAAGGCTTCAAATAATTCTTTTTGTTCTGGTTGAGCTAATTTTAATATAGCTTTTGTTATATTTTTATTGGTAGCGTTCTGTCCTGCAGCAATAAAACAATCTTTTAACAATTCGATAGCTACCATATAAAATAGGAATCGCGTTTGTCCTCTTTGTTGTTTTTCTGCTCCTCTTCCAAATCTAAACCTATTTCCAAGAGTTTGTAACAAATATGCTGCATATAAATCGTCTAATCCAAAATCAGATTGATGAACAATTTTATGAAAAATAGAACCTCCCGGTGAAAATGGCGGATTTTTTCCAAATGAGATTCCTGCTTCCCCAAACCAAGCTGCACCATATACTTTTAACAAATCAAATGCATTAGTATGGTCGATATATTTTTTCGCGTCTGGATTTTGCCTTTCATATGCCTTATGAGAATCCCAACCGCCTCTTTGTATTTCTAAAAACAAATCATATTCATTAGCCATCCCTTTAGACCACTTTTGAAAATCACTTTCCAAAGCGATGAAATCCTTGTCACTAACCGCATTCTGACTATTTGTAAATCGTGTAGTTTCTGTTAGTAATTCATCTCCATTTATGCCAACTTTTACTATTTTAATAACAACAATACCTTGTTCTAACTGCTCCTTCCATTTTTCCAATTCATCATTTTGTCCTGTACCACCTGCTTCTAATTTATTGTATAGTACACTCCATATTGTCTTTGTGGTTTGACAACCATTTACTACATATGGTTCTGTTAGCTGGTATTGTATCTTGTTTGGCAACTCTTCAAATTCTTCCACAACGATGGTAATTCCATTATTGTAAAGGCCAAATCTTTCAGGCTTATTTAGTAAAGTAGTTTCTATACCTTTATTGACTTTTCTTTTGTTTCCTAAGAACTTACGGACATTTTTTTCATACAACATATCAAGGTCGCCTGTTTTTGTTTTATAGTTTTTCAAAAAATCAAAAAGTTGAATTAGTCCAACTGACCCAACAAGTAATTCTTTACCTGATGCAACAAGATGCGCTGTAATGTTTATTTTATTTTTACTTTTAGTCTCAACGGCTTTGTGATAAATATTTTCAACACTTATTGTATCTGTTTCAAATATAGGCCCTAATCTATCTTTACCCATAGCTTTAATTCCATCAACAATAATCTTTTCATCATCTGTCAATGGTCTTTGTGTAGCATAAACAAGGATTAATTTGTCTTTTGGTGAAGCTGAGTCTTTAAATGTTTTAATCCTCTGTAATAGATTTTCTGTCAACGATGATAAGTTTGTTCGTCGACCATCCAAAGTATCAAATAATTTTACGGCTTCTTGCAATAATGTATTGGTTCCTTGAAAGGCTTTTCCATATTTGCTTTGAATTAAATACCAAGTATCACCGTCCGCAGAATTATCATCGTCCATATCTCCTCGTTGCAAATATGCAATATCAATACCTCCATCGCCTGTTCCGTCGCAGAAGATTATATCATCTGGTGCGATATATTCATCATTGAAATCAAGCCATTGGCCGATTAATTTTTTTGAGAACCTTTGTCCTTTTTCTATCGAACTAGGGTTTTCTTTTAGAATGTCCTTTAACCATTCTGATTCAAATGTTTCAAAAGTTGTTGTTATTTTTAATTTGCTATTATTTTGTTGTTATAATTCCATTTTATTCACGTTATTGTCGCCACGCTTTCGCGCTTGTAGCCAACGTTCCGGCGGCTGCTTTTGGGGCGGATTGCGGCGCACGTCACTGTCCGCCGAGACGAACCATGATGCGGGGCACGAACGTTGACTTCCGCTCGCCGCTCCGCCCTAAAAGCAGGCCGTAAGTTGGCTGAAGTGCATTTTATCGCTATCTCTCTTTCTTCGTTTTCCATTTTCCTATATGTTAACCCAGTACATCAATTGAAAAACACTCAGTGTAACCGGGAAATTTAATTTTAGGGGTATATGAATTTTCCGCATATTCTTGATGAAGTGACTCTTCTAATTGCATGGAAGAATACAATGTGCCTTCTAAAACTTGCAAAACCTCGATTTTGTAACAATACTCAGAATCTCGTTCAATCGTGTTTTTTCGCCTATTTACATCATTGGTAATTCCTATTTTATAAAAAATTTCTGAATTGCCCTCCATACGGAAATAGTATAAGCTGCATTCTGTTTCCTTTAGCTCGTCAGGAAGTAATTCAGAGTTCCATTTTCCACGATGAAGTTGCCTTGCGCAGATTGGACATCCCTGTCCTGCAATATGCCTATGTCCTCGTTGTTCAAACCATCCATGCTTTTCACAAAAAATTCTAACAGGTTCAGATAACATTTCAAAAGAGGTTTCGTCATATTGGTAAGTGTTTCCATGACATTTAATTGCGGCTTGAAAAAAATCCGACCAAGGAATTCTTTTTTTTAGACCTTTCGACTCTGTGTAACATTCACGACATCCTTGACTAATCCATAAATGATTTCTTGCCTTGATTTCAAACATTCCATGTTTAGGACAAACGACTTGTATTTTCGTCTCAGGGTTTAAATAATTTTTGTTTGGATATGAATAGAAGTTATTATGAACTTGATTACATCTATCATAAAATTCATGTGGTTCTAATTTTCTTGATAATTCAGTACGTTCTCGACCGCATTTAGGACATCCAAAGCCAGAAAGATGATTACTTGGTGTTTGTTTGAACAATCCATGTTTAGGACAGATAATTTCAAGTTTAGTTTTATTGCCTTGATACTCTGATTTAGAGTAATTATAGATTTCTCCATGAACAGAAATTGCTTTTGAGATGAAATTTTTTGCAGAATTCTTAATTTGCTGTTCTCCATTTTCTTTTAAACGACAATCAGGACATTTAGTTCCTCGAATATGGTGGTCAGGGGTTTGCCAAAATGAACCATGCATAGGACATACAATTTCCACTTTCCCTTTCATGTGAGAAAATGAAACTAAACTATAATCATATTTATCGCCATGAGTTCGCTTGAAACGTAATAATATGTCTTCTTTTGTTATTCTACTTGTCATCACATAGTCTATTAAATTGTCTTATGAGTTTCGTTGTTTCACCGCACTGTCCCGCATTGCAGCCAACGTTCCCACAGCTGCTTTTCGAGCGGGTTTGCGGGCGCGGAACTATCCCACGAGACAGACGGTGGCGCGGGTGACGGACGGTGCTAACCGCTCGTCACCCCGCTTGAAAGCAGGCTGTGAGTTGGTGGCTGGCATTCTTATTTTTGTATGTATTTACCATATTGTTCACTATAAAAGTATTTTTCGGTGGATACTTTCCCATTTTCCTGTATTACCAATTCAATGTCATAGTAGTCGTTTTTCTTCGGAATTATTTTCAATACTGTGCTTTTCTCGATACCTCTGTCTTCGTCGGGCAAGCTATAACTGAAATAATAATTATAAGTTAGCATATTTTGCAATAACATATTGTCGTACCATTCAGTTATTTCTTCGTCATCTTGTTGATTACAGAATTGGTATCTTTCTATCGAATATAATGATTCATAACCCCAAGAAATTCCTGCACTTCCGCCTATCCCTTGCCACAACGATAAGCAAGTCCAATTATCACCGATTTTTTTGAGACTTATTTTGCCTTCATCTTTTCGACCTGTTCTGTATGTACCAAAATATCCAAGTGTTGAAAAAAGCTTCTCGAAGCAATAAATTTTCCATTTCCCGTCTTTCTGTTTAGTAAACAATGCTATTCCTAAAGGTACTTGCGTAAAATGGTCGCCACCAATGTATATTTCCGTGCTGTCTGACCAACTACCTTTCTCATAAACGTAATGCGTAAAAATTACGGCTGCGCATTCTTCATTTTTGTAATCGTTAAAATAAAGAACAGTATCAACATTCGTATGGCATTTGCCATCAAACGAAATGGATAATTTCATTGCGTCGCCGTAATTTGGCACCCACAATGCCGCACCTGTAGAATCTATTTCTGGATTGTCGAAAAGTCTTGTCAAGATAAATTTGCTGTCCAAACTCTCAAATAAGTAATTGTGTTCCGAAGCTATCGGAAACCATGTTTTGTAATCAAACTTATCAATTTTTTCAGGTTCCAATCCTTTTTGCAAAGCAAAATATTTTGGTGTGGTATCTTCGATGTTTAGTCCGTAATAGTAATTTTTATCTTCGCCATAGAGCCACCAATCGCCCGAGCCGTCGTTCCATTTCGTGGCGTTGAATGTAAAGATATTACTTTCGGCAGGAATAAAGTAACCGCTATCGGTTGTCAAATACCACGCATTGCCGAAAAAGTGAGTGAAAATGGCGATTGATAAAATCAATGTTCCCAATAATAAAAATACGATTTTTTTCATGTCTACTTTATCCCTATTTTAATACGATTTCTGTCTTCGTTTTCTATTGCCTTAAAACTATTCATATTGATAAACCCAAATAACGTCCCTGTTATCATACGCAACTCTGTACTTTGTAGGGTAAGTGTTCTTTATTGTTTTTAAACTATCCCACTTTGTTGTAAAATCAATACTATTCAAGGGTTCTATAGTTGTGTCTATTGCTTGTTTATATGCGTTTTTAATTTTTTTGGATTCGTGTATGCGTTCTCTTGATAAATACCCTTGTTTTTCTATCAATTCTCCGTCTTTATACAGTTTTAAAAAGCCATCGCAAGTTGTCCACTGGCAATCGGCGCAAGACTTTACATAAATGCCTCGCTTGTTCTTTGCTAAAATCTTTTCGTCATCAATTACCTGAAGTGTTCCCTCTGGATAGTTTACATTTACTAAAAGCCAATTTCCGTTTTCTAAATCTCTGTTTTCTAAAATTCTGTCTGGGGCATTACAACTCACAGCTAATAAGCTTATAAGTAAGATTGATATTTTAGTTTTCATTTCTTTTTTCATGGTTTTTCAGTGTCGTTTTTTGTTTGTTCACATGGACATTTGATTTCTTTTAAACCAAAATATTCTTTCCATCCGCTCTTGTCTAACTTTCGGACATAAGTACCATCGCCACCTTCGCCTTTCCAACTATCATAATAATAGATTGCAAACTTCCATTTTACTAAGCCGTACTCACAACAAAATTTTCCTGTATCTATTTTGATAAAGTATAATACAATAATTATCGTAGTAATTATCCCCAAAAATGAGATACTTATTTTTCTACATTTGTTCATATTAATAGTTTATTTATTTGCTGCGAAGTGTCTCCTCAGGCTTGCCACCAACGTGAATATAGCTTGCACTTATTTTGTTTTGTTATAACCAACATCCTATTTTGGAGTGTTGGTTGTAACAAAAAGAGCGTTATTATTTATTTTTAGGATTATAGGCTTAAAGAATCAAATGGTGATTTTATGTTGCTGATGGCATCGGAACTCACGTGCGTATATATTTCCGTAGTTTTGAGATAGCGATGTCCCAGCAATTCTTGGATATAACGCAACCCGATGCCGGATTCCATAAGGTGGGTGGCATAGCTGTGCCTCAGGCAGTGCAAGGTGAAGTGTCCGTTAATACCTGCCCGTTGTTTTGCCGCTACAAATACCTTGTGCAAGCTCTCTCCTGTATAAGGCGTATTGGGTTTTTCTCCTTCGAATAACCAGGTAATAGGGTGATATTTTTTGAAATATTCGCGCAACAGTTCAAGTACTTTGGGTGACAAGGGCACTTGCCTGTCCTTGTCGCCTTTGGCATGCCGGACGTTGACAACATTCCGCTTTGAGTCAATATCGGCAATACGCATATCAAGCAATTCATTCCGCCGAAGCCCGCATGAATATATAAGCGACAACATGGCGCGGTGCTTCAAGTTGCTGGTGCAGCCTATTATTTTTGAAATATCTTCTTTCGACAACACTTTGGGTAAAGGTCTGCCTCGGCGTGGTCGTTCTATTTGCTCTATCGATAAACGTTTGCGTGGAATTTTTTCGAAAAATAGCTTGATGGCGCTCACAAATTGGGTTTGATAGGTGGCCGACAATTTCCGTGCGAGGATATATTCCTGCATAAATTGCGCTACATCATTGTTATCTATCTCTAAAAAGTTTTTCCACCCAAGGAAGTTAAAAAAGATACGCAGGCATTCTGTATATCCTTCGATCGTTCGCTGACTGTACCGCCGTTCTTCCATATAGTCGGTAAAACGGGCGAACATTGCATGTCGCCCGTCAGTGGGTAATGTTGAATTTACTGGAGCCTGCCCTGTTACTTTGGGCAATTCAATCCCAAGACGTGCCAGGGCCTGTAAAGATAGCGGAGTGTCGGGCAAATACCAACAACGCATGGTGCGGCTCCAGCGTGAACCGTTGATGGATTTCACGGTTGCCACCAACACAACATCATGTCCGAATATTAATTTGATGATGCGGTTTTGCCTATGTTTTGCCCATTCAGCTGTTATGTGCATTTGATGACTTCATTTTATGCAAATTTACACAAAAAAAATAAAAGACTATTCAAAAAATGGCTTCTTTGTATTCAAATGCTTCCCATAAAAACAGCTATCCGATTTTCCGGAGGATAATCCGGTTGTTTGAATAGCTAGCTAAGAACCAACCATTTCTGTGTTGCATCCTTGTTGTCATATTATTTTTGTCTCGTTATTGTTATTTGATGTGTCATCAATTCAATTGACATCATTTGTAATATAATGGATATCAGTGTGTAAAAAATATTTTGCAATCATCATGCAATTGATTACTTTTGCCCGAAATTTTACAAGCGGAAATAGCTCAGTTGGTAGAGCACTAGCTTCCCAAGCTGGGGGTCGCGAGTTCGAGCCTCGTTTTCCGCTCTACATGACAACCAATGTTGGAAGCCACTCCGAAGACTGGAAGGGCTTTTTACTTTTTATGATGTATATACGAAGCAAGTGAAGCAGATAAAGGTAGACGGTGAAGAGAAATATTCGACATCGGATAGCCAATATTCCATGACTTCGTCTAACTTTGCCCGTCAAATAATTTATCGTACATCATCATGAAATGTCCATGTACTAACGTGCACCAACCGTAATGATTATTCATGGACATTCCCTGCCCAGTCGGTCAGTCGGGCATCTGATCTTAAAAAAATAAACAAATGAAAATATCTGATTCTATTATCGGTGGACTTGTGCTAGGACTTTGCTTTTGTTCCTGTGTCAGGAACGCTCCTTCTCAATCATCCGAACAACATTCAAAAATTAATTATGTAGTGGAAAAGTTTGCAGATTTACAGATTCTTCGGTATGAAGTGAGTGGATTCGACGATTTGACAGTAGCGCAAAAGACATTGTTGTATTATTTGTCTCAGGCAGCTATCGAAGGACGCGACATCTTGTTTGATCAAAATTGCCGTTATAATTTAGCCATTCGTCGTACCCTCGAGGCTGTTTATGCGAATTACCAGGGTGATAAATCATCAGTCGACTGGGATAACTTTGTGGTATACCTCAAACGGGTGTGGTTCTCCAATGGTATCCACCATCATTATGGCGAAGAAAAATTTCTTCCCGCATTTCCACAAGCATTTTTTACAGCGGCCGTTACCAGTATTGATGCATCGACACTTCCTTTGGGGCGAGGCCAAACTGTAGAACAATTGCTGGCAGAGCTTGTCCCGGTGATGTTCGATCCTACCGTGATGGCAAAAAAAGTGAATCAGGCGCATGGAGTGGATCTGTTGTTGACTTCCGCCAACAATTATTATTTGGGCGTAAAGCAGACAGAAGCAGAGGCATTTTACAACAAAATGAAAAAACCGGGCGATGAACATCCTGTACCATATGGTCTGAATAGTCGATTGGTGAAAGAAAACGGCAGATTAGTGGAACAAGTGTGGAAAGTAGGGGGCATGTATTCTCCTGCTATCGAGAAGATTGTGTTCTGGTTGGAAAAAGCCGCTTCAGTGGCTGAAAATGCACAACAGAAAGCGGTCATTGAAAAACTCATCAGTTATTATCGTTCCGGCGATTTGAAGGAATACGATGAATATTCGATTTTGTGGGTGGAAGATTTGGCTTCACGTGTGGATTTTGTAAACGGATTTACCGAATCTTATGGAGACCCACTCGGATTAAAAGCCAGCTGGGAATCTATTGTCAACTTTAAGAACTTGGAAGCCAGCAAGCGTACAGAGGTTATCAGTAGTAATGCACAGTGGTTTGAAGATCATTCTCCGGTGGACAAGCGTTTTAAGAAAGAGCAGGTCAAGGGTGTTACCGCTAAGGTAATTACAGCAGCCATGTTGGGAGGTGATTGTTATCCGGCAACGCCTATCGGGGTAAATCTCCCCAATTCGAATTGGATCCGTAAAGAACATGGTTCCAAATCGGTAACCATCGAAAATATTACCGAAGCGTACGACAAATCTGCACAAGGTAATGGTTTTGCTGAAGAGTTCTATTGGAGCGATACCGAACGTGAATTGGTGCGCCAATATGGTTTTCTTACCGACAATTTACATACCGATTTGCACGAATGCTTGGGACATGGTTCCGGTAAATTGTTGCCTGGCGTCCCTGATGATGCTTTGAAAGCATATGGTTCGACCATTGAGGAAACGCGTGCTGACTTGTTCGGACTATATTACATTGCCGATCCGAAATTAGTGGAACTTGGTCTGCTTCCTGATGTCGAGGCCTACAAGGCAGAATATTATAAATATATCTGCAACGGCTTAATGACACAACTTACGCGCATTGAGCCGGGGAAGCAAATCGAAGAAGCGCACATGCGCAATCGTGCACTGATTGCTCGCTGGGTATACGAAAAGGGAGAGCCGGATAAAGTAATGGAAATGCGCCAGCGTGATGGGAAAACTTATGTGGTCATCAATGATTACGTGAAGCTTCGCGATTTATTCGGGCAACTATTGGCCGAAATTCAGCGGATTAAGTCAGAAGGAGATGTCAATGCTGCCAGGGAATTAGTTGAAACATATGCTGTTAAAGTGGAACCGAACCTGCATACTGAAATATTGGCGCGTTACAAAAAGTTAAATATTGCACCATATAAAGGCTTTTTGAATCCAGTATACCAACTTGTTACCGATGATCAGGGCAATATCACTAATGTGAAACTTGATTATACCGAAGGGTATACTGAACAGATGATGCGTTATAGTACGGAACACTCTTGGTTGTAAATGATTGAAATTCAATAAAAAATAAATATATTCTATAATTATTTATACCTTTGGCGAACAAAAATGATGATAGGTGTATTTATGTATGTAATTAGGATGGAAATATGATCGGCATCATTTTTGTGTGAGATTGTGTTTTGAAGCCTAAATAGTTATTGATAAATTTATATATTGCCGATTGTAAAAAAATGACTAAATTCGGCGAAAATTTTTTAGAGATATGAGTGAAAAAACAAGATATTCGGATGCTGAATTAGAAGAGTTCAAAGAACTTATTCTTGAGAAGTTGGAGACGGCTAAAAAAGATTATGAACTGTTGAAAGGTACTATTACCAACAGCAGTGGTAATGATACGGAAGATACTTCGCCTACATTCAAGGTATTGGAAGAAGGCGCTGCAACCTTGTCGAAAGAAGAAGCCGGACGTTTGGCACAACGCCAACTTAAATTTATCCAACACTTGCAAGCAGCATTGGCACGTATTGAAAATAAAACCTATGGCATTTGCCGTGAGACAGGTCAGTTGATACCGAAAGAACGTCTCCGGGCTGTACCGCACGCTACATTAAGTATCGAAGCGAAAAACGAAAACAGGTAGTATTCTCATCGATACCACAAGTAATGAACAATTGTTGAAGATTGCGCTTATGTCATATCTGTAACAATGTTATTCAAATAATACGGCGGTGCAAGTGATTGTGCCGCTTTTTTGTTAGATGAAAATAGATGTAACCGGTCTGGTAAAAATGGAATGATGATTGGAGTTTTTGATTCAGGATATGGCGGTTTAACCGTTTTAAAAGAATTTGTGAAGTTATTGCCGCAATATGACTATTGTTATTTTGGCGATAATGCCCGGACTCCCTATGGGACACGTTCTTTTGAAACAGTGTACCGTTACACGCTCGAATGTGTGCAGCATTTATTTTCCGAGGGGTGCCAATTGATCATTTTAGCATGTAACACGGCTTCAGCAAAGGCGCTACGCACCATCCAACAATGCGATTTGCCATTGATAGATCCTCAACGGCGTGTTTTGGGGGTGATCAGGCCAAGCGCTGAGGTAGTAGGGCAATATACCCAATCGGGACATGTTGGCATCTTAGGGACTGCAGGTACCGTGCAATCTCTTTCCTATCCCATTGAAATAGCCAAACTCGATCCGCATATTCAAGTATTTCAAGAGTCATGTCCTATGTGGGTTCCATTGGTTGAAAATAATGAATATCAGAAAAATGGAGCTGATTATTTCGTCAAACAACATGTGGGTCGTCTTTTACAACAAAGTGCTGCCATTGATGTCATTGTGCTGGCATGTACACACTATCCCTTGTTGTTGGATAAGATTAGAAAATATGTGCCGTCACATATACGCATCATATCGCAAGGCAGCATTGTCGCCGAGAGTTTGGCTGACTACCTGCGACGCCACCCGGAGATGGACAACAGGCTGGAAAAGAATCAAGCAAGAATATTTCAAACGACGGATTCCCCGGAATTATTTGATCATTACGCGTCTGTCTTTTTTGGTGAAGGAGTAAAATCAGAGAAAGTGATGCTATAGTCCCATATATAATTATACGATTGTTAGACTGTTATTGGGCTATAGTTAAAACATAAGTGTTGTCAATTTGGTTTAGGTATGTTTTGTTGTGACAATTTTTTACTTTTCTGCTTTTATGAGTCCGCCTGACCGGATAGGCAGGAATACTTTGCTTGGCTTTGGACAAAGTACTTGTTCTTTTACCTTGATGCAAAAGAACCAAAACATCAAGGCTGAGCTTTTCGGCGACCCACTGATGGCTCACAGGTGGAACAAAACAAAACTCGCTGTCGCTCAAACATTGCTTTGTTTACCACCTGTCACGCCATAGTGGTGTACCCCGCCTGCGAAGCTGATGCCGGAAAAACTGAAGTGGATAGCATCACGGGGGTATGTCCGTTATAATCATGCGAACGGCGGAGCCCTCATGAACGAAGTGAATAACCACACCATTGCGACGATTTTACTTGCTGCGCTGCGTGAGATCGCCTTCGGCTTAGTTCCGTTCAAGCGCAGCTGTTAGACGGAGCGCGTTTAAATCGTCAAGCCATTTTTGGTTCCTTTTTGTGGCGTCAAAAAGGAACGAAGGGAAAGAGTTAGTAACGCAAATATAAACTTGATTCTGTTATTGTTACAATATTTTAGTTGTTCATGATATATCATTTTTTATCCTTGTTTTGAAAATATCGTCTTTTATTCATCGGCAATTACAGCTTTGGCCGGAAGTACATACTCGTTTCGACGATTTAGCCAAAGTTCGCCATAAAACATTAATGGTAGATGGTATTCCTGTGCAAGTGCAGTTTAATCCGGCACGTATACGTTCCGCTACTGCCAAAGTAGATTCCTTATCTGTCCATCATCGGTCCTGTTTTTTGTGCGCCGCGAATCGTCCGGTGGAGCAAATTCATATGCCATGGCGGGCGTATCATATTTTAATCAATCCATATCCCATTTTACCCCAACACCTCACTATTGCCAGTGATCAACATTTGCCGCAGGCTATTGCCGGAAGAATCATGGACATGTTGGCATTAGCTGAATTTCTTGAAGGTTTTGTAATATTGTATAATGGGCCGCAATGTGGCGCATCCGCGCCAGACCATTTTCATTTTCAGGCTGTTGAATTAGGGCATACTGCATTAGAGCAGGTGATGGATGCATGGATGACACATCCTGCGGCACTTTCCAACGAGCAGATTCAGCGATGGGAAGGAAATTGTTTTTCCGGGTTTCAGTTACTTTTGTCGGGCAATCATCCGGAAAGCATTGCAAATGCTTTTATGGAGATATTGGATTCCCTCAGCAAAGAATCAACTGAAGAACCCAACATGAATCTATTGTGTCGTTATCACAATGGTTTATGGCAGCTACAAATAATTCCCCGTTGCAAACATCGTCCGGACTGTTTTTTTGCAGAAGGCGAAGACCAAATGATCATCAGTCCCGGAGTGCTTGATATGGCCGGAGTCATTGTCACATCGCGCGAAAAAGACTTTGAACGGATTACTTCGTCGGATATAAAGCAAATATACCGTGAAGTTGCTATCTTTAAACCTTAAATTATAAACCTGAACTTTGTGAATACTCCTTTTGAAGAATCGTTCCGTTTTCCTGCAGAATGGGAACCGCACGAAGCCACATGGTTGACTTATCCATGTTATGATGCGTCGTTTCCGGGAAAATTAGAAAGTATTTATCCTTCTTATCTGCGGTTTATCGGCGAAATAGCCAAAAGTGAAAAAGTCCGTATCAACGTGCCTGCCGAATACGAAATACAATTGATACGTCAATTAGATGAGGCATTGATTGACCGTACACGAGTGGAAATTTTTATCAGGCCGAGCAACGATGTCTGGTGTCGCGATCATGGCCCTGCTTTTGTGGTAAAAGAGGGCAATCTCAAACAGAAAGCTATTGTTGATTGGGAGTTTAACGCATGGGGAGGTAAGTATCCGTATGAAGATGATAACCGTATAGCCGGTAACATTGCCAAGGACTTGGGATTAAAAATATTTAAACCGGGTATTGTGATGGAAGGTGGTTCGGTGGAGTTCAACGGGGAAGGTACTTTGCTTACCACAAAAGCTTGTCTGTTGAATAAGAATCGCAATCCTCACCTTAACCAAAGGCAAATAGAACAATACTTACATGACTACTATGGCGTTGTGCAGATATTGTGGCTGGGTGATGGCATCGATGGCGACGATACCGACGGACATGTAGATGACATCACACGTTTTGTGGATGCTGACACGATAGTTACAGCCGTAGAGACAGACAAAAATGATGTCAACTATCTCCCTTTACGGGAAAATTTGCAGGCGTTGAAAAAGATGTGCCTCCTGAATGGGCGACAACTTAACATTATTGAACTACCCATGCCCGCTCCGGTGATTCATGAAGGACAACGACTCCCGGCGTCGTATGCTAATTTCTATTTTACAAATGATGCAGTTATTGTACCTACTTTTCGATGTGCACAGGACAATATAGCGCTACAAATTTTGGCTTCATGTATTCCGGGACGTCGTATGGTCGGTATTGATGCTACGGATATTGTCTGGGGCTTTGGTAGTTTTCATTGCCTGAGCCAACAAGAACCGGCGTTGTAAACCAAAAATGAACCTCAATAAAAATAGCTATCATATTGTTATTTGTCACTATTATATTGTTGATTTTAGCTATTATATAGCTGTTTGTCGCTATTTTATAGCGGAATTTAGCTATTTTGGTAACTTAAAAAGAGTAAATATTTGCTGCAAACTAGAAATAGGTTGCTCGCTTTTGCATCTTGAAATGGGCTGTTTTTGTACAGCAACGCCCCACATTATTTTACCAACGCCTCACACAATTTATCCACATAATGTGTTGCCACATAGGAAGTTTTTTCAACAAAATTTTGAATCATTATAGAAAAGGCCAACATATGTCCGTCACGAGTCGAAAGATACCCTGATAACGTACTGACTCCAGTAATAGAGCCTGTTTTGGCAAACACCTTCCGATAGGTACCGGGCGATTGCAACCGATGCGCCAAAGTACCATCCACTCCGGCGACAGGCAACGAATTTTTGAAAATATCAAAGTCAGCTGACGTGCACATATATTTCAAAACAGATACCATTAATTCAGGACTTACATAATTCTGGTTGGATAACCCGGATCCATCTACGATACTGTATTTTTTAGGATCCAAACCTGCTAAGGAGAACATCTCTTGCAACATTTCAATTCCCTTGTCGGTTGATGATGGTCTATCCCTATATTGATGTCCCAACGCATACAAGAACATTTCGGCGTTTAAATTATCACTTTCCTTGTTTGTTTGTCTCATGACTTCGACGAGGGAATGTGTTACAAAACCCGCATTTTGTGCCTTTGCCGGTACTTCGGACAATCCCCCATAATTTAACTGGCTTGTTGGGAATTGTTCGAAAATTTTCTCCATAAAAAGTGTTGATATATATCCTTGAGGATATTGAAGACTGATGGTTGTTTCGTATGAATTAGATGCAGCGGCAATGGTGCCCGACACAACAATGGTATTACAAACACCATCACAATCGCGGCTAAACCGGAGCGTTTTCTTAGTAGGTTCAGTATTTTTCCACACAGTTGTAGCATCATTTTCTACACGGATAAAAGAGCTCACAGGATCTACCTTAATCAAAGGAGCCGAACCCGGTTGTTCCGGTATCACTTTCAACTTAACCACGCCTTTATTGATGGGAAGCGGCGATAAGTAAGGTTGAAAGGCCTCCAGATCGTCATCCCAAGACCATGCCTTACCCCAATAAACCGCGTCGGCCATAGACACATCGATAAACAAAGTTCCACGAATGCTGTTAATTCCCTTTTTCCGCAAAAATGACATCATCGTGTCCAAATCGGTCGAAGATAACATAGGATCAAAACCTCCTTCCATGTAGATATTTCCTTGCAGACATCCTGAATCGTCAATGTTCCCGGTATACCAAAGATGCGTTGCAAACATATAGGCCGGCGTCAAATAATGTAGCGCAGCAGCAGATGTCAGCAATTTCATATTGGATGCCGGTCGGCATAGTTTTTTTTCGTTTTTTTGGTACAACACTTTGTTTGCCGTGAGATCATATACCGAAATACCCACTGCTGCTCCTTGATAAAACTCCTCATTCAACAACCGGTCTATACGGCTTTGTAAATCCGTTACCGATTGAGCTGAAACCGTTATAATGTTCAAAAAGCAAAATATCAACCCAACAAACTTCATATAAGATTCAGATTTTATACATCAAATAAATTTTCATAAATACTATTGATTATCCATAGTTTGTATCGCAGCCCTTCTATTTTTTCCATCCATTTGTATATTGAGCGGCTGGGGAAAACGTACGTGTCTTAAATATTTCGTACGACTCACCAGTTGTTGCGCTTCCAACATTTCCCAACGGACGAAGTCAGCAGACGAATTACATGGTATGGAAAAATAGCCTACATGCATCGATATCACATTATGGAAAAAATGCGAACCGAGTGACGGATCAAGAGGTAAATCGGGCAATCCTACCTCCACGATGACTTTTGCTGAAGAAATCTGTGGCCAAGTGACTGGAATGCCAATAAACCGGTCGCGCGATCCCCAACGTCCCGGTCCGATAAGGACATATTCCCGATTTTCAGCAATCATTTTTTCATTCAACAATTCTATCTCGGCAGCCATCGCCAATGTATTGGTCTTATCAAAAGTATGAATGTCTACATAAACGACATCAGTGATGCGATCTATTTGTCCGTTACCCATTGTTTTGGAAGAGTATAGCATCACCCGATCCGGGTCAATACTATCCGCATCAAGTTCAAAATCAGTCTGCATTTCAACAACCGGCTTTACTTGCAACAAATGCAAGTTGGATGGCTTATCCAATTCATTGCTCAACTCAACGGCAAACTCGATTTCCACAGGCATTCCCATCGCTTCTTTCACCAAATCAAGTATCATGGAAATCATTTGTGCCATGGGAATATACTCATAACGCAAAATATCGGCAAAATTGATGACACGTGGTCCGCGAGCGCCAAGACCTGGTTCGAGAAGGTCGTCGGATGTATATACCGACGCACAATGTTTGAGTACGCCATGCTCTTCGGCCACAGAAATATCTAATTCCGCAATGGCAGCCATTTCACCATTGTTCAATAAATCCGGATCGCTATCATTCAAATCAAGCGCCAAAAATTTGGTCTGCGAATTTTTGTATTGTTCTTGTGGTGAAAGTGTTTCTAATCCAGGATATTTAGGAGAGAAGCGAAACGATTTACCGCCGTCTACCACATATTTACCTAACCCGACAGCACAGGAAACAAAACCATCCTCTGGTTCCATATAAGCTACCGGGTAATAATTGTAGGACTGTGCTGTACCACTGATGTCCGGATAAAAATACTGGCCATGTTGGTTACCCACCACTTCCTGCAATACAATAGCCATTTTTTCCTTGTCGACATTATAATGGATTGCCCTGAAATAATCTCGTGCCTCGGGAGCATACAAAGACGCATACACCAAACGGATAGCATCTGACAGTTGTTGAAAACGGATATTGGGATCAGGGGCGTTATTTGGTAATAAATATGTTTCGAAAACCCCAGCAAAAGGTTGTGCCGAGCTATCTTCATACAGGCTCGACGAACGCACTGCAATGGGTTTGTTAATGTATTTGAGATAGGTCTTCAAGCAACGAGTCAGGTTAAACGATAACTCTCCTTGTAAAAATGTTTTTTTAATGGTCATATAATCCGTTTCATTCTGAAGAAATGAATGCAGATTATTCCGTTTTATGAAAATATCAAATTCATCTGAGCCAATGACCGCTGTGCGAGGCGTACAAATCCGAAGATTAGCACCGGCAATAATGTCTGCAAAATGAAGGTTATAAATAAGCGTATTGGAAAAAATCAATCCGCGCCCCTTGCCTCCAAGGTTACCACTGCCAAGACTCACAATATATTGCTCCTCGTTAATCGCCTGTTCGTCAAATTCAATTACTTTTCCGGCATTTGACTCATTACGATAACGATTCAACACAAATTTCATGTATTTACGGTATGCACCAAGATCATCGAAATCAGTTACTTTGATGAGGTATATCAATTTGGCAATTTTAATTTCGCCACGTGCCATCAACCACAAAGAAAAATGATGGTGCCTGGCATGATATACCAAACTGTCATCAGAAAGCGTATCAATTTGTTTTTCAAAATCCTGCATCGACCGAACCGATAAAAAGGTTTTACCTGTCCCGTCGTTGCCAAAACCCATCTGATGATTGATAAAACTGCGAATTTCTCTCAATAAAGTATCTGAATTTTTCCCGATAAAAGTCGCTTTGATTTCAAATGCTTTATGGGAAAGATCCAACGCTGCCGATTGAATGACAATAGGAAGATCCGGTAACGTTCTACGGATTTCATTGGTCAGGAGAAAACCAGCATCGGCAACCAACACATCGTCTTTGGGAAATTCCACATCAGTGATAAAACACATGAGGTTATCACTGTATAAGTGGACAATTTCCATTGCCTCCTCGTAAGTTGACACTAATATCACTTTTGGTCGTAAACGTGCCCTAAGCGCTTTGATAAGGCTGTCGGCATGTACTTCTTCCACTAATTTACGCGTCTGCTCTTGCACGCAATTGTATAACAGAGGCAAATACTTTGAGTAATAAATTTCGGAATCTTCTACCAACAAAATCACCTTGATCAACCCGACTTGCGTATCGTTAGCAACGTTTACACGATCTTCAAGATATTTTACCATTACATAAAACACCTTTGTATCGCCACTCCAAATAAATATTTTGTCGATGGTTGGTTGTTTTCTGATACGTTCTTTATAATATGCCAAATCGTTGGTATGATTCGACAACAGGAAGATAGGTAATTGCGGTACTTCCTTACGGATGGCTTTACTAACCTCCAACGGCATTTCCCTGTCAGCCCCTCCCATAATGATAACTAAATCAAAATGTGCCGTTTTCAAACGGCTTATTGCTTCCTCAACGGAGGTAACCCCAGTAATACGGGGCATGGAAAAAATATTATTCTGGTAGTGTTCACCCATGATATGTTCGACAAATTTCCCTTCATTTTCAATGGAAAAAGTATCATAGAGCGTGGCTACCATCAATATTTCGTTCACTTTGAACGGCATCAAATCATGTAAAGTATGGACTGTGGTATTTTGGTTGGCCAAGAAACGTTGGAGCAATTGCCGGCTTTCGGGAACCTGAGCCGGTCCGTTCATATTTTCCGATGGTTCTTTCTTTTTTGGTTTTGGCATCAACTCTCCGGCCTCTATATTTCCTATATAGGAAGATATCATCGAAGCAACATTATCGATCAAATCACGCTCTTCTTTGAGAAATGGCCCCTCATCTTTTTGGGGAAATTCTTGCAGGTAGAATACCTCCACAGATCCTTGTTTATCATTGAGCGTTTTAAAGTATTGGGCTTGCCTCCATTCGGTTTCCACAAAACCAGGCGAAGTAACTTCTGTACCACCATAACGGATACGTGCTACTGTCTGCTCATTATGCCACCAACCAGCAGGCAGGATCAGACATATTTGTTGCAACATTTCCTCCACCGGCTGCCCGGATTTTAATATTCTGACCGTCTGCGTGATGCACGTAAGTTCTTTAATACGCTCACGATGATCAAATAACAAGCTTTCTATTTGCGTTTCGGATGATACCATACAAGATTTTTAAAAACAACAACAAAATAAACAAAAATATATGAATCTATTTTATG
>JAVBMZ010000147.1:0-12948 GCA_031551935.1 Bacteroidales bacterium
TATCACTCCGGTTGATTTACTGCAACAGCAAAACAATTATATCAGTGCACTGAATGATTATATTCAAAGCAAATATGGGTTTATGCTCAAGCGTAAGATACTGGATGTATATATGGGCGAACCAGTTAAATTTTGATGTAAAGAAAATGTAAAAGGGATTGTATCTGTACATTCATTAAAAAATGAAAATTAAAAATTAAACCATACCATGAAAAAGAAAGTCGTTATCGGATTAATTGTTGTTGTCATAGTGGCTATTGTAATCATGGCCATGACGCGCAACGGCAAGGAGTTGAAACTGAATACCACGATTGTTAAAGAAGAAACAGTAGAACTTACCGTGACAGCTACGGGATACGTACAACCTGTGGATAAAGTAGAAGTGGGAACCCAGGTTTCGGGGGTTATCGAAAAGATTTATGTCGATTTCAATTCACAAGTGAAAAAAGGACAGTTATTGGCCGAATTAGATAAGTCAACATTGGCAGAGAAGCTCATTCAGGCTCAGGCAGCTGTTTCCAGCTCCGAAAGTGATTTAAAATTTGCCCAACAGAACTACGATCGTGTGACGCAACTATACGATGTGAAAGCAGCAACGGAAGCATCGTATGAAGACGCTATCAACAAGCTGGCACAAGCACGGACGTCAGTAGCTAATGCAAAAGCTAACCTGCAACAGGCACAGGTTAATTTAGGGTATGCCGAAATATATTCACCAATTGACGGGGTGATTCTTGATAGAGCTGTGGAACAGGGTCAAACAGTAGCTGCATCATTCAATACACCTACGCTCTTTACCATTGCCAACGACTTGAAGCGAATGCAAGTGGAAGCTGATGTTGACGAAGCCGATATAGGACAAGTACGTTTGGGACAATCCGTCAGGTTTACGGTAGATGCTTATCCTGATGATATATTTAGCGGGACAGTGAACCAGATCCGTTTACAGCCCACTGTAACGAGCAATGTGGTGACTTATACGGTTATCGTTGAAGCGCCTAATCCTGATGAAAAACTATTTCCGGGCATGACGGCAAGCATTACCGTGGTTGTTAAATCGGAAAAAGGAGCGGTACTACCTGTATCGGCATTCAATTTCAACCCGTCGGCTGATGTAATGGAAAAATTGCATGTCCAATTGCCGCAAGGGGAACCAAATGGACAAGGTAAACCATTTGAACAAGCTGTTCAGCAGCAACATCCACAAAATCAACGGACAGCTCCTAAAAGTGTGTGGGTGAAGGCCGATGGCAAAACAGTTCACCACGATCTGGAGACAGGGCTTAACGATGGGGTATTCGTCATTGTCACTAAAGGCCTGAATGTGGGTGATACTGTCATCTTATCGGCATCACTTGAAAAGAAAAGTAAAAATACCGGGGAAGCAGCAACAAACCCATTGATGCCCAGAAGACCAGGTGGTAACAACCGGGGTGGCAGATAATAGGCGCATCAAAACAATATCATGGGGCCTAATAGACATGAAGCATCTTTATGTCGATTGGTTTATGATTTATTATCCATCGAAAACTTAGCGAAATGTTCCTGTCCGCGTGAACAGGCGTTAGCGAATAATCAAAAATTGCAATGGTTTCTGAAAATAATCATACAGACACGAATAGCATTCCTCCAATTATCCGGATTGAACAGCTTCGTCGTGTATTTCAGGTCGGGAGCGAAGAAGTACATGCACTGAAAGGCATCTCGTTCGATATCCGCGAAGGTGAATTTGTAAGTATCATGGGAACAAGCGGTAGCGGAAAATCAACATTACTCAACATATTGGGTTGTTTAGATCGTCCGACTTCCGGAGAGTATTACATCGACGGGATTGCAATCAGTCATCGAACAAAGGATGAATTGGCTATGTTGCGTAACCGTAAAATAGGCTTTGTATTCCAGTCATACAATCTGTTGGCACGTACTTCAGCGCTGGAAAATGTGGAATTACCTTTGCTATATAATAGTACTATTTCGAGCAAAGAGCGTCACGAACGGGCAAAGCAGTCTCTAGAACAAGTGGGATTACAGGATCGTATGGATCATATGCCAAATCAACTTTCAGGAGGACAACAGCAACGTGTAGCCATAGCCCGTGCGCTGGTGAACGATCCTGTAATCCTCTTAGCTGATGAAGCTACGGGAAATCTCGATACACGTACTTCATACGAAATCATGAATTTACTCCAAAAGTTGAATGGCGAAGGTAAGACCATCGCTTTCGTAACTCATGAACCGGATATTGCTGTGTTTACCAGTCGTACTATCCAGTTGCGCGACGGGCATATTGTGAAAGATGAGGTAATAAGTTCCAAGTCGGCAAAAGCGGCATTGGATGCTATTCCCATAGATACGGATTATTAGCGTAGAACGTTTGTAACGTTTAACGTTATGAACGTTACAGCGCAATTATAACACTTTAATAAAGTTAGAAAGCATTCGAGAAATATGGTCAGCTTTATCCCTAAGCGTTTCGGCAGTTGCAGGGTCAAAGGTAGATAAGTCCTCAGCAAGATAAAGCATTGAGCGCACTTCGCCACACGAACCCTTTGCGATGTATAAAAATTGTTTTAATTCCTTATTTGATTTTCTTTCAAAACCTTCGGCAATATTATTCATGATAAATAAAGCAGCCCGTTCCATTTGATTTTTAAACGAATAATCCCGGTGTTCTTTGAGAAGTTCATAAATTGCATTGCAGAGTTCCCTTGAATTTTTCCATGCATTAATATCTTCAAAACATTCGATTTTCATATATAAAGTTTAGTTTTTAACGTTAAAACGTTACAATGTACGTGAATAAATAAGATTAACAGTTCAAATATAAACAAAAACGTTGAACCATTAAGGACGTTACAAACGTTCTGACGTGATAAACATTATAAACACAATCCCATGAAATTTTTCAATCTTTTCAAAATAGCATGTAAGGCGTTGCTTCGTAATAAAACTCGCGCTATGCTCACCATGTTAGGCATCATTATCGGTATTGCATCGGTCATTGCCATGGTAAGTCTCGGACAAAGTTCTTCACAGAGCATTAATAACCAGATTTCATCCACAGGAACCAATCTGATTATGGTAATGCGTGCCAGTCAACGGCAAGGTGGTGTTAATATTGGTTCGGGTAATGTGCAGACATTGACAGAAAAGGATGTAACTGCTATCGAGCAGAAAGCTCAATATATATCCATGGCTACTCCTATTGTCAGTGCAAGTGGACAATTGGTCAACGGATCCCACAACTGGCCTGGAAGCATACAAGGTGGTAACGAATACTTGATAACTATTCGTAAATACGAACTGGAAAACGGTTCCAATTTTACAGAACATGATGTACGAAGTTTTGCAAAAGTCTGTCTTGTCGGGAAAACTGTGGTAGATAATCTTTTCCCAAACGGTGAAGATCCTATAGGAAAAACCATACGTTTTGGTAAAATACCATTCAGAATTATTGGTGTATTGGCAAGTAAAGGACAAAATCAAATGGGGCAAGACCAGGACGATATTGTCATGGCACCCTATACTACCGTCCAGAAACGGATATTGGCAGTTACGTACATCCATATGATCATGGCTTCGGCGATGTCGGAAGATGTGGCATCGGCAGCTGCCAGTGAAGTGGAGTCGATTATCCGCGAACAGCATAAACTTAAAGTAGGGCAAGACAATGATTTTGACGTCCGTACCCAACAGGAAATGCTTGAAATGCTAAATTCTGTGAGCGGATTTCTCACAGTGTTGTTAGCGGCGATTGCTTCCATATCATTGGTTGTAGGTGGTATCGGCATCATGAATATTATGTATGTAACAGTGACTGAGCGAACTAAAGAAATTGGTTTACGTATGTCCATCGGAGCCCGTAATGGCGATATTAAGCTACAGTTTCTCACTGAAAGTACCATCCTGAGTTTGATAGGTGGGTTGATCGGCATCATTTTGGGATTGATGCTTTCTTATCTGGTATCTAGCTTACTTAGTTGGCCATATATTGTTAGTACTCAGGCGGTTGTTCTTTCATTTGTTGTTTGTGCCGCAACAGGTATTTTCTTCGGATGGTACCCGGCTAAAAAGGCAGCTTCGTTAGATCCCATTAATGCTCTTCGATACGAATAGCGTTTGTAACGTTGGAACGTTCATAGCGTTATAACGTTCGCGATTTCGTTATAAACGTTCTAATATTATGAACACTATGAATATAAACGAATCAGATATCTTTGTGATGTTTTTATGATTCAACTTAAAAACTAAGTTCAAAACGTTACAAACGCTCCAACGTTATGAGCGTTATAAACCCAAAACGCACACCCATGCAGCGCCTCACCTATCGTACCGCCTTTTTTCTTGCCCTGATCATTAGTTTATTGGTAAATGTAATTTTTCTAATCATGTTTCTCTATGGACGTAATGCGGTGATGCCAGGCGAAGTTGAACATGCGCGTCCGGCATTATCAGTACAGTCTATGATAATGCATTTTATTTTTAATTTCCTGATAGCTTTTGTTCTTTATGTGTTGAATTTTAAGTTACTGCAAATAGACATACGCCCTAAAATACGTATAGTTTTACTGATTGTGTCCACATTTGCAGTAGCTTTACTTTTAAGCTACTTGTTTTCGAATATTCAGATATACTTCAGCGATTTCGAGCCGCGCCCCAAACCGTTCATCCGTGGCAGTATTGTGCGTGATCTCTTTATTGCGCTGATTGTTTTGTTGACATCTCAATTAATGTATTTATCAAGTAAACAACAGCAGACGGCATTGGAAAATAAAACATTGATTTCGGAAAACATGCGTACGCGTTATGAAGCATTGAAAAATCAAGTCGATCCGCATTTTCTGTTCAATTCATTGAATACACTCAATTCGCTCATAAAAATAGATGCAGATAAAGCACAGCAATATGTGCAACAGTTATCGTACGTGTTTCGCTATACTTTGCAAAACAAGGAAATTATATCGTTGGAAGAAGAATTAAAATATACCCGCGCATATTGCCACCTGATGCAAATACGTTATGGCGATAGCTTACAATTCGTATATAACATTAATCCTCGTTTCCATAATTATAATATCATTCCGTTAAGTTTGCAGACATTGGTGGAAAACGCAATCAAGCATAATGTAGTGACTTCGAAACAACCGTTGACCATTAGCTTTCTTACCAGTGATAATGGAACTATCAGTGTTTCTAATCCCATACAATTAAAAAAGGAAATAGAATCAGGCGAAGGCATCGGCTTGACTAATTTGTCCGAACGTTACCGACTTATGTGGCAACAAGAGATTGTCATTACTCAAAATGATGGTGTATTTCGAGTGGAGGTACCTTTGAGCGAATAGCGTATGAATGATAAAATTGCATCACAAAATTTTATAAATGTTCACATATGAAAGCAGTTATCGTAGAAGACGAAATTTTTGCGGCACAAGCTTTACAAAATCTTATCCGTGAGGCGGATGCGTCGATTGAGATATTGTCCATATTGCAATCAATAGATGAGAGCGTGGAATGGTTTCATTCGCACCCTATTCCCGATCTGGTGTTTATGGACATCCATTTAGCCGATGGTTCCTCTTTTGCTATTTTTGAGGAAGTGAATATCAATTGTCCTATTATTTTTACTACAGCATACGATGAATATGCCTTGAAAGCATTCGAGGTAAATAGCATCGATTATCTGTTAAAACCAATCAATCAAAAAGATTTAGAACGGGCTATCAACAAATACAAAAATATGGTAGTCAGCCCGAATAATAATACAGAGCTAATTAATAAGCTGATAGCAAGTATTAAAAAAGGCGAACGCACCTATAAGTCCTACTTTCTTGTTCCTGAAAAGGATAAACTTGTCCCACTCGCAACCTCCGATATTGCTTATATATGTATTGATGCCAAAATGGTGAAAGCGGTTACTTTTGCAAATAGGACTTCTTACCTTGATCAATCGCTCGATGAACTGGTGATACAACTAAGCCCTGTTGATTTTTTCCGTGCTAACCGGCAATACATCATTGCCCGAAAAGCAATAAAAGACTTATCATTGTGGTTTGGCAGTAAAATGGTAGTGAATCTTTCTGTATCTACGCCCGAAAGAATCGTGATAAGTAAAGCGAAAGTAGGCGAAATAAAACGCTGGATGGCTATGTAGTCATTGATATGGTATCTCTTTTAACGGGTAAAATCGGTTATTTACCGAATGTTTGCCTGGCTATACAGAATAAACGTTACTTATCAAAAAACAGAAATATTACTTTGTTGCATTAAAAAACAACAAGATATGCGAGTGGATGTCGTATTTTAATTCTTTTAAAAATAAAAACGAGAAAACTTTTTTTGTTTTTTTAGTTTTTTTTGATGTATCTTTGCCTTGAAATTTTCAGGTGGGAGAAGAAATGGTAAAACAACGCATCATTGAGGAGGCTTCTAATTTGTTCAGCAAATCGGGAGTTAAGAGTACCACGATGGACGACTTGGCTCGGCATATGGGTATCTCGAAACGTACAATATACGAAAATTTCAAAGATAAAGAAGCGCTATTGATAGCGTGTATAGGTTCTTTCTATGCTGAAAATCGGACATTTTCGGAACGGGTGTTTGCTAAAGCTGATAATGTAATCGATGCTGTATTGATATTATTGCAGAAAGGTGCCGAACAAGCTTCGCTGCGGCAATTTGACATGCTGAACGATGTCAGAAAATATTATCCGCAAGTTTTCAAGGAGCATTTGGCGTGTCATCATGCCAACAAATATCAGGAAATGGCGCACTTAGTGCAACGAGGTATCGATCAGGGCGTTTTTCGTGACGATCTGAATCCCGAGATTATTGCCCACGTTTTTGCCAAACAAGCCGAAGGAATTTCCTTAAATGATAGGGAACTTGATCGGTTTTCTTTTTCAGATGTTTTTGAAAATATGGTGATTACATTTTTACGGGGGATTTGTACTCCGAAAGGTATCGAAATCATTGACAAATATAAGAATCGAGAAAAAGAAATTTTGTAGCAACAATGAGTAATTCTGGCACGTGTTTTGTCCAAGTGTCCGTTTCCATATAAACCAATATTAAGACGTGTCGAAAAATCTTGAAATGCTATTTATAGACAGGCTTGATAAAAAAATCAATCCTTCCATTGACAGTTGTTTTGAGGAAAAAACAAACTATTTTTTATAGCAACAATTTTGTAAATTATACATCAAAATGAAAATATATTTTAAATGTATTATGCTGGTTGTCGTACTGGTTAGTGTTTCTTTGCCAGTTTTTCCACAGGCTTCACAGGATACGGTATTGCGCCTTACATTGAAGGAAGCGCAGGATTATGCGTTGAAATACAATAAAACGGTATGGAATGCTGGACTTTCAGTGTCAGAAGCCCAAAAGAAAACCTGGGAGACTATTTCAGCCGGTTTGCCACAAGTGAATGCTACAGTTGATTACCAAAATATGATGGGATTCAAGATGGAGCTTTTCGGACAGTCTATTGGTTTGGAACCAACCAGTAATTTTCAGGCGTCGGTAACACAATTGTTGTTCAGTGCCAGCTATTGGGTTGGCATTAAAATGTCGAAAATTGGCGAGCAAATGACTGAAACAGCCCGTCTGCAAAGTGAATTAGACGTGAAACAACAGACACAATCAGCCTATCATGCTGTGTTAATTGCCTTGGAAAACAAAAAAATACTGGATCTGAATTTAAAAAACATCGAGACACTGGCCAAAAGCACAGAAGATATGGTGCGTGTGGGAGTCGCAGAACAAACAGATGCTGATCAATTGAAGGTACAGGTAGCTCAGGTGATGAATGGTATCAAAATGGTGGAACGACATATTGAGTTAGCATATAATCTGTTACGTTTTCACTTGGGGGTTGATACCAATACAGAAATTGTATTAACCCAAACTTTGGAAGATCTGATTGAGGAAAAGGATGCAGAAGTGACGCTTGCTACCGAATTCGATCTGAATGCCAACTATAATGTACAGTTAATGGATCAACAGATTGACTTGGCTGACAAGCAAATAGGACTTGAAAAAGCCGCTGCATTACCCACTGTTGCCGCGTTTTATAATTATACCTATAAGATCAAAAAATCGACATTTGACATGTCGCCAAATAACATCATCGGGTTAAATGCCAGCATTCCTATTTTTGCTTCAGGTCAACGATATGTTCGTACACAACAAGCAAAAATCAGACTGGAAACAGCACAAAATAATAAATCGCTGCTTACCGATCAGTTGCTGATGCAAGAAAAGCAGTTGCGATTCAATCTCAACAATGCTGTAGAATCATTTAGTCTGCAAAAAGAGGCATTTGAAGTATCTCGACGTGTGTTCGAAAGCATCACTCGCAAATACCAACAAGGGACAGCATCAAGTTTAGATGTTACCACAGCTAATACCAGTCTCCTGCAAGCACAAACCAATTACATCAATGCGATGATGGAAGTGTTTTCAGCACAAACCGAACTGGAAAAACTCCTGAATACATTATAACGGTTGAATGTTACAACGTTATAACACCAAATAAATCAAAAATCGAAAATCAAAAAACAACACTAATGAAAGAAATGCACGGAATATTCGCGGTAATGAACGTTTTCCTGTATGCTTGCAGCGGTAGTAAAGAACAAGCGCAAACGACGGGTACGGAAGAAAATGCCAAAGTGTTGGTAAAGGTATTGAAAGTAACCGAACAGCCTGTTGAACAATTGATTGAACTAACAGGTACTGTCCAGGCAAACAAGAGTAACGATATAGCCACCACTATACCCGGCCGTATTGATGATATCATGGTGGAAGTGGGAGACCGTGTCCGCAAAGGCCAAGTACTGGTGCAGATGGATCGTACCAATTTGTTGCAAACCAAGTTGCAATTGCAGAATGCCGAAAAGGAACTGGGACGCGTGGAAGAGCTTTACAAATCGGGGAGCGCTACCCAGCAGACTCTCGACCAATTGACCACGCAGGTGGAAGTAACTCGCGAAGCGTTGCGCAATCTTGAGGAAAACACGACGTTGCTCTCGCCCATCGACGGGATTGTTACTGTACGCAACTTCGACCCGAAGAATATTTATGCCGGCGCTCCCGCCATCCTGAACGTGATGCAGATTACGCCCGTGAAGATATTAGTAAACATTTCCGAAACCTATTTCCCACAAGTTAAGTTGGGAATGGTGGTGAGGATCAAGTTAGATGTATTCCCTGGCAAGGTGTTCGAAGGGAAAATATCATTGATCCATCCCACTATCGATCAGGGAACACGCACGTTTGTGGCCGAAATAAGCATACCCAACGTCGATATGACGATACGCCCTGGTATGTTTGCCCGTGTGGAACTTAACTTTGGTACCATGAACCACGTAGTAGTGCCCGACATGGCAGTGATCAAACAAATGGGTACCAACAATAAGTTTGTTTTTGTAGTTGAAAACGGTGTGGCTTACCAGAAGAAAGTGGAATTGGGACGCCGTGACAACGATACCTACGAGCTACTTTCGGGCGTGCCAAGCGGTGCAACAGTAGTAGTTGCAGGGCAAACAAAATTAATGGATGGTACACCGGTCACCATACAAGAATAAAGATCTAAATAACCACGTTATCTGATCATTTTGGACGTTCACGGACGTTAACCAATCATAAATAGTATCAAGATGAAAATATACGAAGCATCCGTCAAAAAACCCGTAACCACGATCCTTATTTTCATAGGGGTTATTATATTCGGACTTTTCGCTCTATCGAGGACTTCGATCGACTTGTATCCCGACATCGAAACAAATACCATTATGGTGTTTACCACCTATGCAGGGGCAAGCGCCGAAGACATTGAAACCAATGTGACCCGCGTGCTGGAGGACGCGTTGAACACGGTAAGCGATCTGAAAACCATTACATCCACTTCGCGTGATAACATGTCGATTGTTGTCCTCGAATTTACGTGGGGTACCGATATCGACGTAGCGACAAATGATGTCCGTGACAAATTGGACATGGTGAAACAAGCGCTGCCTGACGATGTCGAGAACCCCATCATCTTCAAGTTCAGTACTGACATGATTCCAGTAGTGATTATGTCAGCTACTGCCAAGGAAAGTACAGACGCATTGTATAAGTTACTCGATGACCGGGTAGCCAATCCGCTCAATCGTATCAACGGTGTAGGAACAGTGGCTATAGCTGGCGCACCCAAACGCGAAGTGCATGTGGATGTTGATCCGCAGAAGCTTGATGCATACAACCTCACGGTGGAACAGATCGGTAATGTGATTGCTGCTGAAAACCTTATTATGCCCGCTGGTAATTTTGATATCGGTTCGAACACCTATGCTTTGCGTGTTGATGGCGAATTTAAAGTCAGCGACGAACTGAAAAGACTGGTTGTAGGCTCTTTCAATGGAATGAACATTTACATGTCCGATGTGGCCAGTGTAAAAGATACTTTGCAAGAAAGAACTCAGGAAAGTTATACCAATGGGATACGTTCGGCAACTATCATTGTTCAGAAACAATCAGGAGCCAATACGGTGGATATTGCCAAGAAAGTGAACGCCGCTTTGCCTGATTTGCAAAAGGACCTGCCTGCGGATGTTCAGCTGGAAATGGTATTGGATACGTCCGAATTTATTACGGATAGTATCAACAGTTTGACCGAAACCGTTGCATTGGCTATGATTTTTGTAATCATCGTCGTGCTGTTCTTCTTAGGACGCTGGAGGGCGACTATCATTATCATCGTCACCATCCCTATCTCGTTGATTGCTTCGTTTATCTACCTGATGCTTTCGGGCAATACAATCAATATCATATCATTAAGCTCATTGACGATTGCCATCGGTATGGTGGTGGACGACGCCATCGTAGTGCTTGAAAATATTACATCCCATATCGAACGTGGCAGTAAACCGCGAGACGCAGCAATTTATGCAACCAACGAGGTAGCTGTCGCCGTTATGGCATCAACAATGACTATTGTCGCAGTATTCCTCCCGTTCACAATGGTTACAGGCTTGGCAGGTATGATGTTCAAGCAGTTGGGCTGGATGGTGACCATCATTATCACTTTGTCGGTTGTTTCTGCCTTGACGCTTACACCCATGATGGCGTCGAGGATGTTAAAGGCAAATTCCAAGGACAGCCGGATGTATCGTCCGATCAGGCGGATGCTCGATGGTTTGGATAACTGGTACGAAGGAGCGCTTACTTGGTGTGTACGCCATAGGCCACATGTCATTATTACGGCGGTACTCATATTTGCGTCCAGTTTGCTTTTATTGAACCAGGTGGGTTCGGAATTTATTCCGGCTTCAGATAATGCCCAGATAACTGCTACGGTAGAATTACCGCTCGGTACGCGCGTGAATTTCTCTAAGGATGCTGCTTTGAAAATACAGCAGAAATTCCACGAGGATTTCCCCGAATTGACGATGATGACCTACAGCGTTGGTCAAGCTTCGTCTGACAATACCTGGGCAGCCATGCAGGACAATGGTGATAATATCATCACTATGCGTTTCCGTTTGGAAAGCCTGAAAAAGCGTAAGCGCGACATTTACGAGATATCCGAATTGATGCGTCAATATCTGGCAACATTGCCCGAACTGGAAAAATACACGATTACGCCTGGTGGTAACACCGGTAGTTTCGGTGGAGCAAGCACCGTTGATATTGAGATTTACGGGTATGATTTCACTACCACCGACCAACTGGCAGCCGAGTTCATGGAAAAAGCAGCCAATATTCCCGGTTTCCGCGACTTACAGGTGAGCCGCGATAAGTATCGCCCCGAATACCAGATCAATTTCGACCGTGAAAAATTAGCTTTACATGGGCTGAACATGGCAACAGTTGCCACTTTCGTAAGAAATCGCATCAACGGGTTAACCGCATCGCACTTCCGCGAAGATGGTGAAGAATATGATATCATTATCCGTTACGAAGAAAAATTCCGTCAGTCCATTGAAGATATTGAAAATATCAAAGTTTATAATAGTCAGGGAAAAGGTATCCGCGTACGCGAACTCGGCCAGGTAGTGGAGCGGTTCTCGCCACCCAGTATCGATCGTGAAAACCGCGAACGTGTCATTAAAGTGTCCGGTTCGGTATACGGGGTTCCATTGAGCGACGTAGTTGCCGATGTGAACACCTTACTGGCGGAAACAACCATACCTGACGGTATTGGTGTTAAGATCGGCGGTACATGGGAAGATCAGCAGGAATCATTCGGCGACTTATATATGTTGATGTTATTGGTAGTTATGTTGGTTTACATTGTGATGGCTTCACAATTCGAGTCGTTCAAGAGTCCTTTCATCATCATGTTATCATTACCGTTTGCATTTACGGGGGTATTCCTGGCATTGTGGCTCACCGGAACCACATTGAACATGCTTTCACTCATTGGAGCTATCATGTTGATCGGTATCGTGGTGAAGAATGGTATCGTATTGATTGACTATATCAACCTTAACCGGGAACGTGGTGCCGGATTGATACAAGCAGTTGTTGCCGGAGGTAAATCAAGGCTACGTCCCGTATTGATGACCACTGCCACTACTATTTTGGGGATGCTTCCGATGGCTTTACGTTTAGGTGAAGGCGCAGAACTTTGGCAACCAATGGGTATCGCCATTGTTGGTGGTCTCTCGATCTCGACATTGCTTACTTTAGTAGTGGTACCTGTGGTATACACCATGTTTGGTGCTGGTGATATCAAGAAAGAACGTCGACGCATCGCTGCCGAATTAAGGGAAGAAGAGTATTAATTAATGAAAATTCGATTCCTTTTGTTTGTGTGAAGTAAAAGGAATTTTAAAATAAAAAGCAGATGAAAGCAGTATTTATTTCATATAATCAGGCACATACCCAACAGGTAGATTTTCTTTTAGACCGTTATCAAATACGTGGATTTACTCGTTGGAATAGCGTCACTGGTCGTGG
>JAVBMZ010000127.1:0-12579 GCA_031551935.1 Bacteroidales bacterium
GACAGATTACTTAGACGGCCTCAAGGAAAATGTACTTGTGGGACACTTGATTCCTGCTGGTACGGGTATCCGCGACTACACAAAAATCGTAGTTGGTTCAATGGAAGATTATGATAAATTGAAATCTGCAAAAGCATATAGTTTAGAAGATGATGATGAATAGGAAATAAATTTTATCCTAAACGTAAAAACCGGTAGAAAAATCTACCGGTTTTTTCATATATCTACGCTCTAAGATTGAAATTATTTGCATGGCATGCTGGATATTGCTGGCGAAATAACGCGGCAGCTCCTATCCTACTCTATCCCCTCCTAGACCGGTTCATTTGGACAAGATTCGATCGAGCTGGCCAACAGCTAAAAGAATAATCCATTTATGAAAGACGGCTCCGCTATTAAAGTATTTTTCAACTCCTGATCCGCAGATTCATTAAGTTTGTTTTCTCATTTATATTGTGAGAGACTCATGTGGATACATGAAATATTTCGTCATCTGCCAAACATTCTTTTTCTTTGTATTGTTTGTTAGGAAATCAAACAACATTACTCTATAATCTGATTTTTGCCAGTGTATCAGCGTCATGTCATTATCGTTCTGTTGTTTTGCCTGTTGTCAAAAGGGATACTTTACGCCCAGTTTTATGAATCAGGAACTAGCCCGACATCTATACGTTGGCAGCAAATACATACAGATCATTTTCGTGTCATTTTTCCGGTAGATATAGCTCATCAGGGACAACATGCTGCTAATGTGCTGGAATTTATACGTCAAGCTGAAGGTAAGACCCTCCATCACTATCCTAAGAAAATCCCTGTCATTCTACATAACCGGTCGGTCATTTCTAATGGTTTTGTCACATGGGCGCCCAAACGATCGGAATGGTTCCTGACGCCACCTCAGGACAATTATGCGCAGAATTGGTTAGAGCAACTTGCGGTACATGAGTACAGGCACGTGGTGCAAATTGACAAACTCAACCAGGGATTTACCAAGGCACTTGGCTTTGCTATTGGACAACAAGGTGTCGGGGTTGTATCCGGTCTGTTGCCTAAGTGGTTTCTTGAAGGCGATGCTGTAGTTACTGAAACTGCACTGACCAGTACAGGCCGAGGGCGTGATCCAGCATTCGAAATGCCATTGCGGACTATTGCGCTTTCTGGAAAATATATGGAATATGACAAAGCGCTTTTCGGATCGTACCGTAGTTATGTGCCCAATGCTTACGAGTTGGGATATCAGATGGTGGCCTGGACGCGAGAAAAATATAATCCTGATGTATACAGCACTACCATTGATTTTGTAGGACGCGAACCCTATTTCTTTTTTCTGTATCCTTTTAAGTTAGGATTAAAAAGAAGAACTGGATATGTTACACGCCATTTGTATGAACATGCTTTCGATGATCTTACCCAGCGCTGGCGCGAACAAGAGCAACGAACTGGATATGACACGGTTCCTACACTCAATCATCGTAAGAACCGGCTATATACCAATTATCGATCGCCCCAATATGTCAATGATTCCATTTTTCTGGTGCAAAAAACCGGAATGGCGCAAATTGCCCAATGGATACAGATAGATAAGAACGGCAAAGAGCAAGTGGCTTTTACACCAGGTAATATCAATTCGGAACATATTTCATATGCCAACGGCTACTTGACTTGGTCGGAAATGGTTTCAGATGTTCGTTGGACTAACCGTTCATATTCTGTGATCAAGATACTTGAATTACAAACGGGAAAAGTGCAGACATTACAACAACATACACGTTTCTTTGCGCCTTCACTATCACCAGATGGTAAAACTATTGCTGTTGTGGAGATCTCACTGAGCGGTGAAAGTTCCATTGTATTGCTGGATGTTGCTTCTAAAACGGAAAAAGGCCGTATTGCCAGTCCCGATCATGCGTTATTGCAAACACCTTCATGGAGCAAAGATGGTACTTACTTATTAGTTATTGTCAATCGGAAAGAAGGAAAATCCATTGACAAGATTGACATTGCTTCTGGATGGTATACAACGGTACTTCCGCCAACTTACGATGATATTTCGCTTCCGGTTGATGCAGGAAAATATACCTTATTTACAGGATATTACAACGGCATCACCAACATATATGCTGTAGATGATTCGACAGGAGAGGTAGCTCAAGTGACTTCATCCCGTTTCGGCGCATTCGATCCACAACCCAATATGACCAATAACCGAATGCTTCATGCTGAGTATTCCGTTGACGGGTACAACCTTGTAGAAACACCATTGGATCCTTCAAAGTGGATTCCCGCGGATCAAATAACTAACCATTCTTTAAAACTGTACGAAGTAATTGCCCAACAAGAAAATTTCAACTTACAAGACAGTATTGTTCCTAGCACACAACATCATATCAAACCTTTTCGTAAATGGGCACATCTATTCAACATACATAGTTGGGCTCCATTATATTACGAAGTCAACACTACCGATGTCACATCAACCAAGCTGTATCCGGGATTGGTGTTATTTTCTCAGGATTTGCTTGGTAACTTAACAGCATCAGCTGGATACTCGTGGCGTGGCTATAGTGCCTACCATGCCAGTTTCACTTATAGCGGTTTGTATCCCATCTTTGATGTTACGCTGGATTATGGCGGGCAACAACCTGTATACGGTCCCAGAGACGACGGACAACATACTTTTAACCCACAAGATAAAGATATGGAAATCAGTGCACGAACCTATGTGCCTTTTTTGCTAACCCGCAATCGCTTTATTACCGGAATAACACCTCAAGTGAAACTCTCGTACAGTAATAGCTATCTGTACTCAAAGATTACTGAAACCTATCAACGTGGATTATGGGAGATGGCTTATAGTATCAACATTTACCGATATTTGAAAATGTCCTTGCGCGACCTTGCCCCACGCTGGGGTGTTATACTTCAGGCTGCTTTTAAGCATACTCCGGTTAATACAGAACAGTTGGGATACATTTATTATGCTTACGGAAGAATATATGCTCCTGGATTTGCCAAACATCATAGCTTGCAGCTTTCCGGAGCATGGCAACAACAAAAAACCAATTATTTCTTATTTAGCACCATGATTGATTTCCCTCGTGGGTATCCTAACGGACGCACGGAGAAACTAAGTGTCGGGACTATGGAGTATAGGTTTCCCTTATGGTATCCTGATTGGAATTGGAGTTTTTTCGTATACATCAAGCGTTTACGAGCCAACTTATTTTGCGATGTTGCCGAAAATCATTACCGGATGGTCAACAACATCAATCAATTGAAATGGCAAACCGACAAAATTATCAGCGTAGGTATTGATTTAATGGCTGACATGAACTTGTTGCAAATTTCTTTTCCTATGAACATAGGGCTGCGCACGGTATACGTTCCTGAATTGAACGAGGTACAGCCTTCTTTACTATTTCATGTTAACTTGAATTGATTTTTCAGAAACCAGAGAGTCAATAAATGGATGATATTTTTACAAACAATTAATGTCTACATTAAAATATTTAATGTTCATATTAAAATAATTAATATCAATCTTAAAAATATTAAGATACACATTAAAACGGTTAATGTTAATATTAAAAATACAGAGCAATATATTCAGTAGTTGTTTCAATCTTGAAGTTGGCAGATACGCCCGAATATACTCAGATGGGCATGGAATACCAGTTATCACCGCAGTACATTTGACCATAAGATAGTTATCCAGAAAACGACGAGCATTCATCAAGACCTACATGCGCTGTTTTTGGCCATATAGCAAGAACATTATCTACTTCCAGTTTGTTTTTATAGCATCATGTTATATCATTGAAATAATAACACGCGTGTGGTTATGGCAGACAAAAACAAATCAAAAATCAAGGTAACCAAAGACGGACCTTATGAAGTTACAGGAAATATTCCTCTAAACAAATTAGGAATGGTTCCCAATGAAAAGGGCGCATCTGTGGAATATGAGGTGGTTAAAGAATATCCCAGGCAGGAAACATACCAATTATGCCGGTGTGGAGAAAGTATCACAAAACCTTATTGCGATGGTTCTCACCTATCTGGGTTCGATGGTCAAGAAAAGGCCAACCACCAGACCTATGATCAAAAAGCCCATTATATTAAAGGAGAATATGTCGATTTAATGGATGCGGAAGAATATTGTGCAGGAGCTCGCTTCTGTGATACAAAAGGCGGAACATGGAACCTCGTAACTAAACCCAGAAACGCTGAAACCAAGGAAATTGTCGTACAGCAATGTTCCGATTGCCCAAGCGGACGCTTAACCGCCATCACCAAAGAAGGAAAAAAGATGGAACATAACTATCCTAAAGAAATAAGTGTCTTGGAGGATATAGTTGCCGAGGAACATGGTCCCATATGGGTAAAAGGAAAGATAGAGGTTGAGGATGAAAATGGCAGGGTTTATCCTGTGCGCAACAGAATGACATTATGCCGTTGTGGACAATCGACCAATAAACCATTCTGTAATGGAAATCATCTGAGCTAACGCGATTATCATAAAAATTAGAACCTGTTATATCAATATTGAAAAACAGGTTCTAAAATAATGGAATGTAAATATTAATTTCGTTACGTACAACTGCCATAATATTTGCAAAACCTGTAAAGAAAAATATACCTCATTTGCTTTATTTTGGATGAAAATTGTACATTTGTGTTTTCATTAAAAACACCAATAAATGAAGCATTTAGTTTGGATCATGGTTGTATGTGGCATGTTGTATGCTTGTGCAAAACCTTCGGGATATACTATTAAAGGAGAAGTAGCAGGCGCCGATGGACAAAAAGTTGTTTTACAACAGATCAATATTGATTCTCGAAGAATTGGCCTGGATAGTTGTGTAGTGAAAAACGGCAAGTTTGAGATGAAAGGTACAGTGGAGTACCCTGAATATGCAGCCATGTATATTGGGAACAATGGCCCTATTTTATTTTTTGTGGAAGATACGATCATTCATGTTGCTGTGAATGTGGATACACTCTACGCCTCGAAGATATCGGGATCCAAAGAAACCGATTTGTTTGCCGATTTGAATAAAGGTATGATGGCCATAGATAAACGGGTCAATAAGATCAACGATGATTATATGTCCTTGAAATTGTCTGGTGTCAACGATGTAGAAAAAGAGAAAGATTTGTTAGCGCAAATGGAACAGATGCAACAAGAGCGGATTGATTTCATGACAGATTTTGTACAACAACATCCTAATTCCATCGTGTCTGCACTGGTTATCGATAGAAATTTGTCGTATTATTCATCTTTAGATCAGATGGAGGTTTATGCGAACGGTTTTGATGTCATCAACAGTAAATCGCAATGGGTACAAAGTATCAAAGAAAAGGTTTCGGTTGCTAAACGATTGCAAGAAGGGCAACCGTTTCTGGACATCACTTTATCGTCGCCTGACGGTACACCAGTAGCTTTGTCTGATTACGCTGGTAAGAATAAATATGTGGTGATTGATTTCTGGGCAGGATGGTGCATGCCTTGTCGCATGGCTAACCCGTTGATGGTAAAATTATACAACCGATATAAAGATAAAGACTTTGAAATAGTTGGTATATCATTGGATAAAGACAAACAGGAATGGATAAAGGCCATTGAAGACGATCAACTCCCGTGGCCACAAATGTCGGATTTGAAATACTGGCAAAGTGAAGCAGCGCAACTCTATGCCGTAAACTCCATTCCATATACCATTCTATTGGATAAGGACGGAAAAATTTTAGCTAAAGGGCTTCACGCTCAAGAATTGGAAAAAAAATTAGCCGAGCTATTCGAATAGTCAAAAAATATGCTCATCAAGACATACGGAAGTGCTGTTTACGGAATCAAAGCAACCACCATTGTCATTGAGGTAAACGTTAGCAAAGGGATTAATTTCTTTTTGGTTGGCCTACCCGATAGCGCTGTAAAAGAAAGCCAACAACGCATTGAATCGGCATTGTTGACCAATGGTTATCGTATGCCAGGTAAAAAGGTGGTGATTAATATGGCTCCGGCAGACATCCGTAAGGAAGGTTCGGCTTATGATCTCCCACTTGCTATTGGCATCTTAGCCGCTTCGGAGCAGATAAAATGTGACAGGCTTAGCAAATGCCTCATCATGGGTGAGCTTTCGCTCGATGGTGCCATCCAGCCAATTAAAGGTGCATTGCCTATTACCCTACAGGCACGTAGCGAGGGGTTTGACACATGCATATTTCCCAAACAAAATGCTCGTGAAGCCGCAATGGTGGGGGGAATAAATATATATGGCGCAGAGAATATCAAAGAGGTTATTGATTTTTTGGATGGAAAAATCGAATGGGAACCTGTTGCCGTCGATATAGAAAACGAGTTTGCCCATAATAATCACTACGAGGCTGATTTTGCAGATGTTAAAGGACAAGAAAATGTCAAACGCGCCATGGAAATAGCGGCGGCAGGTGGACATAACGTTATATTAATCGGTCCGCCGGGAGCTGGAAAAACCATGTTATCTAAGCGATTGCCCAGTATTCTGCCTCCTCTGACTATGGATGAAGCGTTGGAAACTACTAAAATTCATTCGGTAGCAGGGAAAACAGGGAGAGGCGCCGCACTTGTTACACAACGTCCTTTTCGTTCGCCGCACCATACCATTAGTGATGTTGCTCTAGTTGGAGGCGGGTCGTTTCCTCAGCCAGGAGAAATATCTTTAGCCCATAATGGGGTGTTATTCCTTGACGAGTTACCGGAATTTAAACGTACTGTGTTAGAAGTGATGCGGCAACCACTTGAGGATCGTGTCATCACTATTTCGCGTGCGCGATTTGCTGTGGAATACCCTGCCAGTTTTATGTTGGTGTCGTCAATGAATCCGTGCCCATGTGGTTTCTATAATCATCCGGAAAAAAAATGTGTCTGTGCCCCTGGTTTTGTACAGAAATACCTGAACAAAATTTCCGGTCCCTTGCTCGATAGAATTGACATACACATTGAAGTCGTTCCTGTGCCGTTTGACAAACTATCCGAACAGCGAACCTCTGAACCGAGCAGTGTCATCCGACAAAGAGTAATAGCTGCCCGTGACATTCAGAAGGTCCGGTATGCTGAATATCCCGGAGTTCATTGTAATGCACAAATCAGTTCGAAAATGTTACGGAAATACTGTACTATCGATGATTCCGGACAAAATATGATGAAAACTGCGATGCAAAAACTCGGATTGTCTGCACGTGCATATGATCGTATTCTTAAGGTATCACGTACCATTGCCGATTTGGAAGCATCACATAGCATTCAGGTGAATCATTTGGCAGAAGCCATACAATACCGCAGCCTCGACAGAGAGGGATGGGACGCTTGATAATTGATCCCTTTTTGGTGGGGTTTTACATCAAATTTAATAGCCATATCAAATGAAGCATAAGTGGCATATTCCTGATTTATCTTTACGGCTTTTGGTGACGTTGGTATGTTTATTGGTTTTCGCCAAACTCGTGGAGAATAATATTTTATTCCCGAGATTTAACGAACGACATGCACGAGAAGTACAGAGGGTATTTACGCAAAAAGAACAAGGGCTGCAACATTACATGGATTTGTTGGAAAAACGTTGTATCCACACTGACGATCCAAAGCTTAATTTTATCACTTTTCACACACGACATGAGAAAGATCTAAATGCACGCGGATTTTACACTTTTGTTTATCATCATGACACCCTAATTTATTGGTCAACTAATGATGTGCCTGTAGCATCCATAAATCATCAATCAACTCTAAATCAACGATATGTAAATTTAAAAAATGGCAGGTATGCTTCATTTGTCAGAAAGCACAATAATTATGACATTGTAGGCCTTATACTGATCAAAAACGTATATACGTATGAGAACAAATACTTGCAAACATCCTTTCAAAAGGATTTTGATTTGCCGGCAAATGTCAAGATTTATCCGGAAAAAGTACCTAATTGTTACCCTATTACTGACACCAAAGGTCAATTTGTATGGTCATTAATTTTCGATAGCACGTGCCATTACCAATATCAAATATATGTGCCGGCTTTAGCTTACTTTTTGGCTATCATTGTTTTTTTCATGTTGCTGAGTAGTGTTTTTCAAAGATTACGCAGTACTACGCTTAAAAACCTATACCTCCCTTTCCTGGCTTTATTACTGATATTGATGCGATATATCATGCTACATTGGCGAGTACCTTCTATTTTTTATGAATTAAGCATCTTTGACCCACTTTATTTTGGTACAGAATGGTTTGCATCTCTTGGCGAATTATGTATTTGGTGTATTTTTATTTGTTTTTTTGTTGTTGTACTATACCGAAACCTGAAATTTCCGCTCTTTTATGATCACCGGTGGAAATATTTTGTTTATGTGCTTATCTCTTTGGCCGTGGTAATTGTTAGCTTTTTTGCCATAGGAGAGCTTTTCAAATCACTTATTATCAATTCTAAAGACATATTTGAGGGGCCCAATCGCACGCTTTTGCTTAATGGTTTTAGCTTGATAGCATATGTTACTGTGATGCTCTTTTTATTGTCGTTTTCTTTGCTATTGGACAAAACCCTATTGTTATGCAGACAGGAATTAACCCTTCGACAATTTTTCATTCTATACACTTTCGTGTTAATCATTGTACTCATCGGATGGAGGATTGCAGAATGGCATACCAATCTTTTTTCAGTACTGATTCTTACCATTATAGTATACATACTGGGTTCTATAAGATTGAAACGAAATCTTAGGTTCCAATATTCACATTACGTAGCGATTGTCTTCGTATTGGCTGTGTATGCTACCATATTTATCAATCGTTATAGTTTCTTTAAATATGAAGATCAAAAAAGGGTAATTGTCACTAATTTGGCATCTCAACATGACTTGACAGCCGAATTTTTCTTGAAAGATATTTCAGATAAAATTATTGCAGATACGTTACTTACGGATATGGCATTTGATCAGTTACCCGATTTGAGCTATACTGATGTGCTGGATTATATCAAGCGTAAGTTTTTTTACAGCTCCTATTGGAATCGTTACCGGTTTCAATGCGTAGTGTGTGATGATGCAAATAGGTTGGAAGTTGGGCAAGTATTATTGCCGAGTTGCGTCGATTATTTTAAACGCATCATCGATGATAAAGGGAGTAAGTTGCCCCGCTCAGAATTTTACTACATCAATAGGATGAGTAATGATTTAGTAGCGTCTTATTTGGGATGGTTCAGGAAAGAAAAAGAGGGAGAGCCGCCTCTATATGTATTCATTGAATTGTGGATCACTGATAATTCGGATGAATTGGGTTACCCTGAATTGTTGCTTGATAGCCGTACCAGCAAGGAAAACAACTTAAAAGGTTATTCATATGCCAAATATGCTAATAACAGGAAGATAAGTCAATTTGGGGAATATAAATATAACTTGACCGGCGATGTTTTTCAGACAAATAAAAGCACCTACCACATGGTATATGTTGATGGTATGGAGCATTTGGTATATCGCCCTGACGACAATAACTTGATAGTATTGAGTTCTTATTCGCCTAAGCCCAGCGATTTGATCATCAATTTTTCATATATTTTCATCTTTTCCTTTTTGGTGGTGTCTATTTGCCTGCTTGCTTTTTATCTTCCGATGGTAAAACGAAATTTCCAATGGAATTTCAAAAATAAAATACAATATACCATGATTGCGATCATGCTTGTATCATTTGCCATCATCGGAGGAGGAACGGTATACTACATCAACCGGCAGTATGTGAACAAAAACAATGATATTGTCAGTGAAAAAATGCGGGCAATACATGCTGAATTACTGGATGTTATCTTGTATCAGGAAAGTTTGGATGAAGATTGGGTGGAAAATACAGAAATTCTTTCCGCATGGTTAATGGATTTGCAAAGAACATTTTTTATAGACGTCAACTTGTATGACGTAAACGGACAGTTGATCGAAACCTCTCTTCCGGATATATTCGATAAAGGATTAGTCAGTAGACAAATCAATCCAGATGCATTCATCCAACTGGCTTTTGGACAGCGGGCATCCATTCTGGAACATGAACATATTGGCGGATTAAATTACATATCTGCATACGAGCCTTTTGTAGATAATGAAAATAAAGTAATTGCCTTTTTAAATTTGCCTTATTTCACTCAACAGGATGCACTTACCGAAGAAATCTCGAATGTGATTATTTCCATTACCAATTTTTACATAGTGATTATCTTATTAACAGTGATTGTATCGGTGGTGATGAGCAACCAAATTACGCAACCACTGATGATGTTACAGGAAAAGTTTCGTCATATCAAACTGGGGGCAAGGAATGAACCTATTGATTATGATAGTCACGACGAAATTGGTGGTTTAGTGAAAGAGTATAACCGAGCCATAGAAGAACTGGCCATAAGTGCTAATAGGTTGGCTCGTTCGGAACGTGAGTCCGCATGGCGGGAAATGGCGAAACAAATCGCACACGAGATCAACAATCCGCTAACACCGATGAAGCTTAGCATACAACATCTCAAACGAGCATATGACAACCACTCGGAACGGTTCGATGAATACATGGAAAAAATATCACATTCGCTGGTTGAACAGATAGACACACTGTCATCCATTGCTACCGAATTCTCTAACTTTGCAAAAATGCCGGTTGCGCAAAACGAACCAATCGACATTATTGACAAAATAAATAGTGTGATTCCATTATTTGCCACAGGAGAAAATAAAAGAGCTTTCCATACCGATTTCCATGGTTTGTCAAAGACAATGATCTCTGCCGATAAAGAACAAATGTCTCGTGTATTCATTAACTTGTTTAAAAATGCACTTCAAGCTGTACCGAAAGACCGGCAACCAGAAATACACGTTGATGTATTACAATTGAACCAGATGGTATGGATCAGGGTAAAAGATAATGGTGCAGGAATACCTTTGGAAATGCAGGAAAAGATTTTTCGCCCGAATTTTACCACCAAATCAAGTGGTATGGGCATGGGATTGGCTATTGTGCGCAACATTATCGAGAGTGCCGACGGAACCATTAGTTTTAAAACCAAACAAGGAGAAGGTACCGCTTTTATTATCAGCTTGCCAATATCGGAATAAAAACGACCAATAATTTCTTGTTTCTTATGTAACTATCTTGAAAAAGATAGTCAGCCTGTTACCGAAATTGCACAAAAACAGGGTAAGGATTGTTGCAAGTTCTACCCCCTACTTTCCATACTACTTGCATCAGGATTAAGAAATTCAATTGCCTTTTTTATTTCCTCATCGCTCACGTGGTATGGATTTGTTTTTTTAGCTTCATCAATTTCTTCCATGATTGTCTCTTTGGTTTCCTCGACAATATTATCTATATTTTGATGAACTTCTCCATCGTAGATTTCCCTATTCACATCTGCATTTTCCATGATCTGATTTTTTGAGGTTATCACATGGTTATACAACAGATTTCGAAGAAGAAAGTTTCAAAAGACATATTACCACCCATGTCTGACATCCATTCTTGCATTAATAAAGTGCAAAAAAAATTGAACAACACCATAATCTTATTATTTACATCTATTTTTGTCCCGTTTTATAAAAATATTAGCCGAAAACAAACATATTACACCATCCATCATTCGATATGAAAAGTGAAAAAGAAAAAATGTTGTCCGGAGAAATATATGACGCTGGAGATAAAGAGTTAATCACTCGCTGGCATCTGGCAAAGGCTCTGATGCAACAATATAACCAGACAGCCACAACAGACCGCAATTTGCTGGATGCTATTCTTCAACAACTGCTTGGTTCAAAGGGAGAAAATGTTTGGATTTCCGCTCCGTTCTTTGTCGACTACGGCGAAAATATCCATATAGGGAATAACTGCGAGATAAATATGAATTGTGTATTCCTCGATTGCAACAAAATTACCATAGGCGAAAACTCAGGCATCGGTCCAAATGTACAAATTTATGCTGTTGCACATCCTGTCAAGCCTGATGAACGACTTCCACAGAAAAAAGATGGCCTGTTTCCCTTCTGGAAATCACACACTGCACCTGTAACTATTGGTGAAAATGTCTGGATTGGTGGCAACACTGTTATTTTACCTGGTGTTACTATTGGAAACAACACCACTATTGGAGCCGGAAGCGTTGTCACCAAATCTATACCGGAAAACTGTTTAGCAGTGGGAAACCCGTGTAAAGTAGTCAGGTATTTATAGCGTTACCTGCCGAATGATAACTTTTCTGTGTCATTTAAAGCATACCAAACAGAATAAAAACCATACCGGCCACAAACGTATAACCTGCACGAATAAGCGCGGCCATCATGAAATCTTTCATGTTGGCAAATTGAAAATTTAAACTGCCTTTTTCCCAACCACAGAAACCGACCAGTGATAAAACAGCCACCCACACGGACAACTTAACCAACACAAAAAACACTAACCCAAACAGGACGTTGGCTAAAAATTGGATAGACATAGTCCGTACGAAACTTGAAGTGGTTATCTTTTCGGGCATTTCCACTTTAAACACACGTATCCAGGCTTTTGAAAATAGCACAGAATACCAC
>JAVBMZ010000034.1:0-5676 GCA_031551935.1 Bacteroidales bacterium
AATATCGGTAGTATGATAAAACCAGCTGCATATGAATCCCGTATGGGATGGCATGTCGTTATATGACATGGTTGTTAGGTATTATCCTGGACAATCATATCAGATTTATGAAACATTTTGATGTATAAGTTAATGACTTTGAGATAAATATTAACATGATGATGAAAAGACTGTTTCTTCTACTTTTTTTATGCTTATTGTCAAAAATTCTTTTGTCCCAATGGTCTGATGACTTTTCTGATGGTGACTTTGAAAATAATCCTACTTGGCAGGGAAATACCGGAAAATTTATCATTGATAATGGTTGGCTGCGTCTCAATGATCATGTAGCAGGTACATCATACTTGTCCGTATTTTCTGACATTGTTACTGAAGCGTCATGGGAATTTGTCTTCAAAATGGATTTCAATCCTTCATCAACCAACTATGCCAAAGTCTATTTAGTTTCCGACCAGCCGGATCTGACTGCTTCGCTCAACGGATATTTTCTTCGTTTAGGTTCTACCGAGGACGATATTTGCCTGTTCCGACAGAATGGCTCCACCACGGAAAAAATTATTTCAGGACAGGCTAAAGTTCTTGATAAGAATTTTAATCAGGTTCGTGTATTGGTAACACGTGATCAACGAGGTTACTGGACATTAAAAACAGACCTGACGGGCGGTCGGAATTTTGTGTTAGAGGGCGAAGCATTGGATAACCGCATTCTTACATCATCATATTTTGGAGTAGTTTGTATTTATACGGTAACCCGTAGTACCGGCTTTTATTTCGACGATTTTCGGGTGGATGGACAACCCTATACAGATATGGATCCGCCAGTAGTTGCAGTTTGTTCAGCCAATAACCGAACAATACAACTTCAATTTTCGGAAGCGATTGCCGCCATAGCGCCTCCATACAATAACTTTTTCAGTATAGGTGGTCTGATCAGTCCCATTGAGGTGAATCAAGATGCGAATAAGTTGTCATTGACGCTTTCGTTTGCGGAAGAATTAACATGCGGTATGCAGCACAATTTGTTTGTTGCGGGGTTATCCGATTTATCTGGAAATGTCATGCGCGATACAGTTTTGATTATTTCTCTGCCCTGCAAGGCTGAACCTTATGATGTCGTGATCAATGAAATTATGGCAGATCCGTCTCCTTCCGTGCATTTACCCGAATACGAATATGTTGAATTATACAATCGTTCAGATAAGAATATTGAATTAGAAGGTTGGACTTTTACTTATGGAAATACTTCGAAAACGCTTCCGCAATACTTGTTAGCTGCAAAAACTTATGTGTTGTTAGTTCATCCGCTTTCAGTGTCCGATTTATCTGGTTATGGAACTACTCTTCCGGTATTAGGTTCGCAAACAGCTATTACCAATACAGGACAATATCTGCAATTGGCGGACAAAGATGGAACAGTTATTTCATGGGTTGATTTCGACGATGGTTGGTATCGTGATCCGCTCAAAGCCAATGGTGGTTGGTCGCTTGAACAGATAAATCCAAATCATACATGCAGTCTTTCTTCCAATTGGAAAGCCTCTACCGATAAGGATGGAGGGACACCCGGTCGGCAAAATGCTGTATTTGTGAATAACTTTGATGATACTACACCAGATGTGATACATATTGCTGCCCCCGATGAACATACCATTATATTATATGTATCAAAACCTTTGGCGAATACGGTTCCTGATGCGTCCTGTTTCTCAATCAAACCGGAAAATTCGATTACTCAGGTGAATGTTACCGGGAAACACTTCGACCAATTGCGATTACATCTGCAATTACCCATTCGGGAAAGTCAGTGGTACGATATAACCATTTCGGACGGCATATTGGATTGTGCTGGATATCATGCCCCAAATGCCAGTTTTCATTTTGCATTGCCTCAGTCTGTTGATAATACTGATGTAGTGATCAATGAAATATTGTTTAATCCGTCCAGCGCGGGTGTCACATTCATTGAATTGTATAACCGATCGCAAAATGCAGTACGGGTGAGTGATTTGCAACTTTCTCTTCGTGATGGTAATGGCAAATTATCCACACCTGTAGCGTTGACCAATGAACCATTTTTGTTATTGCCTGGGAAATATTTAGTTATTTCGCGTAACATTGCTGTTGTCATGCAGCAGTTTGGCGCCACCAATCGTGATGCTTTTTTACAAATGCCTGGCATGCCTTCGTTGAACAAGGAGTCTGGACGGGTTGTATTGTTAAATAAAAGTTTACATGTGGTAGACGAGATATATTACAATAGCAAGCAACACACAGGTTTGCTCAATGTACTTAGCGGCGTGTCATTAGAGCGCCTACACCCTGATAGGAATAGTTTTGACCAGGGTAATTGGCATACGGCGGCACAAACAGTCGGATTTGGAACTCCTGGCCGACAGAATTCACAATATCTTGAGCCGAATGTTTCATTGTCAGAGCTTAGTCTGAGTCCAGAAGTGTTTTCACCCGATAATGACGGGTTCGACGATTTTTTGAGCATTCATTATCATTTTGACATTCCTTCGTTGGTAGGGGAAGTCATTGTTTTCGACGCAGCCGGGAGGAAAATCAGACAATTAGTGCATCATGAATTGTTGGCTGCGGAAGGGACTGTGGTATGGGATGGAACTGATGATAAAGGTCGAAAAGCATTGATTGGAGTCTATATTATCTATTTTCAAGCATACAATACAGAAGGATTCAATAAAATTTTTAAAATCCCTTGTGTATTAGCCGGAAATAGACAATAATTTTTGCTGAAAAAAAATCGAATATAACAAACACCCTATTAATAAATGATTTTGCATAAATTTCTTATAATCAATTAGTTATAAATGTTGCTTTTTGATTTTGTATGGAAGATTTTGTAAAAAATATAACACCAAAAACATAAAATTGTTGATGCAGACGAGTTTAGAAAATTTTTTTTTTGAAAAAATAAAACAAAAAATGAAACCTTCTGTTTATAATGTCGTATACGCATATGTTTTAGTTCATAGCGTTAATGCTCGCGTGAATGCGTAGTTTTATTTAGTGATTTTTGTTTCATCGCGAAATATATTTTTGTTAATAGAAGTGTTGCACGAAAAAAAGTATAAAAAAAACGTGGTTTCATGCATTTTTTATGCAAAAAATTTGTGATACTACTTGAAATACCCTATTTTTGGTAAATTTTTTAATCTAAATCATTTCATTTTTTTCTAACCCTAATTTTAAATTATCATGAACAAAGCCGAATTAATTGATGCAATTGCAAGTGACGCTAAACTTACGAAAGCTGATTCAAAGAAAGCATTGGATTCTTTTATGAAAGTAACTAGCGCTGCTTTGAAAAAAGGTCAAAGAGTAGCTTTAGTTGGATTTGGTTCTTTCACAGTTGTGAAAAGAAGTGCCAGAACTGGCCGTAATCCTCAAACCGGTAAGGAAATTAAAATTGCTGCTAAGAAAGTGGTTAAATTTTCACCTGGTGCTGAATTAAAAGCCAAAGTACAATAAAGGTATCATCGATATCGGAATAAGGGAGCTTCTGGCTCCCTTTTTTCTTATATTTGAACAATAAAAGATTAACCTGTGCCAAGTGCATATGGATGACAGTACGACGGATGAACTGAAAATGGACCATAACTCAATCATTTCTTTTTTGTCTGGATTTGTTACCGAGCAACGATTGAATAGGATGGAGGAAGTGTTGGGAGAGCGTACCCGATATATTACCGTTCTATTGGAAGATATTTATCAATCGCAAAATGCCAGCGCGGTATTGCGCACATGTGAGTGTTTTGGAATACAAGATGTGCATATCATTGAAAATTATAATATGTACCGTGTTAATCCGATGGTCGTTAAAGGTTCAGATAAATGGTTGACTATAAATAAATTTAATCATTCAGAACAGAATTCGATTGATGCCGTTGACCAGTTGAAATCCCAAGGGTATCGTATTGTTGCTACCTCATTGCAGGACGATGGCATTGAACTATGCGATCTTGATCTGTATCAGGGAAAGTGTGTTATTGTGTTTGGTAACGAACATCAGGGTGTTTCGGAATATATTTTGAGCCAAGCAGATGAGTATTTGAAGATTCCCATGAATGGATTTACGCAAAGTTTAAATATTTCGGTATCAGCAGGTATTATATTGAGCTATTTAACTCAAAAGCTGAAGAAGAGTTCCATTAACTGGCAGATAACAGAGGATGAAAAAGAAGTTTTACGTGCGGAATGGCTTCAGTATTCAGTGAAAAATTCCGATATGCTACTTCGTCGCTTATGGGAAGAGCAAAGAAAATAATCATAAAAAGGCACCTTATATCGAATAATTTATTAAATTTGTCCACAACTTTTAATCCATCGTATTGATGAATTGTATTATTGTAGATGATGATAGTTTTGTTAGGAAAATAACGGAGGATTTTGTTAAAAAGACAGAATCACTCCATTTGTTGTATTCCCTTTCAAGTGCTGTCGATGCTATTAATGTATTAAACAATAACGAGAATATTGATTTGATATTTCTGGATATCGAAATGCCGGAAATGAGCGGGATAGATTTTTTGAATGCTTTGAGCAGTCTTCCCCAAATCATTATCATTTCGTCGAAAGATAAATATGCTATTGATGCGTTTGAATATGATGTGACAGATTATTTGCTGAAACCATTTACGTATAGCCGTTTTTGCAAGGCGGTGAATAAAGCGCAGGAACGGGAAGAAAAAAGCAGGCTACATTCGAAAGGCGATGAAATTTTTATCAAGCACAATTCCTCGTTGGTTAAATTAAAATATGCTGATATTCTGTGGATTGAGGCAATGGAGAACTATATTATTATCAATACATTTGATGAGAAATATACCATTCATTTTACCATGAAAGCTATCGAAGAAAAACTTCCACCCAAACAATTCATTAGGGTTCACCGGTCCTTTATTGTTAATGTCAGCAGCATACATAGTATTGAAGATAACGCTATTCAAATAAAGACCAGCGACAAGGCTAAAAACAGTATTCCTATTGGTAAATCATTTAAGGATAATCTGTTAAAAGACTTAAACGTTATTATACGATAACCATTTCGGCAGGCAATGATTGTCTGTCATATTAGGCGCTAAAGCATCGGAAAATGAAAAATAATGTATTATTTATTTTCATTATCATTGGATGGTTATTGCACCCATTAGATGTTTCAGGCAAAAAAAAGAAACCTTCCATTGATTTTTGGCCGATTGAAGAGTCTATACAGAGGCTATTTAAGGAAATTCGAGAAACCAAAGATGACAGTCTTGCTATACGCCTGCACCAGCAAATCGAAGACATATTAGCACAAACACTTGCTTACCCGTCGGCGTATAAACATAAATTTGATTCATTACGTACGATTGGCAGATTATATGCTCCTCATAAGGCATTCAGGATGTTCAACTGGAATCATTCGATGCGGGATGGGACGCATCAGTATTTTGCGCTGATTGTTATCCCTAGTCTCGATACATTACCCAATAAAATCATCCGGTTGACTGACATGTCGGACTCTATTGTGAAACCGGAGCAGCAAATACTTGGTGCTGATAAATGGTTTGGGGTTTTATACTACAAAATCATTTCTCCTAAAAAAGGAAAGGATGGAAAAAAATGCTATACACTTTTAGGTTTGGACATGAATAATTTGCAAACCAAGAAAAA
>JAVBMZ010000010.1:0-31564 GCA_031551935.1 Bacteroidales bacterium
CTGCCTGCTGAACAATATGCCATACAAACCGGACAACATCCTGCTATCACTACCGAACAGAATATCAAACGTTATCGTGAACAGTTAGACAAAATAGGACTTTCGTTCGATTGGGAACGCGAGGTTTGGACTTGTGATCCGGGCTACTATAAATGGACACAATGGGCATTTATCCAAATGTTTCATTCGTATTATTGCTATGATGAGCAACAGGCACGTCCGATAACTGAATTGGTGAGCGTTTTTGAACAACAGGGCACTAAGGGACTGAATATTGCCTGTACGGAAGAAATGCATTTTTCTGCCGAAAAGTGGAATGCTAAAACAGAAAAAGAACAACAAGAAATCTTGCTCAATTACCGTGTAGCCTATTTAGCCGATACGATGGTGAACTGGTGCCCCGCACTGGGCACTGTATTGGCTAACGACGAAGTAAGTGAAGGTTTATCCGTTCGTGGTGGTTACCCTGTGGAACAAAAACTGATGCGTCAATGGAGTTTACGGGTATCGGCCTATGCCCAACGATTGTTGGATGGTCTGGAAACCCTTGAATGGACTGACTCTTTGAAAGAAACACAAAAAAACTGGATAGGAAGGAGCGAAGGAGCAGAAATGACTTTCAAAGTGGTTGACACTGACGTTGAAATAGAAATTTTTACGACAAGAGCCGATACGATTTATGGTGCTACTTTTATGGTACTCGCGCCTGAAAGCGAATATGTGGGCGTATTGGTTAAGTCTGACCATAGGGAAGAAGTAGATAGTTACTTAGAAGCTGTTAAACGTCGTACCGAACGTGAACGAATTGCTGACCGCCGTGTGACAGGCGTGTTTAGCGGTTCGTATGCCATCAATCCTTTTAATGGAGAGAAAATACCCGTGTGGATCTCGGATTATGTGCTCGCTGGTTATGGTACGGGTGCGATTATGGCTGTTCCTGCGCATGATAGCCGGGATTATGCTTTTGCAAAACATTTCAACCTACCCATCATTCCATTGATCGAAGGTTGTGATGTATCCGAAGAAAGTTTCGATGCCAAGGAAGGTATCATGATAAACTCTTTCATACTCAATGGATTGACTGTGTCGAAAGCTATCCAGCGTGCCAAGGATTATATCCGGGAACATCATATTGGTCGCGTGAAAGTAAATTATCGCCTGCGTGATGCTATTTTTAGCCGCCAGCGTTATTGGGGAGAACCTTTTCCCATCTATTATAAAGAAGGAATGCCTTATACAGTGGATGAGGCCGACCTCCCCATTGAATTGCCGGAAGTAGATAAGTTTCTGCCCACCGAAACAGGTGAACCTCCTTTAGGAAGAGCCAAAAATTGGACTTATCAAGGTTATCCGCTTGAACTTTGCACCATGCCGGGATTTGCCGGTTCGTCAGCGTATTACTTGCGTTATGAAGATCCGCATAACGAGCGTGCACTGGTATCTCCCGAAGCCAACGCTTATTGGAGAAATGTTGATTTATACATTGGCGGAACAGAACATGCCACCGGTCACCTTATTTATAGCCGTTTCTGGAACAAATTCCTGTTCGATTTAGGAGTGGTTTGCGACGAAGAGCCGTTTAAGAAATTGATCAATCAAGGTATGATCCAAGGCCGGTCAAATTTTGTGTACCGGATCAAAGGGACGAATAAGTTTGTGTCTTATAATCTCAGGGAACAATATGACATTATGGAAATACATGTAGATGTGAATATTGTTCACAATGATGTTCTCGACATGGATGCTTTCAGAAAGTGGAGTCCCGATTATGCTTCGGCCGAATTCATTCTTGAGGAAGGTAAATACATCTGTGGCTGGGCGGTAGAAAAAATGTCGAAGTCGATGTATAATGTGGTGAATCCGGACATGATTGTGGAGCAGTACGGCGCCGATACCTTACGTATGTATGAGATGTTTCTTGGACCATTGGAGCAATCTAAACCTTGGGATACGGCAGGTATTGAAGGTGTACATCGTTTTCTGCGTAAAGTATGGAACCTTTTCGTGTCGGGCGTTTCGAATGATACTCCTACACCTCAGGAACTTAAAAGTTTGCATAAAGCCATCAAAAAAGTGACTGCCGATATCGCAAGTTTTTCGTTCAACACAGCCGTAAGTGCATTTATGATTTGTGCTAATGAGTTGCAAGATCAAAAATGCCACAAACGTCAGATACTTGAGCCGTTTATCATTCTATTGGCTCCGTTTGCACCACACATTGCCGAAGAATTATGGCAAATGCTTGGCCATACCGAAAGTATTACTGGTGCGCTTTATCCTGTAGCTAACGAACAATATCTTGTAGAGAACACTTTCACTTACCCTGTTTCATTCAATGGTAAGACGCGTTTTACGCTCGAATTACCAGTGGATATGGATATCAAGACTATTGAAGTAACGGTTCTTGCTACTGAGGCTACCCAGAAATGGATGGAAGGAAAGTCCCCCAAAAAGGTAATTATCGTTCCTAAAAAGATAATTAATATAGTGATTTGAGATTAAGAAGTGATAGGTAAAAGATAATAGGTAAGAAAATGAGTTAATATTAGTCAAATCAATTAAGTCGGTTCAAAGATGGAAAGGAAAGAAACTATTTTAAGGCAAAAAAGTTATGCCTTTGCTTTACGGACTATCAAATTATCCCAATATCTTGCTCAAAAGAAAGAATTCATCATCAATAAGCAGGTCACAAAGTCGGGGACAGCCATTGGCGCATTGGTTCGTGAAGGTGAATTTGCACAAAGCACAGCCGATTTTATCAACAAACACAGTATAGCTTTGAAAGAAGCCAATGAAACGGATTATTGGCTTTCGCTTTTGAAAGATGCCGGATACATTGAAGAACCTTTATACATTAGTTTAGCCAATGATTGCGGCGAATTAATAGCTATGCTGGTTTCATCCGTGAAAACAAGTAAACGAAAAGTCAACAAGCTTTTATCCTTCATTTTACTTTTACCCATCTAAACTTGTTACCTTTTACCTCTTATTTTTTACCTTCATGAACTACCAAGATGTAGTACATTACCTCTTTACCTCCCTTCCCGTTTTTCATCATTCTGGCGGTTCTGCTTATAAACCAGGATTACAAACTATTGGAGAGTTAGATGAATTCTATGGGAATCCGCACCGGAAATACAGGACCGTACATGTAGCAGGGACCAATGGCAAAGGTTCTGTATCGCACATGTTGGCAGCAATTTTACAAGGAGCAGGATACAAAACGGGATTGTTTACTTCGCCACATCTGGAAGATTTCCGTGAGCGTATCAAAATCGACGGGAAAATGCTTACAGAAGAGGAAGTGGTCGCATTTGTGACGCGAAGCAGAGCCATATTCGATAAGGTGCAACCAAGTTTTTTTGAGGTGACCACTGCGATGGCTTTTGACCATTTTGCCAGGCATCAGGTAGATATTGCCATCATCGAGACGGGCATGGGGGGACGTTTGGATGCTACCAATATTATCAAACCTATCATGTCGATCATCACCAATATTAGCATGGATCACACACAATTTTTGGGTAATAATCTGGTTGCCATTGCTACAGAAAAAGCGGGGATCATTAAGCCAAAGGTTCCTGTGGTGATTGGTGAAACACAATCCGGGGTAGCGCAGGTATTTGAAGATGCCGCGCAAAAGTCAGACAGCATCATCGTCTTTGCTGATCAACACGCAAAAGTGAACCGTTCATACCATACCGCAGAAGGGCAAGTATTCTATATTGAACAGAAGGGCAAGGAAGGCCTTTTGCCAGTGACAATTGATTTGAACGGAGATTACCAGCAAAAAAATATTATTACCACATTGATGGCGCTTCAATGTCTGCGGCATCATGCCGGTGTAAAAATATCTTCAGATACCATTTTGCCATCGCTATTACACGTGGCACATACCACCGGCTTACGAGGGCGTTGGCAAACTTTGCATACGCAACCTTTTGTAGTATGCGACACTGCCCATAATCCAGCTGGTTGGACATGGATCAAGGAACAAATTGACCGGTGTACTTATAAGAAGTTGCGAATGGTGGTAGGTTTTGTGAATGATAAGGATATATCAGGGATACTGGAATTGATGCCCCGTGATGCTATTTATTATTTTTCCAAAGCCCCTATGCCCCGTGCTCTAGATGAATACGAGTTGATGGATAAAGCCCGTGTTTATGGACTTCATGGAAGCCGTTATGCACAAGTATCAGATGCTATTGAAGTTGCTTTATCAGATGCAGATAAAGGTGATATGATTTTCATCGGTGGTAGTACTTTTATAGTGGCTGAAGCGCTTAAGGGAAGAGATTGGAAAGATCAAGAACCCCCGTACAATTCACAGTAATCTAACATCAAGATGCCAATTGGAGCAAAAGATTTTACGCGAGGACCAATTTTTCGTCCTTTGGTCAACTTAGCATTGCCGATCATGGCTACCAGCTTTGTCCAAATGGCCTATAGTCTCACGGATATGGCTTGGGTAGGGCGTTTGGGGAGCGAATCGGTAGCGGCTGTCGGTTCGGTGGGATTGTTAATGTGGCTTATTTCGTCATTTGCCCTGCTATCAAAAGTTGCTGCTGAAATAAGTATCGGTCAGTCAATTGGTGCTGGGAAGAATCATGAAGCAGTAGCGTATGCTTCTCATACTACTACTATTTGTTTGATCATGGCAATTCTGGTAATGTCTGTACTTTTTTTCGGTGCAGAATTCATTTTATCATTTTTTAAAATGAAACCACATATTACAAATGATGCAATAAATTACCTGCATATTGTTTCCACTGCTGTACCTTTTGCTTTTCTGGTGTTGAATTTTTCAGGTATCTATAACGGTGTAGGCAAAAGTAATATCCCTTTCTATTTAGTCTCATTTGGATTGGTTTGTAACATGACCCTTGATCCGTTGTTTATTTTTGGCATTGACGGATTGTTTGATGGCATGGGCGTTCGGGGGGCGGCCATAGCAACATGGATTTCACAATGTATCGTTTTGGTGATGTTTGTGTGGAAACTACGTCGTAGGTCAGGTATTCTCGATCGGTTTCGATTTGTTGTACGTTTGAGAGGTCGTTTTACCGCACGTATCCTGAAATTAGGTTTTCCAGTGGCGGTCATGAATTTCTTGTTCGCCATTATCAATACCGTCTTAGCGCGGATTGCTTCTATTTCTGGCGGGCATATCGGAATTACCACCCAAACGACGGGTGGTCAGATTGAAGGCATTACTTGGAATACGTCACAGGGCTTCAGCACTGCACTGAGTTCTTTTGTGGCACAAAACTTTGCCGCCAAGAATATGAGGCGGGCACGCAGAGCCTATCGGTATACATTGACTTTGATGTTGTCTCTTGGAGTTGTTGTGACGATTGCTTTTATTTTTTTCGGCGAATACATTTTTGGTGCCATCATACCTGAGTTTGAGGCGAAAAAAGCAGGTGGTGAATATCTGTTCATTATGGGATTCAGCCAAATCTTTATGATGCTTGAACTCACCACTCAGGGGATGTTTAACGGCATGGGACGGACACTGCCTCCGGCCATAGTGAGTATTGGGTTCAATGCTTCCCGTATTCCATTAGCCTTGATACTTGCCTCCCGGATGGGGATCAACGGTGTATGGTTAGCTATTTCTATTTCAAGCGTCATCAAAGGAATAGTCCTCTTATGGTGGCTACTGAGTGTTCAAAAGAATATGGTCTCCAAAAAAATATTATCTAACCCTGAAATCGTTGTAAGTTAGGTGAAATAAAGATTATTTAATCATTTTCATTTTGATAATTTTAACGTCTACTTGCGGACGATCAAAATCGTTGGTTTCCACTTCTGCGATTTTGTCTACAACTTCCATTCCTTTAGTTACTTCCCCAAATACAGTGTAATCACCATCAAGAAGTGGAGTACCACCAATAGTTTTGTACGTTTCACGATCTTTTTCTGGCATTTTATAAGGATTGTCTAGGATGTATTGTCGAACTCGTTCATTGGCGTTCATATATACCGTATCCATATTGACAGGAACTCCTGCTTCTTTTTCCTCGTCAATATATTGCGCAAATTTTGGGCGGGCTTTTCCATATGCAATTTGTAATTCTACTTGATCCAATTCCTCATTCGTATAAACCTTTCCTTGAACGATATAAAATTGGGATCCCGAAGACGCTTTGTCAGGGTTAACATTGTCTCCCATGCGAGCAGCAGCCAAAGCTCCTCGTTTGTGGATATATTCGGGCACAAATTCAGCAGGAATCGTATAAGCAGGACCTCCCTTACCTAACATTTCATTGGGTTTAGCATCTTTTGAATCTGGGTCCCCGCCTTGAATCATGAAGTCTTTTATCACTCTATGAAATAGTGTTCCATCGTAATAACCGCTTTTTATCAACCTGATAAAGTTATCGCGATGTAACGGAGTTTTATCATATAATTCTATTTCGATATCACCATATTCGGTAATAATAGCTATTTTTGATGGTTTATTGGCTGAACAATTGTATAAAAACGGCAGACAAAGCAGCAGACAAACTTTAACAACAGATAACAGTTTCATTTGTGACATTAATATTAAAAGTTATTTATTATACCAACGAATTTTTTCGATAATGAAAACATTGCGGATCAAAATTGAGCGCAAAAGTAAGTAAAAAACAATTAAATAGTTATACTAATTTTGGGTTGAAAATAAATTGCCTGAATTTACGTGTACTGTTTTATATCTAATTTTCCCTGAATATATGGAGAACGAGGAGAATACTGGTGTCGATGATGTATGTAGTAACTTGCCTAATGGCAGAGTAGGACACCCTTATCGGTTGATCATTGATGAGGATGATTTTCCCATTATTCGTCTTACTGATTATTGGTTTAATGGACTTGAAAATGTGGGACTACATTTTGTTCCTGATAGAAAACAAATTACCGGTGTACCCCTGAAAAGCGGTAAGTTTGAAATACAATTGCAAGTTAGAAATATCGATAATGACGGTCGTGAATCGGTCTCGACTTTCGATCTTAGTTTGTTCATAGAAGATGATTTTGTTATCCCATTGGAAGATTCACCTTCGGATGAAAACGATCCATATTGGAAACCCGATGAGGAAACGTCTATATACATTGTACCCATTTTAAATCGTGGTTGGAAAAAAGGGCAAAAGAGGGATATGGCGGCTGCCAGCAAACGAGGACGTTTACATGTGCAGCAAGGAAAATTTCGTGAAGATGATTTTGAAATAAAATATGATCCGGAGAGCGAATGGTATATGTTAGCGGTTGCTGATGGTGCCGGCGCGTCAAAATACTCCAGGAAAGGTTCACAAATTGCTTGCGAATCGGTTGTTGAATCGTGTTTTGAACATTTGGCCACGCAATCGTTATATATAGACCCCCTTGCAGATGAGTATAACAAGGAAAAATCTAACGATACACGACAAGAAATAGCCAATATACTACACCATGTTATTGCCTCTTCGGTGATAAGCGCTTATCGGGAGATTGAACAAGAAGCAGAAAAAAATAATAGCCGGATAGAAGACTATGCCACTACTTTGTTGTTTGCTATCTGTAAGAAATTCAATTTCGGATGGTTTATCGGCGCTTTTTGGGTAGGCGATGGTGCCATTTGTGTATACAATAAGGATACTTGGCAGGTTCGCTTGCTGGGTATTCCAGATGGTGAAGACAGGTCTTCGCCCAAACGATTTCTGACCATACCCGAAATCATTGAACCGGCTGAACTATCACGTAGGATATGTTTTACTATTATTGATGATTTTTCAGCATTGTTCCTGATGACCAATGGTGTTAGCGATCCGAAGTTCGAAGTCGATACCCATATGCAATATTTTGAACAATGGAATAAATTTTGGGAGGATATATCTTCGGAAGTTGATTTTACTGAAAATAACAAAAATGTAGGGGAAGAACTTCTAAAATGGCTTGATTTTTGGACACCAGGAAAGCACGATGACCGTACTATTGCTGTTGTTTTCTAACATCAAGAGTAAACACCATTTAAGATTTACACTTATATTTTTAATGTAAACCACCATTCGTTTAATGTTTATGGCAACATTTTTAATGTCTACATTAAAAATGTCAAATGCATTTTGATGTTTTTTTGAACAAAATTGATGTGAAAATTTCTATCCGAATTGTCAACATAAAATAGTATATATCAAGTAAATTTTGTAATATTGTCATTCGATTTTCCAAAAGCTATCATTCTGAATAACAATTATCTTTTATAAAAATATATATCAAAAAACATGAAATTTGTTGTATCGAGCACTGAATTGCTGAACCATTTGCAAGCGATTAGTAAAGTTATCAATAATAAAAATACGTTACCTATTTTGGATAACTTTTTGTTCAAAATAGAAGGTAATATGCTGGAAATAACAGCTTCGGATTTAGAAACTACACTCATTACAAAGATGAAGCTGGATACGGTTTCTGAATCAGGCGCCATAGCTATCCCTGCCAAGTTTTTGACCGAATATCTGGGTAAATTTTCGGAACAACCATTAACATTTGACATATCCATAGATACTTTTTCCATACGTATCCATTCAGAAACCGGTGAATCTAACATTATGGGTTACGATTGGGAAGATTTTCCGCAGCTTCCCGAATTGAAGCAGGACATGGTGTCACCTTTACGTTTGCCTGCAGATGTGGTATTGCAAGGTATCGGAAAGACGATTTTTGCAACCGGCGAAGATGAATTACGCCCCGTGATGAATGGTATTTTTATTGAAATGACCGCCCAAAACCTCACATTTGTGGCATCCGATTCGCATATGCTGGTGCGTTATCAACGTAGCGATGTACAGGCAAATAAAGATGGATCGTTTATTTTACCCAAAAAATCGGCTTCTTTATTAAAAAATGTTTTGGTCAAGGAACAAGGCGAAGTAGAAATATCGTTCGATGATAAAAATGCGATGTTTCAGCTTTCGGAGTATACCATGATATGCCGTTTGGTGGAAGGGATGTATCCGGCATATAATTCGGTTATCCCAACCAATAATCCTAATAAGATGATTATTGACCGCGTTGAATTTCTCAGCTCACTGCGTCGAGTGGCTATGTTTGCCAATCAAGCGACCAATTTGGTAAAGTTGGAGCTGAAAGGTAACCAAATAACCATTTTTGCACAAGACATCGATTTCTCTATAGCTTCACATGATACCCTGAAATGCCAATATGATGGTGATAATATGAATATCGGTTTCAAAGCTAATTTCTTGGCCGAAATATTATCTAACTTGTCTTCGACAGATGTTAGTCTTGAAATGTCTGACCCATCGCGTGCCAGTTTGGTGTTACCCGTGCAATCCGACATAGAAGGCGAAGATATTTTGATGCTCATTATGCCAATGACAGTGGCTGAATAACAACATTTGACAACTTGTGCTGATACCAACATCAGCACAAGTCGTTTTTCATAATATGTATTGTCATGAAGTTGAATCTGAGAAATCCTTTGGTTTTTTTTGACCTTGAAACAACCGGTATCAATATTGCCTCCGATCGTATTGTCGAATTATCTTATTTGAAGATTTATCCCGATCAAAGGGAAGAGATCAAAACGTACTTGGTAAATCCGACTGTTCCTATTCCTAAAGAAACGACCGCTATTCACGGCATTAGTGATGAAGATGTCAAAGACGCTCCAACCTTTAATGAGATTGCTAAAACACTTGTCAATAGTTTTGAAGGATGTGATTTTGCAGGTTATAATTCCAATAAATTTGATTTGCCCTTATTAGCCGAAGAGTTTCTGCGGGCTAAGATGGATTTTGATTTGAAAAAGCGAAAATTCATTGATGTACAGATTATCTTTTACAAAAAAGAACAACGAACCTTAAGTGCTGCATACCAGTTTTATTGCGAAAAAGAACTAACCAATGCCCATAGCGCTGAAGCTGATACTCGTGCTACATATGAAGTATTGCAGGCGCAATTGGATATGTATCCAGATTTAATCAATGATGTGGACAAATTATCAGAATTTTCGGCACATGCGAAAACTGCTGATTTTGTGGGTCGGATTGTATACAATGATAAAGATGAAGAAGTTTTCAATTTCGGAAAATACAAAGGACAAGCCGTTTCATCAGTATTGTCTAAAGACCCGTCATATTATTCGTGGATGATGAACGGAGACTTCCCGTTGTATACAAAAAATGTACTGACGGCTATCAAGTTACGCGGATTTAATCATAAGTAATATATCCCTCCATTTTCACACTTGTTGATATACCATGCGTTATTGAGGTTTCAAAAACGCTTAAGGTAATAATAGTGTACATTTCCGTCACTTGCGGCATAATATTTGAATATGATTTTTATCAATTGCCTAATACCGTGTGAATTGATAACAATGTCGTTTAGCTGAGGTTTGAATATCAATAAATTAATGTCGTTTATCCTCATGTGATTAGATGAATGATAAGTCGAAATTAGTGTGTAAGCAATCGGAGAAATGAAAGAAATAGGATTAGTATTCTTATTGAGTTTGTTCGCTATCGTGGGGCAATCACAGGATACTGATGATTTGCTTCAAGCGGCTGATTCGCTTTCTTCACAACCCGAACAGGCTGTAGAAATTCTTAACAAAGCTTTGGTTGCCGATCCAAACTCGGAAGAAGTGCTTAAAGTGCGTGCTGAGGCTTATGAACATTTAAAGCAATATAACAAAGCTGCTGCCGACTATAAACGATTAACACAATTGTCGCCCGATGAAGAAATTAATTGGTACTTGTTAGGACGAAACCTTTATCTTTCCGGTCAATACCAAGACGCATTGAAAAGCCTGAACCACGCTACTAAGCTTAACCCAAGATATCTGCCGGCTTTCCACATCAAGATACGCATTTTACTTGAACTCAACAAAAACGAAGCAGCGTTAAAAGTGAGTGACTCAACGTTGATGATTGGCGAGACGGCTATGAACTATTTTTTGCAAGGTGAGGTAAATAAACGGTTGAATGCCCGTCAAAAGGCGGAATGGGCTTATTCTAAAGCTACAAAAATTGATAAAGGTTTTATCGAAGCCTACATTGCATTGGCCGACTTAGCCGCAGGAATGAATAAGGCAGAGGAAACATTGAGGAATGCAGACGCGGCATTGGCTATCAATCCGGATGCAGATGCGGCATTTATTGTTCGTAGCCGGGGATTCGCGCTATTGAAGCAGTATGACGAAGCCATTGATGATGTTTCGTATGCAATCCGGCTTGATCCGACTAATATACAGGCGTATTATTGGCGGGGAACTTACTATCTTGAGAATCATAAACCTCATGAAGCACTCAAGGATTTCGAACATGTGTTAACAGTTGAACCGGATAATTGGCAGGCGTTAGTTGGGCGCGCTGATAGTTATGCCGCTATTGGTGATAAGTCGTTAGCCTTGGCCGATTATCAGCAACTACTTGTGGATGCTGCCAAATATCCTGAAAGGGAAACTATTACTCAATTAGCCCACCGGCGTATTTTTGAATTGAATCGCGAAAATCACGCACCACAATTGATATTGGATGATCTTGCGCCGGATAAATTTGATATACAAGTGCCCGAAAACCAAACGACCATCACACTAAAGGGCAAAATCACGGATGAAAGCCCTATTGGTAAGTTTATCATCAATGGACAGGCAATACCTGTAACAGTAGTTGACGACGGATTTGTATTTGTTGCAATCCTCAAGCTCGACGGATTGGAGACCATCAACATTGAGGTAGCGGATATATATGGTAACGTCAATAAAATTACTTATCACTTGGTACGCAACGAAATTGGTAAACCGCAAGTGATGTTGTTTACGCCAAAACCTTCCGATGATGGGACGATTCTATTAACCTCTGATAATACAACATCACTGTATATTGAAGGCAAAATTATAGACGAAAGTACGATTCATTCCATTAAAGTGAATGGACAAACGATTGATTTCGAGCAGAATTTGATTAATCCTGTGTTTTCAACGATTATTGATGTCCACCATCAATCAAGTTTCTCTATTGTGGTAACAGACCGTTACGGTAATACCGCCGAACAGACTTATAAGCTTGAAAAAATGACTGATTCGACTGTCGAAACGAATAACTCGAAAACCATTGTAGAACCTTTGCCATAAATCATTATGGAACGTTTTCCTGTAGAAAAACTTCTTAAAGTTTATCATAACGAATTGAGCAAAGAGGAAAGATTGATATTACAGATTTGCGCTTATTGTTTTGTCAAGCTTTCCCCAGCAAAAATCGGCCCAATGCTCTCCAGGAGCTCAAGTATCAGTATGCCAGCTGTTGCAAAAGCATTCCAAACGCTCCGTAGTAAAGGCTTGCTTTTGACCAAAACAGCTGCTAACGAATACGAATTACCTCGCGAGATATTACTCGTTGTATTGGCTGAGGCATTGCAGGACGTTACTTTTGTCAAGTATATCCCACAGATAAATGTCATCGAACACCAATATCGCTGGAATGAATCAAGTTATCGGCATTTACGAAACTTATTTGTAAAGCATTTCCTGCAAAAGGAAGAAGACGATGTGGTATCCCGTGCCCAATATTATGTAAATACCTATTTTGATTACCTCTATCCGGTGCTGGGAGATCCTGCTTTTAACTGGTTGTTTCTGGAGTTAGGCAGTAAAGCCTTGTATCATTTGCTTCAAGCAAAACTGACTGAGACGCATGCCGATCTGTTGTCCACCCGTGTTATTGAAGATTTTGATGTACGTTTACTTCAGGTTCCGGGATTGATTGATAAAAGTAGTGCTCATTATGTGATATTGACTAATTATTACCTGCTTAACGGAGATTTTGAAGCCGCTGAACAACAAATTGCCAACATACCTGTTGAATACCGGAATAATATTTCTTTCGCGGTGATCAAACTTTATCGTGGAGAAACTGAAGATGCTTACAACTTAATGCATCAATTTCTGGATTCCCAAAAGAAGTCGGAAATGTTTGTCAATTATGAGATATATTATTGTATCTATTACATATTAGCGCTTTTGAGCCTTGAACCCGAAAAATATATGCTTCCTGCCCAAAAAATGCTCGCAGTGAAAAATATATCTTTTAATTATTCTAATCTGGTTGCTTATGCAATGTTGAGTCACGCCACAGGCCACAAAGAAGGTGCAGCACAAGCCATATCACGAGCCTATTATTTTGCATCGTCGGTAAACGATTTAGAAAATATTTTCCTGTACATTGCTGCATGTTATACTGAATCACTACCGGATGTCAAGTATTTTGATGATGGTAAAAAATTACTGGAAAAAGCACTGAGCAATGGATACAAATTATTGGCATTAGAATTATCATATTCGTTGGCAACATTATATAAAACAGAAGATTTTGAAAACATATATCAGAAACTTTCTTCTGAATTGAAACAAACGGCATTATTATCGCGCAAACCACGTCATGAAGATTGGGAGCTTACCTTGAATAGTTTTATCAGTGCTACAGCTTTATCTGGTGATAGAAAAGAAAAAATAACAAAGGCTACACGCGTTATTTATTTTGTCGACTTGAATAGAGGTATGGTGCAACCTACGCTACAAACTATCACTCCTTCAGGTGGATGGACAAAAGGGCGCAATATTGCACTTAAACGTTTGAAAGATAGTAAGGTAGAAGGCATGAGTGAACAAGATCACCGTATTGCTGGAACAATAAAGACTCGTTCAAATTATTGGGATGGCAATCATGAATACTTTTTTGATGAAGATGTGTTTCCTGTTTTGGCGGGGCATCCGTATCTTTTTCTGCTGAATAATCCTGACATTCCTATAGAACTTGTAAAAGCGCCACCTACTATCACTGTTGAGAAAACTGATACAGGTTATATATTGAAATCGGACGCAGTCCCAAACGATAAAGATTATGTCATTTTAAAAGAAACTAATACACAATATAAACTGGTGACGATTGATCAGCACCAGCGAAGCATACTTCAATCCATAACGCGAGATGGATTTGTAATTCCAGAAGAAGGAAAAGAAAAACTGTTGCAAGCACTTGAAGGAATGAGTAGTTCTTTTACCATACATTCCGACATGATAGAATCTGCCAAGGGGACACGTGTCATGGAGGGTGATTCACGCATTCGTGTGCAATTACTCCCGTTGGGCAATACACTTAAAGCGGAATTATTTGTAAAACCTTTTGATACCGTTCCGCCATATTGTAAACCTGGACAGGGTGGACAAACAATTATTGGGACGATAGATAATGAACGTTGTCAGGCCATGCGTGACTTAAAAAAGGAATCGCGTTATGCCAATGCCATTCTTGACGAAATACAACAAAACACTAATATTGATGTATCGCAGGATTTAATTGTATTTGAAGATCCTCGCGATAGTCTTTATTTGCTCGAAATTCTCACGAAACATCAAGATATTGTAGTAGTAGAGTGGCCGGAAGGAGCACGTTTCAAGATTAGGCGTTCAGTGTCGATGAGCAACATCAACTTGGAAGTGAAAGGAGTCGATTATTGGTTTGAAGTAGATGGCGATCTCAAGGTAGATGACCAGACAGTACTCACGGTAAAACAACTACTTGACCTAAATGCTAAGTCATACGGAAAATTCATTGAGTTGGGTAACGGTGAGTTTATCGCTTTAAGTAATGATCTGAAAAAACGTCTTGATGAATTACAAACCTATACCAGCCAGTCGGACAAAAAGGTAAAACTGAACCGGTTTGCTTCGATACCATTATTTGCATTGTTTGAACAAGCCGGTTCATTCAAATCTGACACAAAATGGAAAGATTTTCAACAAATGCTTGCCAATGCCAAAGTTATACAACCGGAAATACCAAAGACATTACTAACAGAATTGCGTCCATACCAGGAAGAAGGGTTCCGTTGGATGGTACGACTTTCGGCATGGAATGCCGGAGCTTGCTTGGCCGACGATATGGGATTGGGAAAAACCATACAGGCGCTTGCCCTGTTGCTTTATCGCGCTAAACAAGGTCCTGCTTTAGTAGTGTGTCCCGCATCAGTGATGGCTAATTGGGTGAGCGAGACCCAAAAATTCGCCCCTACGCTTCATATGACGTTACTCAACGGAACTAACCGTAAAGGCGTTATTGAAAAAGCGGATGCTTTCGATATAGTGCTCACTACTTATGGATTGATGCAATCCGAAGACAAAATGTTCGCAAGAAAAAAATGGACTACCGTAATACTCGACGAGGCACATGCCATTAAGAATTACCACACAAAAACCTCCAAAGCGGCCATGAACCTTAGCGCTGATTTCCGGTTGATACTTACTGGAACACCTGTACAGAACCATTTAGGTGAGGTTTGGAACTTATTTAATTTTATCAATCCTGGTTTACTGGGAACCATGCAACAGTTTAATGATCGTTTTGTAAAAACAGGAGAAAAGGGGAGCAAACGGCTTAAGAAATTGGTGACCCCATTTATCCTTCGTCGGACAAAAAACAGTGTTTTGGAAGAACTTCCGCCCAAAACTGAAATTGTCAAACAAGTGGAACTGTCAGATGACGAGCGGGTATTTTATGAAGCCATTCGCCGCCGGGCCATCGAAAACTTACAAAACGCTTCTGGTCATGCCGGACAACAACATGTGAAAGCACTTGCCGAGATTACCCGTTTACGTCTCGCCTGTTGTAATGCTGAGCTGGTAGAAGCGAACATAAAAATACCTTCATCGAAACTAACCTCTTTTATGGAAATTATAGACGAATTGCGGGGGAATAACCATCGTGCATTGGTCTTCAGTCAATTCGTAAAGCATCTGGATGTTGTTCGTAAGGCGTTGGATGAACAAAAAATCAGATATAAATATTTGGATGGCAGTACTTCATTGTCTGAGCGCGAAAGGAATGTCCGTGATTTCCAGTCGGGCGATGGCGAATTGTTTCTCATTAGCCTGAAAGCTGGTGGGCTTGGTCTTAACCTAACGGCAGCAGACTATGTGATTCATCTTGATCCCTGGTGGAATCCAGCCGTTGAAGATCAGGCATCTGATCGTGCTCATCGCATTGGACAACAACGCCCTGTGACCATTTATCGCTTGGTGACACAACACACTATTGAGGAAAAAATTCTCCAATTACATCATACCAAGCGCGATATTGCGGACAGTCTTCTTGAAGGGACAGACAGTTCGGCAAAACTATCCACAGAGGAGCTATTAAAATTGATTCTGGAAGAATAAGAAAGATATGATACTGGTGGCCGTATTCGTATCGTTGAAGAATATTGCAAAGTCCCTTAAAAATCCACTTGCCCGCATATGTGATAATAATTTTTTTACTAACGTTAGTTTACTTATTTTTACATCGGAAAGAAAGGTTTTGAGCATATTAATGACAAAGAATGGATACATCATTATACCCGCTTAAATTTGAACCCATCCTCAAAGAACGTATCTGGGGTGGTCAACGGTTAAAAACCGTTTTGGGAAAGAACACAAACATAGATCATTGTGGCGAAAGTTGGGAATTGTCAGGTGTTTCTGGAGATGTTTCGGTGGTTGCTAATGGATTCCTGAAACAGAATAATCTCCAGGAATTGGTGGAAATTTATATGGGAGATTTGGTGGGAGACAAGATATACGAACATTTTGGTATAGAATTTCCAATATTGATTAAATTTATTGATACTCAGGAAGATTTATCGATACAAGTGCATCCTGATGATGCGCTGGCGGATAAACGCCATCATTCGTGTGGTAAAACGGAAATGTGGTATGTGATGGAAGCTGATCAGAACAGTGAATTGATCCTTGGGTTTCAGCCGAATGTGGATAGAAAGATATATTTAGATGCACTGAATCATAAAAGGTTAAGTGAAATAGTAAATCGTGTGAAAATAACCAAAGGAGATACATTTTTTATTCCGACAGGAACAGTTCATGCGATTGGGAAAAATGTCTTGTTAACAGAAATCCAACAAACTTCTGATTTAACCTATCGGATTTACGATTGGGATCGTGTTGACGCCAAGGGAAAATCACGCGAATTGCATACAGAATTGGCGTTAGATGCTATTGATTATCATGCACGGGGAAACAAGATATCATATCAAAAGATGTCGCGGGGTACGGCTGAATTAGTACAATGCCCATATTTTACTACGAATATCATTCATTGTATTCAACCGTTGGAAAAGGATTACCACGCATTAGATTCTTTTGTGGTTTATATTTGTACCTCTGGAAAATGTACTATACGGTATGCCCAAGAGGGACAATCAGAAATACATAAGGGAGAGACGGTTTTATTGCCGGCTATTTTTAAAAATGTGCAATTAATTCCGTCAGAGCCAACCGAACTATTGGAAATATACATCGTTTAATAAAATAAATGTATGATGGAAGAATGTCTTGCGACTTTCTTCATCAACTATGTATTTGTCGTCAGTTAATTAAACATCAAACATATGAAGCTTAATATTGATAAGATCACCGGTTTTGTATCTAAAGAAAAGATGGATGCCCATAAAGGTTTGGCATTGGATTATGTGAAAGCTCTTTACGAAAAGACGGGTAAAGGGAATGATTTTTTGGGATGGGTACAATTGCCTGCGTCGGTTCCGGAAGCAGATTTGGTAGCTATTGAAGAAGTTGCCTCATTTTATCAAAAAAACGCTGAAATAGTAGTAATAGTGGGCATTGGAGGTTCTTATTTGGGTGCAAAAGCTGTTTTAGAAGCCTTGTCGGACAATTTCTGGCAGATGAAGGAATCCGAACAACCGAAGGTAATTTTTGCCGGACAAAATATCAGTGAGGATTATTTGTACGAATTGCTCGATTTGTTGGAAACTAAAACTTATGGCATTGTGGTTATTTCAAAATCGGGAACTACTACCGAACCTGCCGTTGCGTTCCGGTTATTGAAAGATCATCTGGAACATAACATCGGCAAAGAAAAAGCCAAGGATTACATTGTAGTTGTCACTGATGAAAAACGGGGAGCATTGCGTACATTGGCAAGTCAAGAGGGTTACCGTACTTTTGTCATTCCTGATGATGTGGGTGGACGTTATTCGGTATTGACACCTGTCGGCTTGTTGCCTATTGCGATTGCAGGGTTTAGTGTTCGCCAATTATTGCAGGGAGCGGCCGATATGCAAAAAGCCACTGCGCCTGGCATACCGTTTGAAGAAAACCTGTCAGCCATTTATGCGGTTGCACGTCACGAATTGTATCAATTGGGTAAAACCACTGAAATACTTGCCAGTTACCATCCTAAATTGTTATATGTTACCGAATGGTGGAAGCAGTTGTATGGAGAAAGCGAAGGTAAAGAACATAAAGGCATTTTTCCTGCAGGAGTTACATTGACGGCCGATCTTCACTCGATGGGGCAATATATTCAAGAAGGTTTGCGTAATATTTTTGAAACAGTAATATCCGTTGAACGGACAGCGCACAAGATCCGGATCCCGGATGATCCGGATAATCTCGATACGTTAAATTTCCTTTCAGGTAAACGTATTGATGAGGTCAATAAAATGGCAGAATTAGGGACAATGCTGGCGCATGTGGATGGTGGTGTTCCCAACATACGTATCGAAATCCCGGCTATTAATGAATATAACCTTGGTAAATTATTTTATTTCTTCGAAATGGCTTGTGGCATCAGTGGATATTTGCTCGGAGTTAATCCATTTGATCAGCCCGGGGTGGAGGCATATAAGAAAAATATGTTTGCTTTGTTGGACAAGCCTGGTTATGAAGAAGAAAGCAAAAAGGTAAAAGCAAGGTTATAATTTTTGCAAAAAATATCTAATGTGAGGCCGTCTTATGCTTTTTAGTAAAGACGGCCTCATTGTATATCCCATAGGGGTTAGATAAATTACTTTTTCTTTTTAGGTGGTTTGATACTACTACGGATAGCCTCTGTTGTTTGCTTTTTCTGTGGCGAAGAAGCGGTTCCATTTTTGGAGATCGGTTGTTGCTTATGATGATGAATTACCGGAACTGGTTCGGGTTTTTGTTGCCGGCTACTGATGACTAACATAACTATCCCCAAGAGGACGAAAGGTACGCTCAGCCATTGTCCCATATTGAACATCATTCCTTTTTCAAAATCTTCCTGAGGGTTCTTGATAAACTCAATGCAGAAACGGAATAAAAAGACCATGATCAGGAACAAACCGAAGATGAGAAAAGGACGTGGGCGGTTATCGCACTTACGGTATACTAACCGTAGCACCACATAAGTCAATGCATAATACAACGCTTCATATATCTGGGTAGGGTGTTTCGGAACAATTTCACCATTGCGTTCGAAGATAAAGCCCCAAGGGAGAGATGTTGCAATACCGTAAATTTCAGAATTCATCAAGTTACCCATACGAATAAAAAACCCGGCAACGCCAATGACAATCACCACACGATCAAGTATCCAGATATAAGGTTTTTTCATTTTTCGTGCGAACAGATACAGCGCGATCAGTATTCCGCAAGCACCTCCATGACTTGATAGACCACCGTGCCAAACGGCGAAGATTTCCAACGGATGCTCCAAGTAGTATTTGGGATGATAGAAAAAACAATCTCCAATACGGGCGCCAATCACCGTACCTAAAATCATATATACTAATGCACGATCAGCAAAATCGTCGGGCAGTTTGTCATATTTCAATAATTCTTTGAACGCATAGTAACTTGCAATAAAAGCACAACCATATAAAATTCCGTACCAACGAACGGTCAAACTGCCGATGCTGAACGCTTCGGGTGATACATTCCAATGGATAAATAAATCAAGCATATAAAAGGTTAAAAATATTCATTTAAGCTCAGAACAGTTCTAACTGAACCGGATACATGATATCCTCTAATTTCTGTCCCATACTTTTCAATACATTTGCTTCATGCGCCAGTAGCCAGCGTTTGCGTTCAATACCTCCCGCATATCCAGTCAACGATCCGTCGGAACCAATAACACGATGGCAAGGAACCATGAGCCATACTTTATTTTGCCCGTTTGCCCTTCCTACTGCTCTTACAAATTGCAGATTCCCTAAAACTTTTGCCATGTCGGCATAGCTAACTGTTTTACCGAACGGAATATCCAGCAATGCATTCCAGACACTTTGTTGAAACCTGGTTCCTTCTTGACGGATAGGTATATCAAAATTCATTCTCTTTCCGCCGAAATATTCATCTAATTGAGATACACACGTTGATAGAATTTCCAAATTATCATCGGTTTTTTCTAAGCGTGGGTGATCACAAAAAATTAAAGATGTGATAGCATCTTGAGAAGCTTGTATTTCGATCCATCCGATGGGAGAATGATAATATGTAGTGTTCATTTCCAGAACTCTAAATCAACTATCAATACACAAATATTATCCTGCAAGATACGTATAAAATTTTAAGTAAGACACAATTTTTCTTGAGAAATCAGGGTAAGCGAATCAAAAATTGTAAAAATATAAATATCTGATATATTGATTTTTAAAATCACTACAAAAATAAAAATAGCTAAATTTCGCTATTATGTAGCGAAAAATCACTATATAATAGTGAAAAATAGCAATAATATTGTTAAAAATAGCTATTTTATAGGGAAAAATCACTATAATGTTGCTGAAAAAAGCTATTTTGTGGCTAAGCATATCATACTCGTTAATTGATTTTTTGTAAAAACAGTAAAGTCAATCATCAAATATCCATGATCTATGGTAGATAATTTGTTGTTTCATTGTATCTTTGACAAAAAATGACCGGTATGCTACCCTTTTTGTCTTTAATACGCTTCCCGAATTTGCTGATTATTGCCTTTACGCAATACATGATGCGTTATGCGGTGATTCAGCCGATAGCGAATCATTATGGCGTGGAATTGCAAATGAGTGGGGTTACGTTTTTTTGTTTGGTACTTTCTACCATGTGTACCGCAGCTGCTGGTTATGCTATCAATGATTATTTTGATATTAAAACCGATTACATCAATCGGCCGGACGAGGTCGTTGTGGGTAAAACCATCAGCCGCCGGAAAACCATGATGATTCATATTATATTATGTGCCTTAGGTATCTTGTTGGGCGGTTATGTTACATGGGATGCCGGGGTTGCAGAATTGGTGCTTGTATACATAGTGGTAGCCGGTATGCTCTGGTTGTATTCTTCTACTTATAAAAGGCAGTTTTTGATAGGTAACATCATCGTCGCTTTATTTTCCGCTTTAGTACCCATGATGGTATTATTGGATATTCCGCCTATATATAAAGCAGAAGGGCAACACTTGTTAGAAGTAAAAGCCGACCTGAATGGGGCGGTGGCATGGATTTCAGGTATTGCCGTATTTGCTTTTCTCACCACTTTGTCGCGCGAAATCATGAAAGACGCTGAAGATGTTGAAGGAGACACTGCATATGGTTGTCGTTCGTTGCCTATTGTATTGGGTGATAAATGTACCAGATGGACCATTATTGTCATCAATGCGGTAGTAGTGGTGGCGCTCATTTTAGTTTTCTGCTGTTATATACGGCACTTAGGTAAAGGATATTTTTCTTTTTTCTATATTTTGCTGTTATTGATACTGCCCATTGTGGGTGTGGGTTGGAAAGTCTATAACGCTAAAACGAGCGATGATTTTCGTAAGGCCGGTAATTGGATGAAATTAGTGATGCTTGCCGGAATCGCCTATAGCGGCATCGTATGGGTTATTTTATCTTAAACTATCAAAACAACGTTAACAAATCCATCGGGTAGTCGATAACTTGCCTTGCGCCATTTGCCATTAATTCTTCTTTCGGACGGAAACCCCAGCCGGCGCCAATAGGGCAAAAACCTGCCGCTACAGCCGTTTTCATATCTACGTCACTATCGCCTAAATAGAAGATGTTTGCGGGCGAAACATCCAATTTACCGGCAACAAACCATGCCGATTCGGGGTCAGGTTTACGTGGAAACTGTTCATTAGCGCCCATGATGATTTCAAATTTCCATTGGCTTAACAGGCCGCCGCATAATTTTTGTGTGATCGAATCAGCTTTGTTGGAAAGAATGGCCATTTTGATATTGCGTGCGGTAAGTGCACTTAGTAATTCAGGGATACCTTCGTATAATTGCGATTTGTTGATATAATGTAATTCATAATCGGCTATCATCCTTTCATAACAAGCATTGATGATGGCATCTGTTCGTTCATTTTCCGGTAGGCTTTTAATTACTAAATTCTTAATTCCATTCCCCACATAGAAGCGATATGTATCATATTCATGCACTGGATAACCATACGCAACAAGTGTCCGGTTCATGGTGTCGGCAATGTCTTCCAGTGTATCGGCTAAAGTGCCGTCGAGATCGAAAATTACAGCATGGTCATTCATGATAATGGTATTTTGCTACAAAGATACCGATAAGATTTTTATGTATTTTTGTGCATGACGAATGTGTGAAAATGTTTTTAGCAAAAAGCAGATTTTGTGTTCATACAAACGCATTGGCAATAGGGTCAGCACCCAAAGAATTGTAACGTAGATCGAGTAGATTATTTTTGAAAAGCAAAATATGTTGAACGAAATCAAAGATTTATTTTCGAATGAAGCCCGTGCTATCATGAATATTCCGGTAACCGATGTTTATGATAAAGCCGTTGATTTAATATATCGTAAAGTGCATCAGGAAGGGGGAAAAGTAGTGGTAAGCGGTATGGGTAAGGCTGGACAGATTGCTGTGGGCATCGCTACAACGTTTTGTTCGACAGGTACGCCTGCTGTGTGGCTTCATCCGGCGGATGCGCAACATGGAGATCTTGGAATATTGTGCCAAAATGATGTATTGTTACTCATTTCCAACTCAGGTAAAACACGGGAAATTGTTGAATTGGTCGCTTTGGCAAAGCGCCTTTGGGAGCAAGTGCCTGTCATTGTTATTACCGGTAACCCTGAAGGCGAACTGGCGCAACATGCCGATATCTGTATCTATACCGGAAATCCACCGGAAGTATGCACTCTGGGATTGACGCCTACCACTTCTACCACAGTGATGAGCGCTATTGGCGATGCTCTGGTAGTGCAGATGATGAAACGCATCAAGTTTAGTCCATCTGAATATGCAAAAAGGCACCACGGAGGCTATTTAGGGCAAAAATCGAGAGGCGAAACAAAATGATCATCAGATAATACCGACATAACATAAGACAGAAAGGAAAAATAATTATATTTGTTTCCTCACTTCTATTTATTATCAATAACATGGCTGAAAATCCCAAAACAGATAAAATTCTCGGTTTGTTAAAAACCAAATCTATTGTTAAGCAAAAAATATTCGATAACACTTATAAGGTGTTTATGCTGTTAAAAGAAGTTTTGGTAGATGTGGTAAATGAATTTAATCCTTCACTCGTAGAACTGGATCCAAGGGTTACTGTGGAATATACCAATCGGGGAATGTTTGAAGCCCAGTTGAAAGTGGCCGGCGATATGTTGGTGTTCAGTATGTTTACGAATGCTTTTGAATTTGACAGGAGCCATACCATATGGAAAAACTCTTACGTAGAAGGTAAACCGTACAATTCTATTTGTGGGATGATAAGTATTTATAATTTCCTGAATGACTCGTTCCGTTACAACCGTTCCGGCGATTTGGGTTACCTTATTGCCCGTATGTTTGTCAATAAGGATTTTTATTATTTTGTAGAAGGTAAACAACAGATGAATAATTGGGTAAATAACTTTGGAACGATGGTGATATCTAAAGAAATTTTACGCGACATTGTCGAGTCGGCTATTTTGTACACCCTCAATTTCGATTTGTTGGTGCCGCCGTATGATTCGGTAAAAATCATTACCATCGACCAAATGAATTCAAAAATTGATTCAGCACGTTTTCAAACGGGTAAGCGGCTTGGATTTACTTTTAATTCAGATGATGTTTCCGCACAGTTGCAGTTGTAAATAGAAAATAATCAATAAGTTCGCGAATTCAACAAAATGTATCTACCATCTAAAAAGCGGACATTCAATTGTAACGGGAAATTGGTTTGTATCGACAAACCAATGGTGATGGGTATTGTAAATGTTACTTCCGATTCATTTTACGATGGCGGTAGTTATGGTACGGAGCAAGCATTGCTTAAGAGATGTGAAACTATTATTGCAGAAGGTGTTGATATCATTGATGTTGGCGCTGTGTCAAGTCGTCCGGGGGCAGAAGATGTTAGTGTAGAAGAAGAACACAAAAGGTTGGATATTGCCTTGAATCTTATCAGGAAACATTTTCCGGACGTACTCATTTCGATTGATACATACAGGGCGGATATTGCTAAAACCATGGTAGAAAACTATTCCGTGGATTTTATCAACGATATATCCGCAGGGATATTAGATGCAAATATGTTTTCTACAGTTGCCAAATTGCATGTCCCTTATATCATGATGCATATGCAAGGTGTTCCAAAAACTATGCAACATCGCCCTGGTTATGAGAACTTGATGGATGATATTATACGATATTTTTCCGAGCGGATACATCATTTGCGTATGTTGGGTGTAAATGACATCATGATTGATCCCGGTTTTGGTTTTGGTAAAACGATGGAACACAATTATGAAATACTTCGCCGCCTGAAAGAATTATCCATTTTTGAAATGCCTGTTTTGGTTGGCGTTTCACGAAAATCAATGATATACAAGTTGCTGGATACTGATGCCCAACATGCCTTAAACGGAACAACTGTTGTCAATACATTGGCCTTGTTACAAGGTGCGGATGTATTGCGGGTACATGATGTGAAAGAGGCTGTCGAATGCGTCAGGATAATGCAAGCATACACGAACACTAATTCGCAGGGATAAAATATGCGCAGGATTTTTGCTATCGGAGAAACGGTTTTCGACATTATTTTTAAAGATAATAAACCAGTCAGTGCTACTCCTGGTGGGTCTATGCTGAATACTGCCGTATCTCTGGGGCGTTTAGGTGTCGAGGTCTATTTTATCAGTGAGTACGGCGAAGATAGAGTTGGCGAAATCGTCAATAATTTTCTACAGGACAATGGGGTAAATCCCCGTTACGTTTGTCGGTACAAAAATTATCCATCATCTTTAGCCTTGGCATTTTTAGATAAAGACAACAATGCCAGCTACAACTTTTACAAGCGTTATCCTGAGGATCGTTTGAATATCGTTTTTCCTGAACTTACTGCCAATGACATAATCGTATATGGCTCTTTTTATGGTATAGATGCTCGTATTCATGATCGTTTGAAACCATTTTTACAACATGCATGTGATAAAAATGCCATCATTATTTACGATCCGAACTTTCGTGCAGCTCACCTACCGGAAATAGAAATCCACCGGCCAATGATGTTAGAAAATTTCAAATTTGCAGATATAGTAAAAGGTTCGGACGAAGATTTTGCCCACATTTTTGGTGTTCATTCTGCTTCGGAAGCGTGGCAGGCTATTAGGGATATGTGTGATGTGCTAGTGTATACTGCCAACAAGCATGACGTACATTTATATACACCCCAAATGCAAGAATCATACGAAGTACCCCCCATGAAGCCAATAAGCACCATTGGCGCCGGCGATAGCTTTAGCGCGGGCTTAATTTATGGTCTCATTACCCAGGACATTTACAAGAACGACTTACTATCTATGAACCAACAGCAGCGTATGGATATTATCTACATGGCCATCATGCTTGCTGGTCGTGTTTGTATGAGTTACGATAACTATATTTCGCAAGATGTAGCGGATGAAATAAAAAGAGGAGATTAAGTCCATAAACTTCATGCCAATGTGTTTGTGAAAAAACGCTGAACCGATTGAAACATTCTTTCCCAGAATTACGTATCATCAATAGATACCTATATGATTGATGGTTCGTGGGTACTGAGTAGAACAGATGTGCCCAAATACCTGCAATTTAAACTGCGAAGAAGATGAAATGGGGAAAAATGATAATCTTTTGTTTTTTGGTGTTGATAGTTTCGTGTAATCGGGAGGAACCTTTTGATGTAGCTTATGCACAACAGCGATTATCGGGTAAATGGAATTGTGTGGAAGATACCGGAGATGCTTACGAGATTACCATATCGCCTAACGGCGCCATGAATATTTATATCAGTAATCTTTGCAAAACAGGGGCAGATATACTCGTGAACGTTAGTTTACTGGATGAGAATAATGTCTTAATTCCGTCGCAAACCGTGCAAGGTTATAAGTTTGAAGGTACAGGAACTGTAGAACAATACAAGCACTTGACACTTGATTTTCGTTTTGGAAATAACCTGGCACCTGTAGTGGCCCATTGTGAGAAAAAATAAAACCTGCATGCAACGCGGCTAAACCGAAGCTCGACGAAGCCAATGACAACCCCGCCTGACTACGGACAGGTTTAGCCGAACGTAAAGGCAGTTTTGCTCATAGCTGAACGCTAATCATACGGTTTAAAACTTGCGATACACCTTACCCGAAGATTATATACTTTTGCAGGCGATGGGTAACGATTATTTCCGGTTCAAACAATTCACGGTGACACAAACTTCTACTGCCATGAAGGTAGGAGTGGATAGTGTGTTGCTGGGAGCTTGGGCAGATACCAATCATGTACGTCATATATTGGATATTGGTTGCGGAGCAGGTTTACTGGCTTTGATGTTGGCACAACGGATATCCGGCGCAAACATTGATGCGGTTGAAATAGACGAAGCATCCTGTCTGCAAGCACAACAAAATGTAGCTAACAGCCCTTGGAAAGAACGCATTCATGTCTTTTGTGATGATTTCCGAAATTTTGCCGGCAAGTGTGATGTACGTTATGATTTACTCATCAGCAACCCACCGTTTTTCATTGCGTCGCTTAAATCAATCGATGCAAAACGCAATTTAGCCCGTCATAACGATTGTTTATCCCATTCCGATTTACTGTCAGGCGCCAAGAAGTTACTTGCCGATAAGGGTTTGTTAGCAATTGTTCTTCCTTCTGTGGAAGCTCGTATGTTGATAGATGCAGCAGCTTCATTCGATTTATTTCCTAAGCGGATCCTTCACATACAATCTTTTCCGTCGAAACCGGCACATCGTATGTTGATAGAATTATCAAAAGAATACCTGATACCTCAGGAATTGATTTTATGCGTTGAGCAAGAAAACCGTTCGGATTTTACCGATGAATATAAACATTTGACGAAGGATTTTTATTTGAAATTTTGAGTTTTATTAGGAAATATGAATTGAACCAAAAATCAAAATTTGACAATTACTTATGACATCTATAAAAAAATATCTGTCTTTGGTAAAATTTGCCCATACCATTTTTGCCATGCCTTTTGCCATGATTGGTTATTGTCTCGGTGTAGTATATGCAAAGGTTGGTTTCAGTTGGCAAACCTTGTTGCTGGTTATTTTGTGCATGGTGTTTGCCAGAAATGCGGCCATGGGTTTTAATCGTTATATTGACAGGACGATTGATGCTAAAAATACCCGTACCGATAAACGTGAAATCCCTGCAGGTAGTATTGCACCTTCAACAGCTTTGCTTTTTGTTATCATTAATGCATTGGCTTTTATGATGACTTGTTGGTTTTTGAATCGATTGGTTTTTTATTTGTCACCAGTGGCACTATTGGTTATATTGGGTTACAGTCTCACCAAAAAATATACTTCACTTTGTCATTTTATCTTGGGAATTGGGTTATCATTGGCTCCCATTGGTGCATATTTGGCTGTTACCGGAAGATTTGCATGGTTACCATTGATGTTTTCGTTCATGGTACTGTTATGGTCAGGAGGCTTTGATATTATCTATGCGCTTCAAGACGAAGACTTCGATAAACAAGAAAAACTATATTCTATTCCGGCTAAAGTTGGTGTGTACCATGCTTTATGGATTTCTTCCATAGCGCATGTGCTATGTGCCATTTTGATTATAGTTACAGGATTTGTTTGGAATTTTGGGATTTGGTATGCTATAGGTGCAGTGATATTTCTTTTCCTGTTATTATACCAACATCTTATTGTGAAACCTACCGACTTAAGTCGTGTTAATGCAGCATTTTTTACATCGAACGGTATCGCCAGCGTTGTTTTTGCCTCGTTTACAATGCTTGATTTGTGTTTGTAAAATTGATGCTACGGGAGATTATTCGAAAGTGGCAATCACTGTTTCGTTACCAATGGACTTTTGTTCCAGTTGAACTTTAATTTTAGCGTCGAGTGGCAGGAAAACATCTACCCGGGAACCGAATTTAATGAATCCAAAATCATCGCCTTGAATGGCTTGATCACCAACTTTAGGATATAATACGATGCGGCGTGCCACAGCTCCGGCAATCTGGCGGAAAAGGATTTCCTGCCCATTTTGGGTTTTTACTACTACAGTGGATCGTTCGTTGAGTGTAGATGATTTTGGATGCCAAGCCACCAGGTATTTACCGGGATGGTATTTTACATAAGTCACTTCTCCGCTCACAGGATAACGATTAACATGCACATTGAGTGGCGACATAAAAATAGATACTTGTATCCTCTTGTCATGAAAATATTCGGTTTCTTCCACTTCTTCAATCGCAACAATTTTTCCATCGGCAGGAGCATATACCTTATTGGCATCTGGAGTTAATGAGCGATCAGGATTACGGAAAAACCAGACTACTACGAGGAAAAATGAGAGCGTTACTATAGCAACCAGGCTGGCAAACCAAGTGTAGGTGCAAAAATAGCGAACCAATACATTAATGCCGGCTAACAATATAAAAGTGATGAGAATAATGAGGTATCCTTCGGGATGAATTTTCATAAATAGATGATGATGTAATAGATGAAAAGTATACGTGTTTAATTAAGCTTCTACATGTCCCCAATTTTTGCCTGACTTGATGCGATAAAGTTGCATTTCGCTGATACCATATCTTTTAGCAATTTGCTGATAAGTCCTTTTTCGATTGGGATCATTGATGGCCGCTTTTAGCCGCTTCACTTGTTTATCAGTTAATTTAGGGCCTTTACTTCTTTTTGAATGGTGTGTACGTGCATGTTGTACATGCGGATTTCGGTTTTGATGTTGCAACATCACTTCTTGATTTACCCACTGTAAATTTTTTACGGAGTTATTTTGTTTGTCAAAATCAAAATGAATGACATATTCTTCTCCTGGTTTTGGCTCAGGTAAAAAATAATATGCTACCAGTTTATGAACGCAGCGGCTGTATTTAATTTTGTATCCGAGGCTCAATACCGGATATCCTTGGATAAGGCCACTCTTTAATAACTTTCCATTTTCGATGTCGTCCGTGTAGCTGACGACACGCCCATAGTTAGAGATGGCATAACGCCTTCTTCGGAGTTTGCCTTCGTCAACAATTTCTATCTCTTTCCATTGTTCGTTCCAAAAACTTTTCATAATACGTTTAAAATAAGCGCCCTCAAGTATATAATCGACGTTTATATTGACTTGCTGAATTTTATCTCTTAACTATCTCCATCATTTTTTACCTCCACATCTTTCATGGCATTTACCAGTAATGAGTTATACTGTCTTCTATGACGAACAATATCACAGGCAGTATATAGTGCTTGGCGGAATGAATCTGGCGAAGCCATGTCCTTACCAACAATGTCGTAAGCGGTTCCATGGGCAGGTGATGTACGTATAATAGGTAATCCGGCCGTATAGTTGATGCCATTTTCAAAACTCAAAGCTTTAAAAGCAGTCATCCCTTGATCATGATACATCGCTAAAACTACATCGAATTGACGGTAATTATTAGATCCGAAAAAGCCGTCAGCAGCATATGGACCGAAAGCCAAAATCCCTTCATTTTTAGCTTTTTCAATGGCAGGAATAATGATCGTTTGTTCTTCGTTCCCGATGATTCCATTATCTCCGGCATGGGGATTAAGAGATAAAACAGCTATCCGTGGCCGATCAATATTGAAATCTACGAGCATCGTCTGATTGAGCAATCGCAATACAGACATGATTTTTTCTTGAGTGATTAATTCGGGTACGGATGCCAATGGAACATGTCCTGTAAGTACGCCCATCCGTAATGTGTCGCTTACCATCAACATCAATACGTCGCTACCATTACCAAATTCCGATTGTAAATATTCAGTATGTCCCGGAAAGTGGAATTGCTGCGATTGAATGTTGGATTTATTAATAGGAGCGGTTACCAAAGCATCTATTTTGTTTTCCTTCAATTCAGCAATAGCAGCTTGTAAGCTCGCCAATGCTGCTTCACCGCCTTGAGGTGTAGGTTTACCTATTTCGACACGAACTTCGTCATCCAAGCAATTCACCACATTGATTTTATCATCCTGTGCTTCTTCTGCTGAATGTATGGAAACTGTGTTCAAATTAGTTAGACTAAGCGCCTTGCGATAATATGCAATCACTTTAGGAGAACTATATAGAATAGGAGTACAAAGCTCTAATATGCGCGCATCGGTCAGCGTTTTAAGAATTACTTCGCATCCAACACCGTTGATATCACCATGTGTGATACCGATACGTAATCTTTTTCCGTCTTTCATTTATATATCATGAATATATTACAAAGTTATGTGCGTTCATATAATTAATGCACATAACTTTTTTACTCGTCAATAATTTTTCAAAAACTCAAATAATAATCTCACTCCCACACCCGTTCCACCTTTAATGCGATAATTGTCGGTGGTTTTCAGAAAAGATGGCCCAGCTATATCTAAGTGAATGTAGGGGTAATCTGTAAAGTGTTCCAGAAATTTGCCCGCAACAATGGCTCCGGCGTATTCTCCGCCTACATTCTTGAGATCAGCTATATCCGATTTGAGACTTTCGCCATATTCGTCCCAAAATGGGAATTCGGCAATTCGTTCAAATACGCTATCACCACACTCTTTGAGCTGTTCCATTATTTCGCGCGGCGCATTTCCCATACTAACCATCGCTTGTTCGCCGATGGCACGATGTGCTGCACCGGTAAGTGTTGCCATATCGATCACTAATTCAGGATCGAATTTCTTCGCATAACTTAAAGCATCAGCTAAGATAAGACGTCCTTCAGCATCGGTGTTCAGGACTTCCACAGTAGTGCCGTCAAACATTGTGATGATGTCTCCTGGCGCATATGCTTCAGCGCTAATCCGATTGTCCGTAGAGGGTACCAATCCGACAAGATGTATGGGAAGGCCGGATTTAGCCACGGCATATAATACTGCAGCAACAGCTGCGCCGCCAGCCATATCACATTTCATATAATCCATGCTGTTAGGAGTTGGTTTTAGGCTAAGACCACCTGTATCATATACCAATCCCTTTCCCACCAGAACTACCGGTTGTGTATTTTTTGCATTTTTAGGATTCCATTCGAGAATGGAAAAGGTAGGTTCTTCTACGCCGCCCTTGTTAACGGATAGAATACCTCCCATTTTTAATTGCTCAATTCCCTTTTTATGAAATATTTCTACCTCAAAGCCAGCATCCTTACCCATTGCTTGAAACTCTTTGGCCAGTTGTACCGAATTCATGAAATTAGCTGGTTCGTTGACTAAATCACGAACTTTATATACTGCCATCAATACATAATTTAGGTGACGAACATTCATG
>JAVBMZ010000124.1:0-9821 GCA_031551935.1 Bacteroidales bacterium
TTTTTCTCTTGTTATTATGTTGTATCATAATCGACTATAGCACTAATATGCATGCGTGTCCTCATTTAATTCTTCCGTACTGATTTGCTTTTTGTTGATCACTCGCCACGCCCAAAAGATATAAGCGGCCACAAAAGGCACAAACAGTGAAACATAACTCATGATCGTTAGCGTATAATGACTGGACGAACTATTTTCAATCGTCAACGAATCCTGTAAATCGAAAAGCGATGGATAATAGCAGGTATGGTTAAACCCGGCTATTAAAAAAAGTGAAAAAACAGTCAGTATGGTACCGCCACCGGCATACCATATTCCCCGTAAAAATTTGGAATTCAGTAATGAACGAAAAATACCAAACAGCACAAGGATAACTCCGATGAGCAACAATGCCGACACCATAGGCATAGACAGCAAGTTATGCAAGTATTTATAGGATTCTATATTCACTACTTTAGTAAGCGGATCGTAGTTGAAACCATCTTTTAGCAACAGCCAAATCAAAAAAGTAAGAAAACAAATCAAAAAAGCTACAGAATTACGCAACAGACGTATTTTAGAACGTGTAGCAATCAGATCATGATTGATGTTGTTCAAAAAATAAAGTAATGCCAACACACGGGCAAGGAAAAATACTGAAAGCCCAAGGGATAAGTTATGTAGGTTCAAAGCAGCCTCAAGCCCGTGATAAGGCGTTTCCCAGCGGGAAAAATTCATATCGTTGACCGAAAACATGGAGCCGTTGAAAAAAGTTCCAACAGCGGTACCAATTAACACCGTACCAATGACACCATTCAACAACAAAAAATATTCGTAAGTACGATGCCCCAGAAGATTATTGGGTTTCGAACGAAATTCATACGAAACAGCTTGAAGCACAAAACATATCAGGATCAACATCCAGACCCAGTATGCTCCACCGAAACTGGTGGAATAAAACAAGGGAAATGACGCGAAGAAAGCCCCGCCAAAGGTTACCAGTGTTGTAAATGTAAATTCCCACTTCCGGCCCAACGAATTAACAATCAGGGAACGTTCTTCCTCAGTCTTGCCAATAGCATATATTAAAGTCTGTCCGCCTTGCACGAACATCAAAAATACAAGTATACTACCCAACAATGATACAATGACCCACCAATATTGTTGCAATGCCAATTGTGATAAGGATTCGAACATAATATTTTCAATTTAATAATAAAACACGTATGAAACAGATGTTAACTCGACAACAGTCGCTTGTACCGTTAAGCTTCTTTGGGACCCTGTTTGATTTGTCGCACCATGATAGAAATCTCGGCGATCAACAACACAGTAAATACAGTAGCAAACAGCCAAAAAGTAATTTGTACCGCACTAGCATCGATGTGTGATACAGCTGCAGCCGTGGGTAAATAATCCTGTATCGCCCAAGGTTGACGCCCCATTTCGGCTACTATCCAACCAGCCTGTCCCGCCAAATAAGGTAATGGTATGGAAAACAGCATCAACCAAAGTAACCAGCGTCGTTTATCCAGTGTATTTTTATAAACTATCCAAAGCACTACCACAAACAAGAGGACAAAATAAAAACCTAATCCAACCATGATGCGGAAAGACCAAAACGTAACCGGCACATTAGGCACCAGGCTTTGTGGCTTATTCAAAAAGCCATAACCAAAATATTTGAAATACTGATCGAGAAAATCAGGATCGTCAAACTTAGCACGGAGTTCCTGCACTTTCACTTCATCCTTATTATTTTTTGCATCTTGATACTCTTTCAATACCTGACGCGCTATTTTACCACGTTTAATTTTCTCGCCGGCCGGCATGATACCCTGTTCAGGGTTTCCATTCACCAAATCGTTGATGCCTACGGCATAGGCATCGCAATCATACCAAGTCATCAATGACAAGAGCCCAGGTATTTCAATTTTCAATTTGGTTTCCTCCGTCCGCGAAGGAATACCAAAAATTGTCAACCCAGCATTAGTCTTTCCGGTATGTAATGCTTCTGTAGCGGCAAACTTCATAGGTTGATATTTGGCAATAGTACGTGACGAAACGTCTCCGGTCACTACAGCAAAAATAGAGGTCAACAGGCCGAATACAGCAGCCACAGCCATACTGCGCCGAGCAAAAACCTGTTCACGTTTACGAATCAGGAACCATGCGCTAACGCCAATAACAAACACCGACGCTAAAACAAATCCTGAAGAAATAGTATGCAAAAATTTATTGATCGCTACCGGTGAAAAGAGTACATCCTTGAAATTAATCATTTCGTTACGCGCTGTATCCGGGTTGAAGTGCATGCCTGCAGGGTATTGCATCCAAGCATTGGCAACCAATATCCACAAGGCCGATAAACAAGCCCCAAAAGCCACCAACCATGTAGACATGAGATGAAATTTTTTACTGAGTTTATTCCATCCGAAAAACATGACGGCAATAAAAGTAGACTCAAGAAAAAAGGCAAATATACCTTCGATAGCCAATGGAGCGCCAAATATATCACCCACAAACCATGAATAGTTAGACCAATTGGTACCAAACTCAAATTCAAGGATAATACCCGTGGCAACTCCTATTGCAAAGTTAATTCCGAACAGGGTCATCCAAAACTTGGTAATGCGTTTCCATTCGGGATTACCTGTTTTTACATAGATGGTTTCCATGAAGGCCAACATGAAAGATAACCCAAGAGTAAGCGGGACAAATACCCAATGGTAAGCCGCCGTGAGTGCAAATTGAGCCCGCGACCAGGCAACTAATGATAAATCAATATTTTCTATCATCTCTGGATTTATTTGGTAAGTTGTTCAATCACATAATTAGACCTTTCCGTATCGCTCTGAAAGTTAGATTTCAAAAAATTGGGAAAGAAAAACAGTTTCAAGATGGCAAACATAATGAATAACTTGATGCCTATGATTATCCATAGCGTTTTACCGACAGTCATGCTTCGAAAACCATCAACATAAAATCGAAAAATTCGATATGGCAAGCCCGAAGACTTCATATAATTTTGTTTTGGCCAAAGTTATAAAAAAAATATTACGGTGTTCCATCATATACAAAAAAAATAGCAAATTTATAATTCTGAAATACAGATTATTAGACTAAATTTTATAAAGCACAAATGAAAAATTGTTCAAAAATGCGTCCTTTGACACATCAACATCGTCTTGATCTATTGATTTTGAAATATCTTTGGTATTCGTAAAATAAAATTTAATTTTGTCGTTTATATGTAACAACCGCACATCATTATCCGTATAAAGGAAAATAAGGATCATAACCTACCAATTTGTACGAACATAAAATGTATTTTGCGAGAATGAATAATGGTTATATTACACCGGTGAAAATCACCTTGTTATTGTGTTTTGCAATTCATTGCATATTCCCGGCGTACGCTTCTGATGCTCACTCCGGAAATAATTCATATGCCAATATGTCAATGCTGGCGCAAGCACAAGCAGCAGCAACTGATTCCATTATAGCACCCAACATTTTTACGCCTAATGGCGACAAAAAAAATGATTTGTTCGAAGTGACTTCGAGCGACGGACGTCAAGTATCCTTAAAGATATTTTCGCGGGCAGGAGTATTGATATACAGTATTAAAGCCACTATATGTCAATGGGATGGATATTCGTTATCCGGGCAACAAATGGCCAACGGCGTATACTACTATGTTGCAGAAGTCCCCGGTTCTTCACCGAAAATTAGCAAAAGCGGCTTTGTGCACCTTTTCCGATAGATTTAGATAGCAACACTTTTCATGTCTCATCAATCTTATACACAGTATCTCCAAAAGGAACTCGATTTTTTAAAATTATTGGTCACCCGTTTTCATGAACAGGAAAAAGTAGCGGAGGTAGAATTGGATATTGCGCTGTTGAAAGCGCAGGACATCTACGAATATCTCCTGAAAATGAAATTGATGCCCGGAGGGGGTAATGCAGATGAAGCTAAAGTAACTTCAGATGCCGTTATGCCATCGGTGACTCATCCTACTACTGATAAGAAGAAAGTAACCGAAGTTTATCCGCAAGTTGAACCATCACCTAAAGCAGAACAGCAAATACCTGTCGAAAAGGTATCTGTACCTGTTTCTATTGAAGTGGAGCAACCGAAAGAAAAAGTAATCCCCAGCAAGGAGGATCACCCGGCAACGCCGAAAGGAAACAGAATCACAGAACAAGAGGCCAGCATTTTAGCGGAAAAAATCCGCCCAGCTGCCTATAATCCCATTAATGAAACCCTGGCTGGTAAAAAGACCAGTACAGATTTATCAAGCCGACTACAAACTGCTTCGTTGAGCAATATCTCGTCGGGTATCGGCGTCAACGATAAATTTTTATACATCCGCGAACTGTTTCAAGGTAATGGTGAACTATACCATGATACCATCCGGCAATTGGATACGGCAGAATCACTTGAAGATGCATTGAATTTTCTCAACCAGCATTTCAAGTGGGACAAAAAAAATGATGTAACACAAAAGTTTCTCAGTTTACTGCATAGAAGACATGGAAAGGAAGATAAAAAGTGACAACCATCCTTTTATCCTCTTACTACTCCCTCAAATGACAATATTTCATGGGTAAATTATATATCGTACCAACGCCTATTGGTAATCTGGGTGATATGACCTTTAGGGCTATCGAGGTTTTGAAACAAGTGGATAACATCCTGGCAGAAGATACCCGAACCAGTGGCCACCTACTACGACATTTCGACATCCATAAGCCTCTGCTTTCGCACCATAAATTCAACGAACATAAATCGCTTCAGGCTATCATAGATCGGCTAAAAACCGGTCAAACGATGGCGTTAATATCCGATGCAGGTACTCCGGCCATTTCTGACCCTGGGTTCCTGATAGTACGTGAATGCATTGCTAATGACATCGAGGTGGAATGCCTTCCAGGTGCAACTGCCTTGATTCCTGCTCTTGTAAATTCAGGTTTTCCGAGTGATCGCTTCTGTTTCGAAGGCTTTCTACCTCCCAAAAAAGGTCGACAGAAACGTTGGAATGAATTAGCCAACGAAACTCGTACGATGATTTTATATGAATCACCTTATAAGTTGATAAAAACGCTACATGATATCCAAAGTTACCTTGGCAAGGAACGCCAAGTATCCGTATCGCGAGAATTAAGCAAATTACACGAAGAAACCGTACGTGGAACGATTGAACAACAAATCGCCCTATGGAGTGGGAAACCGGCTATTAAAGGAGAAATAGTCATCGTCATTGCGGGCAAAGCAGATAGTAAAAAAGAAATTGAGGACGAAATCTTATAAAGATTTTCATTGCAGAAAGCACCATACTATACCGTATGGTATGGTGGCATATACTCATCGCATCACAGCCTCTTTCATCACGGCAATATCAGCATTTCTGATAAAAGATGGTATGTTGGCATATACCGAATGGAAATCATATCCACCGTTTTCCAATTCATCAATAGCACGTTCTTTATCCCATCCTTGAAAAATAATACGATACAGGGCAATTACCAAACCTGTACGATCAGCTCCATGCTTGCAATGTATCACTATAGGTCCCTCCCGGTTTCTGATAATACGTAAAGCCTTCACTACTTTATCCCAATCGCAATTGCCAGCAACCATTTTGACATGATGAAGAGTCAATCCTGTATTGGTTGCTTGTTTGTCATTACTACAAAAATAACGCAAATTGAGTACTTCTTTGATACCCATTTGTTCCAATTCGACAAAAGCTGCAACATTAGGTTGCGCAGCACGGTATATCCCTGTGTCAACCAGATAAAGATTATTAACTGCTTTCGCTTCTATCGGAATAGCCCAAGATATATTTCTTTGAGCCGACAAATGAAACGAAATAACAAAACCTAACCACAACAAAATACTGCGTTTCATGGCGTCATCAAATCAAAATAAATATTTTTTCAAATATAACAAAATAGCAGATATAACAAGTATACGATTAGTTTTTACGTATCAACGAGCAAGTAATCAAAATATGTGATGCAAAATAGGTGGGCAAAATCAAAAAATTAACTTGTCCGTACCCTGCAAATACCTTCAAAGCAATTATCGTGTCGGAACATATCAACAATGCGATTCCCAAAACAAAATACCATCGCGCCATGCGTGGCAGGCGAAGCCCCACAGCCGCAGCCAATGAAAAACACGAAATAAACAAATATGCCAGCACGGCAACATACAGTACTACATGTACCATCTCAGGACGCAAAACTATATAAAAAATGATAAGGAATCCCGTTAAAACGGCCATTAATATCCACATATTGATACGCCCATTGTGCAGACAAAAGCCCAAAAATCCCATATGGGCAATAAAAAAAACACATATTCCATATACAAACCTGGAAGGATGCGCCATAGCATGAGACATAAACCAATCCCCGACAATAGAAACAAATAACGCTATAATGACCAACCAGATACTATAGCCTACTTTTTTGTCTGGCAATAAGCACAATATGACAGCACAAGAAACCGAAACAGCAGCCCTAAAAAAAAATCCATATCCCATCACTGCAAAAACCGCAAATATGATAGGAACACATAACGTTATATATCTCAAAAATTTATTATCGCTAAACAAAATACTCATATAATGAAAATGGCAGAATATTTAACCCATGTGTTCTTTACAACCTCTATGATTCCATGATCTGAATTTTGCCTATTTCTGCACAGGAACACATCAAAGTTAATACAAAGTAATCAACAGAGAACATCTTCATTTTCAATTTTTCATGTATCGTTTGCCACTCCTCATTTCATTCTTGCATTTTCCATTATTAATCCTTTACTTTGACCTTATTTTGTCGCATGAGCTTAAAACAAAAAGTTACTCATACCTTCAATCAGGTAAAACATTTTATCACTGATGAGGTGTGGAGTGTGCGTTTGGATGATTATCCACCGCGCATTGCCGCTCTTTTAAAATACCTGCGTGTCATATTGGTATCGTTTCGCCGTTTTGGCGAAGACCGTGTGCAAGTGCGAGCGTCGGGACTCACTTTTTATTCGTTGTTGGCTTTGGTACCTATTTTGGCTATGGGATTCGGTATTGCCAAAGGCTTTGGTTTCGACAAGGATTTAGAGCAAAAATTGATAGACAATTTTAAAGGCCAAGAAGAGGTTCTTAACTGGTTGCTTTCCTTTGCCCAATCGATGCTCGAAAATACCAAAGGCGGATTGATTGCCGGGGTCGGATTGGCTGTTTTGTTTTGGTCGGTAATGAAAGTGTTGGGAAACATCGAAAGCTCATTTAACGATATTTGGCAAATTAAGAAGCACAGATCTTATATTCGTAAATTTACCGATTACATTTCGTTGATGCTGGTAGCTCCAATCCTTATCATTTTGGCAAGCAGCGGTAATGTATTTGTAGCTACGCAATTAAGCAACATTACCTCCAACATTGAATTTGTCAACCTAAGTCCTTTTGTTGTCTTCCTGATGAAATTGTTTCCATATGTCATGATATGGCTGTTGTTTACTCTGCTATACATGATTATGCCCAATACCAGGGTATCGTTCACTTCGGCAATGATGGCAGGAATATTGGCAGGTACCGCTTTCCAAGTAGTACAATGGCTATATATCGACTTACAGGTAGGCATGTCCCGAAACAACGCCGTATATGGCAGTTTTGCCTTTTTGCCTTTGTTATTAATCTGGATGCAAATGAGTTGGTTGATTGTCTTGCTGGGAGCGGAAATCTCCTTTGCCAACCAAAATATTGATCTCTACGAATTGGAAAACGAATCGTTACAAATTAGTTCTTATGCCCATCGCGCTTATAATATACTGATACTACAACGTATTGTTCAACGGTTTATGGCCGGCAAAAAACCGCTAACGGCACAAGAAATGGCAAAAAGGATGAGGCTTCCCATACGATTGGTAAGAATGGTCATGGCCGATTTGTTGGCCGGAAACCTGGTTTCCGAGGTCTGTACCGAACATGACAAAGTAAGGGCGTATGCCCCCGCTAAGGATATCCAACAATATACCATTAAATATGTCATGGAGGCATTGGATAAAAGCGGGAACAACCGGATTTTGGCTAAACCAACAGACGATTTGAAAAAAGTATTACATATCCAGGAAAGTTTCCTGCAATTAGTGGATCAAGCGCCCGATAATATATTAATTCAGGATTTAGCTGAATATAATCTTGCCAAAGGGTAAACATCAGTGGTAAAATGACACGGAAATTAATATTCACCGGTTTATTTTTTATATTATTAGCCGGTATAGCGTCCGGACAAGTTAAAAACCAACGAGACGCAGCAGGCCGGAAACAAGGTTACTGGGAAGCGACGGATAGTAATGGCAAATTGGTATACGCCGGTTATTTCAAAGACGACAAGCCTGTCGGAGAAATGAAGCGCTACCATCCTTCCGGTGGGATACGGGTTATGATGGTATATGATGAGAAAAGCGAAAAAGCAAGGGCTAAATTTTTCTGGCAAAATGGAGAAATTGCTGCTGAAGGAAATTACATCAATACCAAACGCGACAGCGTATGGACATATTATAGCTTTTATAACAAAGTTGTATCGTATCGTGCCGCATATAAAGCCGGCATACGAAATGGAAAAACGCAAAGTTTCTATCCCAACGGAGTTATTGCCGAAGAAATCATATGGAAGAACGATCAGAAGGAAGGTCCTTGGCAACAATATTTTGATAACAATCAACTGAAATCATCTGTCGTATACAAAAACGATCAATTAGAAGGAGCGTTTATTGCATATTATCCTGATGGAAAAAAGGAAACGGAAGGAGCGTATCGCAACAACCTCCCCGATGGAAAATGGATACACTACAACAATAATGGCACTGTTGCATCGACCATACAATATGTAAACGGGGAAATAACCAACCTTGATGAATTGGATGCTGCTGAACAAGAATTCTTCAAGAATGTGGAAGCCCAAAAAGACCGCATCAAAGAGCCCACTATCGAAGACCTGATGCGGGAAGCTCAAACCCATTGAACATTTTATGGATGAACAATGTTTGCAGACAATGAAGAAGCAACCATCCACCACAAGTAATGCGCGTCTTTATTTGGATGCCTTTTTTACTTTTTTTCGTATCGGAGCTTTCACTATTGGCGGCGGCTACGCCATGATACCATTGGTGCAAAAAGAGGTAGTAAACAACAAAAAATGGATCGGCGAGGATGAGTTCCTTGATGCATTGGCTGTGGCACAATCTACACCAGGTGTGTTGGCTGTAAACATCGCCATATTTGTAGGGTATAAATTGCGTAAATGGAAAGGCAGTGTGGTAGCCTTGTTGGGGGCAGTACTCCCTTCATTTATTATCATATTGTTAATCGCCATGTATTTCAGCGACATACAGGATAATCCGATCGTCGATCGGATATTTAAAGGAATACGCCCTGCTGTAGTCGCCTTGATCGCTGTCCCTGTATTCAATACCGCTAAGCAAGCCAAAATCAATATCCGAACGGTCTGGATACCCATTATCTGTGCTTTACTGATATGGTTATTGGGTGTATCACCCGTATTTATTGTATTAGGTGCTATCATAGGCGGTATTGCCTACAAAAAGTTTAACGTTTAAATATAACTGGCTTTATCCAACTCTAAATGATTTATATCCAATTGTTATTGACCTACTTGCGTCTAGGCCTCTTTGGTTTTGGCGGGGGATATGCCATGTTGTCGCTCATTCAAGACGAAGTAGTGAGTCACCACCAATGGCTTACACTCAATGAATTTACAGATATTGTCGCTATTTCACAGATGACACCCGGCCCCATCGGTATCAAT
>JAVBMZ010000023.1:0-20690 GCA_031551935.1 Bacteroidales bacterium
CAGCAATAACAACGAGAAGCTGACCTATACCTATATGGCCGACGGGCGCAGGGTGAAGAAAAACTTCGGGGGCATAGACCGCTATTACATCGGCGGATGGGAATATGAAAATACTACCCTCAAGATGATGGCCATGCCCGAAGGGAGGATACGCCGTAAGAGCAATGGGGAATTTGTGTTTGACTACTTCATCAAAGACCACCTGGGTAATGTACGGGTGGTACTCACCAACGAACAACGGGGTACCCAGACTTATATGGCCACCATGGAAGTAAACCATGCGGAAGAAGAAAGTACGTATTTCGACAACATCGAAAGTACCCGTGCCGACAGGCCGTACAACTACCCGGACCATAACCCGGGTAACGCCAAGTTGGCCAAGGTACCTGGCAAGAGCCGCGGTCCTTCCATCATGCTCAAGGTGATGGCGGGCGATACGGTATCCATTGCGGCCAAGGCATTTTACAATGTAGACCAGCAATTGCCCAATCAAGACATTGGCATCCTGCCGGTAGTCGGCAGTGCGTTAGTCTCCTTGGCCAACCCGACGGGATCAGTGGTTGGCGAAGCATCGCAATTGGCCATGGATTTGGGTACCGACCTCAGCGCCTCGGCGGCTTTGTTCTCCCCTCCGAAAGAAGGGCAGGAAGAGGCCAAACCACAGCCTACCGCCGGATTGAATTATGTGTTGTACAATGCTGATTTTGATATTGTGGAAGCCAACACAGGCACGAAAATTGTGGAAGATAAGATTAATGTCATCCAGACCCTGAATACGGATAAATTTGTGATACAGGAGAATGGCTTTTTTGAGGTGTTTGTGAACAATGAGGCACAAACACCGGTGTTCTTTGATAATTTGGTGGTCAGCCACACGCCCAGCCAGATACTGGAGGTAAACACGTATTATCCCTTTGGCATGCTGATGCAGGGTTCGGACATGACCTTCCAATCGGCCATCAGGGATGAATGGAACGGGTATAAGTACAATGCCAAGGAATTGCAGACGGAACTGGAACTGGGTTGGCTGGATTATGGCGCTAGGATGTTGGACCCTGTCCTGGGCAGGTGGTTTGTGCCGGACCCGTTGGCGGAAAAGTATTATAACATTAGCCCGTATGCTTATGCTGCGAATAATCCTATTAGATTTATTGACCCCGATGGAATGGACTGGTATGAGTTCGACGAGGAATACGAAGACGAAAACGGAGAAATGCAAACCCGCAAACAGTATCAACATGTGGAAGGCAAAATGTCTGCCGATGAAATGGGTGATAAATATAGGCATATCGGGGAACGTTTTGTGGGATTTAACGAAGAAGGAAACTGGCAAAGTTGGAACTCCAACGGCACAAAGACAGACTTGGGAACCGAAACTGTTTCAGAAGTCATAATAACGGGGCAGAGCAGTGGTAGTTTATCACCTTTTGTAGACAACATGGAAGACCCGCTAATGGGTATTGCCCTGGGAACAACAATATTTGGTTATGCTGCCGAATCGAGCATGATTACGGGTGATGCTGCATTTAAAGTTTTAAAAGGGGTCGCTTCAACAGCAAAAGGAGTTGGACTTGTTGGAGGAGTGGTTTCGACTATACCAACTGCTGTTGAGGTATTGAATAATCCAACATGGGGTAATAGCACAAGGTTAGCTTTACAAGGAGCTGCTGTTGGAGCAGCCTTTATTCCAGTTTATGGTTGGGGAGTATCTCTTGGAATTACGGCCTTAGACTTTGTGGCAGATAAACTTGGCGTTTATAATTGGATCGATAATAAAACTAAATAATATGATTTTTGATTATTTCTTTTTAAAGTTTTATAATGGCATTTTAAAGTCTTCAATACCTGAACATCCAAGATTTTATACAAGTTTAGTTTTTGGACTTTTTACAAATTTTACTATTTTTGAAGTAAGCGGTATTTTATCCAAGTTAGATATACTGCCATTCTTATATCATAATAAAACAATAGCGTGGATAAGTACGCCTATTATAGTCACCATTGTATTTTTAATATATAATAAAAACAGAATCGAAGCTATAAAATTAAAATTTACAAAAGAAGAGTTTAAACCAAAAAAGAAAAAGTTCAATATTATATTTGTATTATATATTGTGTTAACCATTCTTGCAGCATTTATTTTGCCATTATATAAACCTGGTTATTTGCCATAATTGGAATTTGTATTTACTTCGGTCATGCCTCCATATTTGATTTGGTCACTGTAAGGTGGCAAAGAGGCAAAACGCCTCTTTGCCATAGGATAAACGTCATCCAGATCCTGAATACGGATAAATTTGTGATACAAGAGAATGGCTTTTTTGAGGTGTTTGTGAACAATGAGGCACAGACGCCCGTGTTCTTTGATAATTTGGTGGTCAGCCACACGCCCAGCCAGATACTGGAGGTAAACACCTATTACCCGTATGGCATGCTGATGCAGGGTTCGGATATGACCTTCCAGTCGGCCATCAGGGATGAATGGAACGGGTATAAGTACAATGCACAAGAGTTGCAGACAGAACTGGAACTGGGGTGGTTGGACTATGTCGCCAGAATGTTGGACCCCTTTCTGGGCAGGTGGTTTGTGCCTGACCCATTGGCGGAAAAATACTATAACATTAGCCCGTACGCGTACGCTTTAAATAATCCAATAAAATTTATTGACCCCGATGGAAAATCTGTTGATGATTTTTATTTTGACGAAAATGGAGACCTCCTGAATTATGTTATAAATGATAACCCTGACAGGGTCTTTATTGCTTCTGGACAAACAAAAGTAGATACGGATATCATGATTCCTATTCCATCTATTGAACAAGTTGAGATGTCAACACAAGAAATAGAACAACGAATGAATAATAATGGTTACAAAAAAGTTACAAAGGAAGAAACCGTAGTTACTGAAACAATGACCATTTATTATACTGATGCTGATGGCGGAGTAAGGGAACCAATGAATGAAAAGAAGGTGGTAAATGTTTTAGAACAAAAAAAGATGTTTGTTCCCAAAGATAAAACTATACAAAACATAAAAGAAGAATACTTATATAATATGGATCGAATACATAAAATGGATTATAAAATTGAAAAAAACGTAGAAAAATTAACCTATGATTATAACCGGAAAAATACCGATCATAGTAAAGAAGTTAACAAATTTGTTCAGTTTGTCTTTCAAATAATAGGTGGAAAACCATCAAAAAGTAAATAAAGTTATGAGAGCTTGTATTTTTTTACTTATAAGTGTTTTTCTGTTTGGATGCACAACACAAAATTCTTCCCAAGATCAAATATTTAAAGATTTGAATATAAGTTATGGGAATGCAAAATCTTTTTTTGGAAATATTTTTGTGGATCATTTTCCGAAAAAGATAGGCGAAAGTAACATTACTTTTTCAGAGGGCTTTTCTCCTGATATGGGAAACTTAGAATTGATAGTTTATAATAAGTTTGAAAATAATAAAACCTCAAGTTTAACGAAATTATATAAAAACAAGGCAATCGCAATATATAAAAGTGAGGACACATGTTTATTAGTAGTTAATCGGTTTGCAACAAAAGATTCATATTACAAACTCTCATCAACAGAAAAGGAAAAAAAGATGATAGAAAAAGAATGCTATAACAATTTATATCCAGTTCCGAATTTTTGGCATAGTCCGTTCACTACATATGAAACGCAATGTAAGTTACCCAAAGGTTACGAATTATATGTTTTGGAGGCAAAATCGGGAAAGTATTTTAATGCAAAATATCTATCCGATGGATGGTTTATGCCTCTAAAGTGGAAAAATGGTTATTCAAAGGGTGTAGCTATTAGTAAAGAGAATAATATTATCATTTATTGGTTGATAATTTGGTAATCCTATCTTGTGTGATTTATTTACAGTATCATTTGACATTAATAAGGAGAATTCCTTGGGATTTGTCCCCACGTTGAGTGGCAAATGTTTTGCCGCTCTGAACGCCACCAAATTTGCCATTTGGTAAAAGTAAAGAAGTTTGGTAACTGCCAGCTGAACAGTAAAGGTGGAAGCAACAGACGAACCGATCGGTTCGTCTGTTTTAAGATATATTGAATAAGCCTCCTCCGGATCCCCCAAGAGGGAGAGGAAAGCCAGTACTTCAATGAGCAGCAAATGTTTTGCATGATATGATTTGGGCAGATTTTCCATTTTGCCATATTCTATGTTTAAAGAGCAAATTTTTACTATCACATTTTAAACATTAAATCACTAACATTATGCCCATTCAAATCAAAGCAACAGCACGCCCATAGCCGGGCGTGCCAGGCGGCGGTATCAAAAAGTTTTATGCAACTCCCGTACACGGCAAAGAAATAAGCCTTGACAGCCTGACGAAAGCGATAGAAAAAACGAGTACTGTCAATGGCGCTGATATTCGAGCCGTCCTTTACGCCATGGTAGAGGAAACCGTATCGAATTTGTCGGAGGGCAGCATCATCCGCCTTGGCGATTTGGGAAGCCTTCGTATCACGCTCAGCAGCGAGGGCAGAGCCACTGCCAAAGAAGTAACGGCATCGGCAGTGAAAAAAGCAGGCATCATTTTTCGCTCCTGGCAAGAAGTTGCGCGAAATGCTTGATACTGCAAAATATACAAAAGCATAGGCAAGCGTTCAAAATGAGTGGCTACTCAATTTATTTTAGTAGCTACTTATTTTTTTTGAGTAGCTACTCATCGCGTAACGAGTAGTTACTCAATTTTATTTAGTAACCACTCATGGATTGGGGTACCAATGTCAGCGCCTCAGCGGCTTTGTTCCCCCTCCTTCGGAGGGGCAGGGGGAGGCTAATTACCCCGCCTACGAAGCTAATGCCGAAAATGTAGCGGACTACAAAATTGCATGAAGCCATTATATTCATGCGAACGGCGGAGCCAACCCCTCATGACCAGAGATAATAAAAAAGAATGAAGAGAAATAAAAATGAATTTACAACGCAATCATTAACTACAACCAGAGAAAACTATGATCAAAATACCAACACTTGGTGGATGGCGTTTGTCTGCAAAACAAACTATCTTTGTGTAAAATTGATGGAATGTCAATATCTGTGGTGACGTCAAAGGGAAAAAAATGTCGATTTAATAGATACCAAACTCGAAAAGTGATCATCGCTTGTTGGGTGGGGCTTGTGATGACAGCAGCGGCATGCCGTGACACTGTTTCGCCTGCATCGTCCTTTTACTATTGGAAAACCGTTTTTCGATTGACTCCATCCGAACGGGAGTCTTTAACCCAGCATCAGGTCAACCGGTTATATATCCGTTATTTTGATGTCGTATCTGGTGAAGATGGCCCTCTTCCTGATGCGACCATTGTTTTTAAAGACAGTATTCCAGAAAATATGGAAGTTGTACCGGTTGTCTTTATGGTCAACCATGTGTTGACAAGATGGTTCGCTGACAGTACGGAGGTGCTGGCTGAACGTATCTATGCCCGTATTGCAAGCATGAACCATGCATACCATATTACCAGCGTTCCGGAAATCCAAATGGATGTTGATTGGAATGCCACTACACGCGATAAATATTTCAAGTTATTACTATCCTTGCAACGCCTTTGCCATTCGGATGACAAGGTATTATCAGCAACTTTACGGTTGCATCAATGGAAATACAGCAAAAGTACCGGTATACCCCCCGTTGACAAGGTAACTTTGATGTGTTATAATATGGGACATCTGACCGAATATGGCAACCGGAATTCTATTCTTAACGTGGACGATGCACAAGATTATATGTTAGGGTTAGGACTTTATCCGCTTCCGGTGGATGTTGCTTTTCCCTTATTCAGTTGGGGCGTTTGTTTCAGCAATCAACAATACAGGGGCATCATCAACGGATTATGCCATACAGATATGCAACAGCCTTATTTTTCAGAAATCCTTCCGAACCTCTACCATGTAGACAGTACCATTGTCCTACACGGGGCATATCTGCGTAAAGGGGATCATATCCGTTTGGAAGAGCCTTCTGTTGAGGAAATAAGGCAGGTAACCCGAATACTTGCTTCACAGACAAAGACTCCCAAATATGTGATATGGTATCATTTAGATTCATTACTTTTGCAAAAGCATCCGTATCATGAACTTCAAAAAACTGTTGATTTGTTCCGTTAGCCTGGCAATGATGTCAGTAGTGGCATATGTACTTGCATGTGGATGGTTCATCGATCCGGATATGGGATATACCAGCTATTTTCGTCAGGATATACCTGAAAAGAATAATTATTACTACAGTTATTTGAATTATTATGACGACGATGCGGATAAAACGTCTGATAAGGAACAAAATATTAAGGAATGGAAAAAATATCTGGGTGGGAGAATTGCTGAAAAAGATATTGAACACTTGTTGTATGGAGTACCATTGTCCGAATTACAAAAGGTATACAAGAAAGCTATTCAGCGCCAATGGAACAGTATCAATGAAACTTGGGCGGCTAACGGGATGATGCAGCGGATTATCCGGCTTAGGGATATGAATACCTTGAATTACCTGCTGTATGCTAAAGCTTGCGAACAACAGGCTGGCAAACGAGTGGAAAGTTGGAACTATACGCCTCCGTTTGATACAAAAATACAAGATTCGTTACTACTTCGCGGGCTTGAGCTATATAAAGGAGCTCAGTCTGAGTTTATACGGTTGCGCTATGCTTTCCAAGTGGTTCGAATGGCATATTATGCTGGCCATAACGAAGATTGTGTCAATTATTATCATGAAATGGTTGATCCGGAGGGACATTCAAATGCCCTGGCTGTGCTTTGGGCATTGTCATTTTATGCAGGAGCTGTAGATTCGCCTGTTGAGTCGGCTTATTGTTTTTCTAAAGTGTTTGATCGTTGTCCTCGTTATAGCCATGAAGCCATGACATCCTTCCGATGGATGATCCATGATATCGACACGGCATGGATACTTCAATTATGCGATACCAATTATGAGAAAGCAGTAATACATGCGATGACGGGATTTACCTGTTTTTATCCTACGCTCGAACCATTGAAACATGTCCATGATGTATGCCCCACTATTCCATATATAGAAACTTTATTGATTCGTGAAATCAACAAAATAGAGGACGGGTTGAGTACCACCCACTCTTATACGAATGATTCACTGAACCATGATGAGGTAATTTCACACGCCCGTGCATTGAAGGATTTGGCTGTTCGCTATGCAGGATTACGGGAAGTACAGAAACCTGCACTTTGGTATACTGCGGCTGCTTACTTAGCATATCTGCTGGGTGAATATGAACAGGCAAACCTGCTGACGGATATTGCTGAGAGAGAACATCCCGAAGAAAAGGTTATCGAGCAATTATTGGCTGTCCGTTTGCTGACCGAAACTGTTTCTGTGCCTTTCGACAGCATAGCCGAAGCCCGTATCCTTCCTTCTATACAGTGGTTATTCAACCAACATCAGAAGCTTGATCCTGCGGATAAAAATGATGCTTTTTTCGACCGGACATTGGCACATTATTTTGCAGAGAAGTTACCGGGTATTTACCTGGCCGCCGGTAAACCGGTCAAAGCGGCTTTGTGTACCGGCATTGCAGAACAATATACTGCTTTTGCCAGCGAAAACATGTTTGATGTAGATGCTTTTGAGGTATTGGATAAATATGCGTCTATACCTCAACTGAAGAAAATGTTACAGCAATTAACCCATGTCGATTCCCTCACCGCTTATGATATTTTCTTATACGAACACAATCGTTTCAAAGATGATGCTGTATTAGAACTGGCAGGCACCAAGCTTATGCGGGAACTCCGGTTTGACGAAGCTGCCGTTTGTTTCGAGCAATTATCGAACGCCTCTCCACTTTTTCACTTGGAATATGACCCGTTTGCTGAACCTCCTGTGGGGGGTGGGATCAACTATCAGATACCTGTCGACTCCCTGCCATTTTCCAAGCTAAATTTTGCCGTGGAAATGGGGGCATTGCAAAGCCGTATCCGTCAAACCAAGAAACCAGCACCCGAAGATGTATACCGTTATGCCAACGGATTATACCAGATGAGTTGGTTTGGTAATTCGTGGCAGTTACTGGCTTATCATTGGAGTCATGCTGATACATGGACAAAACCATGGCAACACATCACGTCAGCCAATGAGATGTACCATTATTACTATCTTGAACAAGCAAAAAAGAGCTACGTGGAAGCGGCTGAACATTCGCGTGATAAAGACTTTAAAGCCCGTTGCCTTTTCATGGCTGCGCATTGTTATCAAATGAACGTTTCGGACATATATGCCTATCAAAGAGGAAAAAGTCGTTATGGCACCTACTTTTTGAATAATCCCTATTTCAAGGAGTTGAGCCGGAAATATCGTAAAACAGCCTTTTATGAAGATGCTATAACGCGCTGCTCTTATTTATCGGATTTTGTCCATATGAAGAAGGAACGATAGAAGCAGCAAGGTATTAAACTTCAATTTGTCGTCATCATGAATTCGTGGTTTGGAATATCTGAAGAACGCATGTTTCGTAAAATGGGATATTTCGACGATCAGTCGGGTATCACCAGGCGATACCAACGCGAACGGGAACATTGGGAGCCTCATTTACAACATACACGGCAATTCGTTTTAGATGCCATGCAAGGAAAAAAACGCACATCGGCAGCTATCTTAGGAAGCGGTTGGTTGTTGGACGTCCCACTTGACGAGTTGAGCAAATATTTTGAAAAAGTATCCCTATTTGATGTACGCCATCCGGCAGCAGTGAGCAAACAATTGCAGCCAATGAGTAATGTGGAACTTCGGGTGTGCGATATTTCCTGTTTTGCCCACACCACCTATCAGTACGCAAAACAATACCGTTACCGGAAAAACCGGCCACCCATCAGTACCATACAACCTTATGCGGGATTTGACCTCAGTGGTTATGATTTTGTTTTTTCGTGTAATGTGCTCAATCAATTAGATATTTTGTTGGTCGATTACTTGGCACGTTTCTTTGCCTTGAGTGATGAAGAAACGATGGGCTTTCGAAAAAATGTACAGCAACAGCACATCAACCTGTTGCCGACGAACCGATCGTGTATGGTAGCTGACTATGATGAAATACTTTATGCATCCGACGGTAAAGAACTTTCATGCAGAACGTCTGTGTACCACCCCATCGTTCAACGGCCGGATGCAAAACGATGGATATGGGAATTTGATACTCGCATGACTTATTATTCGGAAAAAAAGACCTTTTTTCATGTGCTGGGAGTGAAGATTTAATGGTAAATGGTTAATGATTAATGTGTTCATGACAAGCTAAGCACGTCTGGATACCAAGAGGCTGTCTCAAAAGTCTATTTTCGAGCGGAACAACGAGGTACTCACGTAAGTAATTACAAATTCGACTCTCCACTATTCGATGATATTACAAGTCATTATATTTGGTTGCACTTTCCATTCTTATAGCCACCAAGGGTTTTTTCCATTCTCCATTCACAATTTTTAATTCTTTTCAGGCCGTTTATCTATTCTTTATCGTCATTCGTCAAAATGAAGAAAAACACCTCCGATAAGTTGGCACGAAAGAAAAACTTGTTTAGTTTTGCCTCAAATTTTACTTAAGAAAATCTTACGGCATTTTGTACCTTTTTTCCGATATACCATACCTGCTCATAAATTTCGCGTTGCGATACGATGCAGCACTTCGTCGAAGTGAGATACAATGGAAAGCGTCATTCTCTGCTGCTGCAAAGTAATGACCAGTTTTCTGTCTCTTTTCAAAAAAGATAATTTTAATCCTAATTTTATAAATCAACATCCAATGAGAACCATGAATGATTATCCGAGATTGCTATGCATGACAATCGTAGCCGTTTGTATCATGTTTGTAAATGCTTGCGGGGACGACACGAAAGATGACCCCGTTAAAATTCCTGTATTAACCACTGCCGAGGCAAGCGCCATTACTTCCGGTGCTGCTACCGTTGGAGGAAACATCACCAGTGATGGCGGCAGCGAAGTCACCGCACGCGGCATTTGCTGGAGTACTGCCGTCAATCCTACCATCGATGGCAGTAAAACCACAGATGGTAAGGGTATGGGTAGTTTTACCGGTAGTCTCACCGGCTTAACGCCCAATACCAAATACTATGTGCGGGCATATGCTACCAACAGCGCAGGTACGGCCTACGGCAACGAAGTGAACTTTACCACCGCTGCCCCGGAATCGGGTACGGTAGCACCGACATTGACTACCGATGAAGTTAGCTCCATTGCCGCCACTACGGCTACTGCCGGTGGAAATATCACCAATGCGGGCACACCAGCCTATACCGAACGGGGCGTATGCTATGCCATTACAGAAAATCCCACCGCCGCCGCTTCAAAGGTTCTGGTTGCAGGATCGGGAACAGGAACTTTTACAGCCAACCTAACCGGATTAACGGCGGGTACTAAATATTACGTAAGAGCATATGCCGTTAATAGCGTAGGAACCGTCTATGGAAACGAAGTAAATTTCACTACCTCGACTGCAGAAGGGCCAATAGATGCTGACTCGGAATTGCTATTGGTGGCTGTTTACGAACATTACGGAATAACGACGACGTTGAACGGCAAATTTGAATATGACAGCCAAGGACGGATTACTAAAATTACAGACAATGATCCCATCCATTATGAGAACATTACATATGATGCATCGGGAGGGCTGACGATACAAGGAGTGGATTATGACGGGCCGTTCCAATATACCTACGCGAAAGTCGGTAATACGATTGTTGCAAGTGACGGTGACGAAGAGATGGGTGTCTTGTTTCTGAACGATCAAGAGTTACCGAATGGTATTCAGGGAGATGTCGCATCTTTCACATGGGACAGCAAGGGAAACTTGCTGACGGCGACCGGTTTTTTCAACGACGGTACCAACACTTACACATACGATAATAAAAAAGGGCCGCTTTCTTCTTGCACTTCGCCCAAATGGTATTTGTGGTTGATGTCTGCAGGGGAACCCGCGAGGGGAGGGTATGTCAATAATCCGTTAACGGAAAATTCCATATATGGCAACATAACATGGATATACGAATACAATGTGGCCGGCTATCCGACCCGTGTCAGTAGCCCGGGTGATGATAATTATTATACATTCACCTACAGAAAAAAATAAGATAGTCGCGGTATTGCATTTCTAACCTGAATTATTCATACTCGAATACGTTGTCAGATTGGGCGGCAATGCACTGAGTTCGTACACTTGGTTCATTGCCGCTCTTCATTTTCGTCGAACCTTCAGTTTGCCGGTTTACTTGAAATTTGGCTTTTTGAACAGCCTCAACATTATCCGAACATTGCGTTGCACATTTTTGTATTTCATTATCATCACGAATCAAGTATTTATCCGCGTTATGACATGTTCCAGCCTTTTTGTTCTTCTGTAACTATAGGATGTTGCTCATCCCCCGTTGTTTTTTGTTTGAGGTCGCGGTATGTTGCCAATGCTTTTTTCATTTCTTCAGCATGGTTTGCTGCTTGCTCACTGCTGTATATATCTTGATAAAAATGGTTGATCGGTGGAATAAGTTCTTCTTCTTTGTCAGTGTGTAGCGAACCGAGTACCGATGGATTACTGGTAAAACTATCCCACCAGGTATATAAAGAACGTAATATACTAACTGAGCTACCGGATGAACGACTGAACTGCTTGAACCGGTAGGGTTCGCTGGTAAGATATTTTTGACGTTGTGCATATAAATGACGGTACAACCAGATACAAAAACGAACCAACAAGAATAGCAACAGCATCCCTACAACTACTGTCACTGCGAAATAATACCAACACATTCCTAAAATACGCAATGGGCCTTTATCTTCGACTTTTGCAGTCATAGGTTTTTGCGTTGCAGCAAGACTGTCTTTCAGTGTAGTTAGGATACCGAGATTGGGATTGTCGGCAATATGTACTGTTTCTTCTTTAGTAGTTTGCGTATACATTTTATTGGAGAATGGATTCCAATACGCTACTGTTATCGGAGGGAAAGTGAAATCTCCCGTTTTATCAAACAGGTAAATTACTGTTTGTGTACTGCGTCCGTTAGCGTCGTCCGAATCCCGTGTGTCCGTGAGTATTGCATCCTGAGGATATGAACTCGCCCAGTCGACCCGTTCTTTGTTGGCTAAGTCGGGAATGAATTGAGGTAATGTTCCTTTGGCATCAATGGTAATGGTACGCTTCACTACATCTCCCACCTTGAGGTTGTTCAATGGTATATCCCAGGATTCGCGTATGGCTACATCTTTTGCCACAAACCAGTCTTCCTGTTCTTTGAGGCGTTCAGGGACATCGCGTACCTCGAACGGTTTCGGATTGGTATGTATTGTGATTGTTTGTGCCTGCGAACTTCCTTTTGGAGGAGTATGTGCTGTTATTTCAAATGCAGGTACTGTATAATTACCGGGGTTGTATGGAAACACGATGTAATAAAATTGTATACCCGAATACTGCTGTCGATTGATGGTGAAAACGCCTGGTACTGATTTTTCAAAAGGGATGATGAATGCATTGGGTATTTGAAGGTGGCCAAATTCCAGCGGAGCAGTAAACCATGTGGAGGTATATACAGTGACGGTCACCCGGAACGATTGTTGCACATACACTGATTGGCGACTCAAGGCCACTTCAGCGAAGCTTTGCGCATGCAGTGTTACGATTTTATAAATAAGTAACACCAGCACAATAACACACCATTTCAACGTCGGATGGAAGCGTTTCGAACTCCCTTCGTTTTGACGTTGAGCATTTGTGCATATGGTGGATAAATGATGCATTATTTAATCTATGTTTTTTCCTTGCCGAACATCCGGATAATACCGTTGTTTTTGTATTTCGAAACGACGATGCAAAAATTCACCGGGATCTGCATTGGTTTTCTGCATCAATATTTTAGTTTCCATGGGGATAGGTGGATCCATTTTGAAATCTTTCGGTGGAAATTTTTGCTCTTTGGCGCGATGAATGTCACTTTGTACTTCGTCGCTGATGCGGTCGCCTGTCGTCGGTAATTTTTTGACTTCGGTATCGGATGATAATTGTTCATCTTCACTTTCCGGCTTGCGTTCTTTCAGTTTGCCCTTTTCAGTATGTTTCAGCACGCTATCAATGCTGTTTTCATTCGGTTGGAAACGCATCACACTTCCGGCTTCATCTTTCATCAATTGAGACACATCTATATTTTCCTGAGCAAGCTCTTTCAATGAGCTGCTCATGGCAGCAACTTTCTGAAAAGCGTTGATGGCACCATCATAATTTCCGAGTTTAGCCAATGCCAGTCCGTAATTATATTGTCCCATGGCCGTCGTATCCATACCAAACAGTTCTGATGCAGACTGGTAATCGCCAGCCTTGAAGTATGCCACCGCTTTATGCATGTTATCCTGGTATAAATCGGCTGCTTTGATATAGTCGCCTTTCTTTTCCCACATCTCGCCTTGGTAATCGTGCGTATACCACCAATTGGGGTGCTTACTGTCTGTACCACACGAGGCGAACGATAACATTACTAAAGGTAGCCAGCACCATTGCACTACCCAACCTTTACGAAAATTGAACATGATAATGATCAACGCTGGGATAAGTAATATCCACCCCATATCGTCCCATTCCTTGGCATCTTCTTTTTTGTCTTTTTCAAATACCAGTTTATCACTGATTCGTTTGGCGATGTCATCCACATCTGACTTATCCAATGTGATAGTGGTAATGTTGATTTTCTCATTTTGCTGCAAATTCGCCAATGCAGTAGGCGAAGATTTGGAAATAACCCCTGCAATACCGGGAACTGGCGCGCCATTAGGCGTGGAAAACATTAATATTTCCAGCCGATGTATCGAATTATTGATAAAATCAGCCAATGTGGATGCCTGGCTGTCATCGATCACATCAGTAAGCAATAAAACCGTACTGGGTGCTTGTACGCGGTTCATCATGGTATCCACAAGATTCACCATCAGGCCGAAATCTGTTCCTTGTACCGGCATCTCCCAGTTTTGTAAGCTTGTAGCGTGGTGTTTTACCAGCTTATAATCGCTGGTGAATGGCAGTACGGGGTGTGGTGTTCCGGCGAAGGCTAATAATCCTGCACGTGCACGGGGATTAGCATCTAAAAAATCAACAATTTTTAGTTTGGCACGTTCGAGACGCGAAGGAGGTATATCGGTAGCCAGCATTGACTTTGAGAGGTCGAGGGCGATCATTACTACGGCAGGGATTTTTTCTCCGGGTATATCGCGTTTTTTCCATGTAGGACCCGCCAATGCCAATATCATACATAATAACCCGATACTGGTTAGTAATAAAGGCCATGCAATGGCTGAACGACTGCCATGGCTGAACATAAATGGACGTAATACAGGCGTAATGATGCGTTTCCATTTGCTTTGTTCCCGATTACCCAGTAACAAGAGTATAATAACTAGTACCAATGCCACCAACAACCACAAAAAATGAGGTCTTAAAAAATGGAACAGCTTCCAGTCAAATGATGACAAAGATGATAATCCATGTTGCAACATGATGCTTGTTTATGACGATATTTCTTGTTGTTGATATTTTGCTACCTAATAAACAAGCATTAACCCCTAATAGTTCAGATATAGTTTTTCCAAATATTTAGCTAATCCATCATTATCGTTCGAATCGATTACTTCACACCCTGGTAACATTTTGCGAAGTATTCCACTGCTGTTTCCCATCAAAACACCTTTACCTACAGATTTAAGCATGTCGTAATCGTTTGGCGCATCACCAAAGGCAAGCGTATTGGCCATATTAAGACCGGTGTGGCGGATGATTTCCTGTACTGCTGTTCCTTTAGAAACACCACTGCGCATCACTTCTAAAAATATGTCGGATGAAAAATAAACAGATAAATAACCTTCAAAACGGGTACTCAATATTTCTTCCAATAATAATAATTTATTGGGACGCAGATGATATTCGTAACAGAGTTTCGTGATGTCGCCTTTGATTTTGCACAATGACTTTTGCGTTGGCTTTATTCCCGACTCCTTGTACATGGCAGAATCCATCAGCCATGATTGTTCGCAATACCATTCATCATTCTGGAAAATGTGCCGGACAATATCCGAATCGACTACTGTATGGATCAATTCGTAAGCAAGATCTACCGGGATATTTCCTGAAAATATTTCCCGATCATGTTCATCATGGATTTTCGCGCCGTTAGAAGTTATCAGGTAGGAATCCAATCCAAGCATACGGCTAAAGGCCAGTGCATCTATGTGATGCCTGCCAGTGGCGATGCAAATAATTACGCCTTTGTCTTTGATTGCTTCGATAACGTCCCGCGTATATTTCGAAACGGTATGACCGGAATTAAGTAGGGTCCCGTCTAAATCGCAAATGATTGCTTCGTACATAGATAATAATGGTGGAGTTACCTTATGTCTATCTGTTTAATTTGTAATTGAATATGTCTATTTTTCGATAAAATAATTACTTCATCGTATCGAAATAAATACTTTTGTCATCAAAGGTATAAAAAATACTGATGTAATTTGTTATTGAGACAAATTATCGATGAATACTTAACATTTACTTAACAAATCATTAACCGAAAGATAAGTTAATCGAAACAATCAGGTAACATTAGCATTATTTCTTTGTCATGTGAAAATTTAATAATTTATATGATAAAGAAGTTATTGACATGTATGGTATTTCTGGGCGTTACATATTTGACGCTGGCGCAAAGCGGAGAAATACGCGGAAATATTATAGAAAAATCGACTGGTGAACCTATGATTGGGGCCAATGTAATTATTGAGTCATTGGTGGCAACAGGTACTACTGCAGATCTTGATGGCCATTATAGTTTAAAAGTAGCCCCGGGAACCTACACATTGAAAATATCGTTTGTTTCCTACAATACTATTGAATTGACCGATGTTAAAGTAGAGGCCGGAAAAGTTACAGAAGCAAACGTTGTGATGGAAGAGGCTACCATGGGTATTGAAGAAGTCGTGGTAACAGCTGTACGTAGGATGAATTCGGAGGTACAAATGTTGAATGCCATCAAGACCTCAACAGCGGTGGTAAGTGGTGTTTCGTCGCAACAAATAGCCAAAACACAAGATAGAAGTGCTTCAGAAGTCATCAAGCGAATACCAGGTATTTCTATTATCGATGATAAGTTTGTGATTGCCCGCGGATTGTCGCAACGATATAATAATGTGTGGATCAATGCGGGTGCAGTGCCGAGTTCGGAAGCTGATACACGTTCGTTTTCCTTCGATATGATTCCAGGGTCGCAAATCGAAAACATCATGATTGTGAAATCACCTACACCTGAATTACCAGCTGATTTTACGGGAGGTTTCATCAAAGTGGCTACCAAGAATATGCCTGCTGAAAACGGAATTGATATCAGTTATGGTGTGAATTTCAATACGGAAACACAATTCCACGATTTTAAATACAACAAGGGTAGCTCGACCGATTTTTTAGGATTCGATAATGGTATACGCGATATAAAATCTGTGTCATCGCTGGATAACAGTGATTTTGCTTCGGCCAGGTTGGATAATAAAGATGAGGCACAGGTAACCGAGATGACGCGTTTGGGTTTCAACAACGATTGGACAGTACATACACGCCGTCCGATACCGGATCAACGTTTTTCGGTAATGCTGAACCGCAGATTCGGCACTAGAGGAAGTGCTCGCTGGGGCCTGATTGCTGCATTGAATTATACGTATGCAAACCGGACTTATATAGATATGAAAAATGCGCGCTACGGTGTGTATAACAACCGAAAAGATGAGCCGACGTACTTGTATAATTATACTGATAACCAATACACAACAGATGCCCGTGTCGGAGGGATGTTGAACTTAACGTACATGATAAACAATCGTCATCGGGTTGAATTTCGCAATATTGTGAACCAATTAGGTCGCAATCGACATACAAAACGTGATGGTTATCAGTATATTAGTGGATTATACGAACAGGAAAAACAAGAATACGTATATTCGAGCCGTATGGCTTATTCCGGTCAATTGGCAGGAATTCATGACTTGACTGCTGTAGATAATCTCAATTGGACAATTGGGTATTCATATGCCAACCGTAACCAGCCCGATCGACGGATAATTAATTCAGAAGAGAATGGTTTTCTGGGCGATTCTCATTATGGTGAATTGCAGACTGACCAAAATGAAATACTGCGTGATTTTACCAAATTGGGTGAAAGCATTTATTCGGCAACGATCGATTATTCGCATGATTTTGCGTTCGGCAGTTTCAAACCTGCATTGAAATCTGGAATTTATGGCGAATATCGTGATCGTGAATATAATGCGCGTGCATTTTACTATCGTTGGAAAGAGGAAAATTTACCTGCCGATTTTGCCTACCGCGATCCGGTAACAAGTATTTTGATCAATGAGAATTTTGGGGCTAATAGGCTTTACATATATGAGGATACGGATAACCGAAATAATTACATAGGTACTAACACAATGGCAGCAGGATATGTGAGATTCGACATCCCATTACAAAAACTGAATATCCATATGGGCGCGCGTATGGAGCACAATATCATGTCGATAAAGAATTATACGAGTATTAGAGAAACTAAGACTATTACCAAAGATTATGTTCAAACAGATATTTTTCCATCAGTGAATGCTTCGTATAATTTCAACGAAGAACATCTGTTGCGTTTTGCTTACGGTGCCTCGATCAACCGGCAGGAATTTCGCGAAGTGTCTCCGTCGGTATACTATGATTTCGACTTATTTAGTGCTATCAAGGGTAACCCTAATCTGAAACCTGCTTATGTTCAAAACTTTGATCTACGTTACGAATTTTATCCCGCCCAAGGAGAATTAATTTCATTGGCATTGTTCTACAAGAATTTCAAGAATCCAATAGAATGGACTTATTTGGACGCAGGTGGCAGCTATACATTCACATTCGAGAATGCCCAATCGGCCCACAATTACGGGGTGGAACTTGATGTCAAGAAAAGTTTCGATTTCGTCGGCGTACCGCAATTATCGTTAACGTTAAACGGCGCGCTGATCAATAGCAAGGTACAATTCGACGAAGGAAGTATGGAACACGACCGGCCCATGCAGGGACAGTCGCCATTTTTGGTAAATGCAGGAATTTTCTACCAGGATGCTCAGGATAAATGGACATTTGGATTGCTCTATAACATTATTGGCAAACGCATCGTAGGAATAGGTCGTGTGGACGTGAGTAGAGGCAGCACGATTAACAATGATATTCCCGATATGTATGAAATGCCGCGTAATGTACTTGATTTTACCCTGCGCCGTAAAATCGGTAAGCGGTTAGAGTTGAGCGCCGCTGTAAAAGACATATTAGCACAAAGTGTTGTTTTTAAGCAGTTTCCGAAATTCTATGATGATGCGGGTAAATTGCAAACCCGTGAACAGACTACCAAGGAATAACAACCGGGATGTAACATATCAATCACAATAAAAGTCAAATTATGAAATATGATTAATTATTGAAAGGTGAAAATATTTTAATTATCAATTAAATACAATCTTTTCTAATCTAATTTAGATATGAAGTAATGCTGTTAATATTCGCATTGAAAAATGATAATTGGGGTAGAAAGAGGTTTTTATTCAAGATAAAATCTAATGTACAAATTCTTAATTAATAATTATAAACATAAAAATTGTAAAACATGAAAATGAAATCGATTTTCTATTTAGGATTTGCAGTTATTACTTTTTCTATCATAGGTATAACTGCTTGTAAGAAAGACAATGAGTCAACTGCAAATGAAAATGTACAATCACTGTTAAAAAGCTATGACAATAGTTATTGTGATATCGTAGACACTCTATTAAATTTGAATGGTATCCCAGTTAATATAATTGAGTCTGGCAGTGGAACGTTTTTAGGGGTTCATCAGAATGATAATCTGACTACACCTCTTGTATTGTATACATGGGATAGTAATCTATGTAGATGGTATATTGGAGGAACGGTTTGGGGATCGTGTGGCGATGGTTGTGATATTCCTTATTATGACATAAGATCAGCATTGACAGGTAAACATATGGGGATTTCGACTAATAATCTAAATAGTGGTCCCCTATTATTGTCAATGTTAGGAACAGAACATCCATATTGGAAAATTAAAAATATTCCAAATACGGATTTTTATACTATTGAACATTATCGTGCATCATATCTGAGGCCACCTAGTAAATATTTGACTAAAAATCTTACTCAAGTATCTGTTTTTAAACAAAATTGGATAATCAAACCATTAGGAACATTTGATATGGTGGGTCTATCATGGTTCATAGCACCTGAAGATGTTGTAACAAGTATTCCAGAATTCGTTCAAGAGGTAACTATGAATAATAGAAGTTCAGTAACTCAGACAATGTCAGCGACTTTTGCCAAAAAGGCAACTGAAACATCATCATTTTCACAATCTCATGGTATATCAATTACTGTTGGGGCATCTATACGTGTAGGGGTGCCAATATTTGCCAATGGGAGTATAAACACAAGTATAACTACAAGTACAACATGGCAATACGGCAAAATCGAAACACAGGAAGACACACGAACTTATTCATTCCCATTAAATGTTCCCCCTCATACAACCTTATTTACAAAAGCATATGTTCAAATGAATAAAGCAACGGTTTCTTATATTGCAACGTATAGGGAAAGAACAACTGGGAAAGAGCTTAAGTTAAGAGGAAAATGGGAAGGTGTACAAGCTGGAAGCATTTACTATGAAATAATAGAAGATGGTACAAAAAGAGTATTGCAAAGGATTAATGGGACTCCTAATGCTCCAGTTAGTCTTTGATAACAGTTTTGAATAGATTTAATCGTTTTAAATATTTAATTAAAAAATAAAAATAATGAAGAATAATATTATTAAATTGACTTTGATGATTTGTTTTATAATCAGTTTTGTAGCGTGCGATGACAAAGGGACAGATCAAGAAGATTTAAATTGGATACCGGTTGAAGGTTCTAGTATTTTATTTAGACAAGGTGACATTGTACAAATAGGTAATGGCGATCAAGAATTTTATTTTACCGGAAATGAAACTCTAAAAAAGGGAGTTTATGTAATGAAAGGATGGATATATATTGAAAATAATGCCACATTAACCATCGAAGCAGGAACCATTATTAAAGGCGACAAAGATACCAAAGCTGCATTGATCGTGGAACCGGGCGGTAAATTGTATGCTAATGGAACGGCAACAGAACCGATCGTGATGACTTCTGAACAGCCCAAAGGATCACGTAAACCGGGCGATTGGGGCGGATTGATCCTTTGCGGACGGGCACAAAATAACAGTAAAACAATGCAGATTGAAGGCGGTCCGCGTACCACACACGGTGGTGACGACGACGATGATAGTTCGGGAGAACTGACTTATGTACGCGTTGAATTTGCCGGTTACCCGTTTCAAGCCGATCAGGAAATTAACGGTATTACTTTTGGTTCAGTAGGTCGTGGAACCAAAGTGCATCATTTACAGGTATCATACAGCAATGATGATTCGTTCGAATGGTTTGGCGGCTCAGTCAATTGTAAATATTTGGTGGCTTACCATGGTTGGGATGACGATTTCGATACTGACAACGGTTTTTCAGGAAAATTACAATTCTT
>JAVBMZ010000183.1:0-16675 GCA_031551935.1 Bacteroidales bacterium
CCAAAAGTTCGGGAGAAATCACTTTGAAAAAGCTCAGCAGGGAAATCGGCGAAGGTTCCACTACGGTGAGCGACAGCGATGTGTTGGCCGTACTGAACGACCTGGTGACATTCCTCACCCGCCATTTAGACAATGGGGAAATTGTCCGCGTGGGGGATTTCGGTTCGTTCCAGATTGCCGTTTCCCGCGAAGGAGCTGAAACAGAAAGCAAGTTCCACCACTCGATGATCAAAAAATCGAAAGTACTCTTCCGCCCGGGCGCGGATGTGCAAACGATGCTCAAAAACGTGAAATACGAAAAACACGCGCCCAAATAGATAGATGGTGAACACCACGCCCTGTACATACTGCATCAAACAACGGCTGGTATCAAGACATGCACAGGGTGTAGTGTTCCTGCTAATGTTGCTGACGGAGATGGCCAGATAATTGTTCTATGATTCAATCAATCAGCGCAAATTAACTAATCAACTAAGGGATGCTGAACGCTGGTATAAAAGGCGGCGGGCCTGCCCGTACGTTCAGGCGGGCTTTTCACCAAAAGGTTTCGATCTTTTTCCAAAAGATGGCGGGCCTGCCCGTACGTTCAGGCAGGCTTTTGTCCAAAAGGTTTCGATCTTTTCCCTAAAAGGCTTCGATCTTTTCACCAAAAGGTAGTGATCTTTTCCCTAAAAGGTTTCGATCTTTTGCTTAAAAGGCAACACCCAGTTCCATATATCCAATAAACCCAAATTTCGCACACTTAAACCACACCTATATGTTGCCAAAATATTTATGGATAACGGCTATCCTTTTTATCTGTTGCACGAAGCGTAGTCATGCCCAACCCAACGTCATATTTTTAGAAGCCCAACCAGCAAGGCAGGCGCAAGCAAGCGCTTCGTCCAATCCCGCGACACGTATGGAACGTACTTCCATCAATGCCGGATTGTTGATGGGCGGTGGCGGACTGATTGGCGCCGATTTAGAATTCATGGTAAGCAACAGGACTGCTTTGCAGATAGGCGCTGGCTTTGGCAGCGTGGGCGGCGGCATCTGTTTCCATTTCAAACCGCAGATCAATTCATCGTTTATATCTATCCAATATTTCCACCAAGGATTCGGAGGCAATCACTATGGTTCGTACCTTGGCCCCATGTATGTGTTCCGTGCCAAAAAAATCTTCCAGGCCGGAATAGGGTTTGGCACTGTATTGACCGAAGGGCCGCAATCAAATTTAGAAGGCGCTCCAGTTATACTGTTGTACAACATCGGGGTATATTTTCCATTATAACGACGTTAGGTGTCCGCCTTTTTCTGGTTGAGTTTTTGACATCATATTATGAAAATTAACATTTAAAGAAAAATAATGATTATCGGATATATTGCCTAAGGATGTCTCGACTCCCCCTGCGACGGCGCTCTGGGGTTCGGCGACTTGACATTTACTCGCGGAAGTGAAAAATGGAAGAAGCTGGGCGGCAAAGCCGCCCAGCTTCTTCCTACTCCATCTTTATAAAGTAACATCGTCATGTCGGCTGGAGTTTGCGAAGCCTGCCCGAGTATGCCCGCCTGAACGAATTCATTCGGGCAGGTCATTCAGGCGGGCATACGGAGTGGAGACATCTTTGTACTACAATCCTTTTTAGATATAATATCGGATATTCATTAAAAATAAACAACATCCAAGATGGACAAAATATATGGTAAAGATTGAACGACATGGCAACTTAGGCGAAGCCTATCCTGCCCGAATGAATTCGTTCAGGTCAATTACTTACTACTCCTTTTTCAAAAACACCATCAACCGAAATATTTTTTACAAAAAAAAATCCATAAAATTTACCTGTGTTGATTTCACAAAGCATAAATTTCAAAGTTTACGTTGACCCAGCATTGATGAATGAGTTACTTTTCAAGACATTACTTTCATCAACTATCTCCATCATTGCCGCTAAATTTTTATTGGACAAAATGTAACTTTCTGGAGCGACCATTCGTATTTAAAGAGAGGAAAAATTTTGCTTTGTGAATATTAGTAAACAGTTATTTCATTCATATGTTAACGCTGCACGAACATCAACCTGAATATACGGATGCGGAAATCAACCGGCTTCGGGCAGAAAATGATAGGCTTCGGAAAAAAATAGATCAATTAACCAGGGTAAAATCTAAATTTCAACAAATTATTGCCAATATTTCCGACGGCGTATTGATTATTGACCGTACCGGAACTATTGTTGAAACGACTGTTGTGTTTGAAGCTATCACCAATCTGAAAAATGAGGAAGTAGTGGGCCATGCTATCTGGGACATTTACCGGAAAATTAACCTGACCGATTCGCTCATCCATGATTCGATGAGCGCCAAATGTATGCCGTCCATCCTTAGCGCAGCCCAATACAAAGCAAAAAGCCTACAAAAAATCACGCACGACGAAGACGGTAGTGTAATATACCTCAAAGCGGAATATTTCATCCTGAGGGACAACAATGAGGATTATATCTGCATCACCATCAAAGACACTACCGAAGAGGAAGAGCGGCAACGGCAACATAACCGCAATAGAAAACGGTTACGGTTGGCTATCAAAGAACGGACTGAAGAATTAGAAACGCTCAACGAAGAATATGCCAGCGCCAACGAAGAACTGTTGGTGGTGAATGAAGAATTGGCGCAGCAAATTGCAGCCAAAAACAAAGCCCAAAAGGAATTGGAAGAAAGCAGGATTATGTTTTCTTCTTTTTTCGAACAATCCCGCGAAGGTATCCTATTGCTCGACAATACAGGGAAAATTATCGATGTCAATAAAGTAGTGGAATATATTGCTTTGTTGTCACGCGACCAGCTTCTAGGACAATATATATGGGATATTGCGCAACAAACACTGGCTTACCCTAAAAAACGTTCCGGATATGCTGCCGAATACAAAGAAATGGTGCTCGATCTCCTGAAAAGTAAAAATCCGGACGAATTCCGTGAAGAATATAACCTGCGCGTATCCGAATCTGACCATCCCCGGTACATACATGCGCTTATCTTCCAAATCATCATCCACCAGGAAAAATTTTTAGGGGTTATTTTGCGGGATAATACCGAAAAATATATTTACGAAGAAGAATTGAAACTATACAGGGACGAGTTAGAACGGCTGGTATACAGTAAATCTGCAGCCCTTGTCGAAAACGAAAAAAAGCTACGGACGTTGAGCGACAATTTTCCGAATGGCTTCATATACAGGATGGAGAAAGATATTCAAACGTCGGCTATGAACATCACTTACCTGAGCAAACGCTTTACCGAAATGACCGGAATTGAACGGGAACATGTATTGGCAGACGCCAATGCCCTGTTTCAGTTGATGGAACCCGAGTACGTGAAGTATATTACGGATATCAAAGAAAATGACCACCTCGAATTCACCATGCCATATCATTCAGCATCGGGTGAAGAACGCTGGGTCAGGCTATCGGCTACCACACTGATGGCAGAGAATGATCTATTGATCAATGACGGTTTTGTTGTCGACATTACCGAACAAGTCAAAGCATCCGAAGCGTTGGTTTTCAGCGAACACCGGCTACAAAGCCTCTTCAACCGGCTTCAAGACATGGTTACTATCATAGATGCCAATGCAATCATCACTTATGTAACACCTTCATGTTATACTACTTATGGGTATACAGAAGAGCAAATGTTGGGTAAATCTGTCTTCTCGTTTATCTATCCGGATGATGTAACAACAGTTACCGAATATATGCAGTATATAGTGGCACACGATGAGATTCCGGATTGCCGGTATAGGGCTATCAAAGCCAATGGCGAAATTGCAGAAGTAAAAGCTGTAGGCGTCAACATGCTGCACGATCCATATATCAATGGCATTGTTGTTACCCATACCGAAGTGACCAAGCACGTGGAAGCACAAAAACATATCGAGTATAGCCTCGACAAACAACGTTTGTTGAACAGCATATTGATCCCCTTGCAAAAGAGCGATTATATAGGTCCCATCCTGCAGGCGACGATTTGTAAGGTAGGTAAATTCCTCCGTGCCCGGGAAGCATCAATTTGGGAATGGACAAGCGATCATGTGAATATCAAATGCATCAACGAATGGTCTGCCAACAACATCGACCTATCGTCAGGTGTCCAGATGACTTTCCGTAAAGATTTTTTCCTGCATCAGGTAGCCAACATAACGGAAAGCGAAGCAGTGACCTTATCTGATTTCAGCCATCTCACTCCCGAATTGAAAAACATGCTGGAACAACGACAGATTGACTCGCTGATACTCATGCCGCTATTTGTTAACGGGAACATACATGGAATGATATTGATGGGCGATATCAACCAACGCCAATGGTCAAACGATGAAAAAAACCTTTTGATCAGCGTTGCCCAGATTGTATCCAGCGCACTACAAAAACAAAAGGCCGCGCAAGCGCAAATAGAAGCACAACAACGCATTGCACGCAATTTGGAAAGGCAGGAGTTGTTGAATAGCGTATTGGTACCGCTGCAAAAAAGCAATAACCTTAAAGAGTCTATCGGTAGCGCCATCACCGAGGTAGGTCGTTATGCCCGAGTCAGCCGCGTATCTGTCTTCGAACTTTCCGATAATGAAGACTATGTCAATTACACCTACGAATGGTGTGAAGTTGGTATAGAACCGCAAATAGACAAGTTCAACCGATATGCCTCTGATACTTTTACGCCCTTATGGAAGGCCTTTTCGGATAAACCTACCGTTAAAGTTTCTGACATAAAACAATTGTCACCAGTATTACAACATATACTGAAACAACAACAAACACAATCGTTGCTATTCCTGCCTTTATATGTCGACGGAGCTCTAAAGGGATGCATTTGTTTCGCTGAATGTCATTATCAGCGGGAATGGACAGATGACGAAGTTGCGTTACTTACTGGTTTTGCACAAATCTTATCCAGCTCTTTACAGCAATTGAAAGCTGAGGTAGCGCAAGAAGCCGTGCGACAGGCCATGACCACCGTACTTGACAATACTCCTTTGCAAATCTATGTCTCTGATGCAACAACCAGTGAAATATTATTTGCCAACCTTGCCGTAAAGAACGCGTTAGGGTTGACGGAAAATCAATCATTGGATCAAGAATCGTTCGAAAAAACATATGGACCAATACCTGCTATATTGAAGCAGGATAAGATAAACGAAGTGGTTACGTTTGAATATCACAATCAACGAACTAACTCCTGGACACAAAAAACAGGTTCTATCATCCACTGGATTGATGGTCGGCTGGTCCATATCATCACCACTATAGACATTACCGAACGTAAAAAGATGGAACTGGAATTACTCGATGCGAAAGAAAAAGCTGAAGAATCTGACAGGCTAAAATCTGCCTTTTTGGCCAACATGTCCCATGAGATTCGTACACCTATGAATGGCATTGTCGGCTTTGCACAACTAATAGGCAGAGAGGAAATTTCAGAAGAAGGAAAACGACATCTGGATATCATTTCTGAAAATTGTAATGTGTTGCTCAAATTGGTCGACGATATCATTGATATTTCGAAAATAGAGTCGCACCAAATGAAAATCACCCTGGTGCCATGTAACCTGACTAACTTTATGACAGAATTGAACACAAGCTACCAGCAAATTTTGACCAAAAAACATAAAGATCAGGTGAAATTCACTGCAGAAACATTGCCCAATCAAACTTTCGCAATAACTGATTCCATACGGTTACGGCAAATCATTAACAACTTGATAGACAATGCCATCAAATTTACCAACAAGGGGCATATCAAGGTAAAATGTAGTATACCCAACGACGGCTTCATCCACTTTACAGTAACCGATACGGGCATCGGTATTCCGGCAAATCGTCAGAATATTATTTTCGAACGCTTCAGGCAAGTCGAAGAAACCAAAATATACAACGTAAGCGGTACCGGTTTGGGACTAGCCATTGCAAAAAACCTGGCGCAACTGATGGGTGGTGATATCAATGTAGTTTCAACATCTAACAAAGGATCGACCTTTCATTTCACCATCAAACACCAACCGGTCGAAAATATACCCACGAAAATCGTGTAATGATATAATTGATACTGGAATATTGTCCCTGTCCGCATGATTCGTTCAGGTGAGTATTGACAATTTCAAACCACTCATTACAAGTTATCCAAAATAAAATTCGTCATACGTGTATATAAATGCATGGTGGTGTTACCACCATAAATCCCGTGGTTCTTATCGGGGTAAATCTGCATGTCAAATTGCCGGTCAGTTTGTACCAACTTCTCGATAAAAACCATTGAGTTTTGAATGTGTACATTATCGTCTGCCGAACCATGTATCAATAAAAATTTACCGTTGAGTTTTCCGGCATGATGGATAGGTGAATTGTCATCGTATCCCGAGGGATTTTCCTGTGGCGTCCGCATGTAACGTTCGGTATAAATAGTATCATAGAACCGCCAATTGGTTACCGGCGCTACTGCAATTCCTAATTTAAAGACTTCTGCCCCAAGTGTCATGCACAACGACGACATATACCCTCCATAGCTCCATCCGAAAATACCTATACGGGAACTATCGATATACGGCAATTTACCTAACTCAATAGCAGCGTCTATTTGATCCTGAACTTCGAGTTTTCCCAATTGCATGTAGGTGCATTTACGAAACTCTTCGCCACGAAAACCAGTCCCTCGGTTATCCACACAGGCCACAATATATCCCTTTTGTACCAATAGTTGCTTCCAAGCCATACTATTATCCCAACTATCAGAGACCTGCTGCGACCCAGGGCCGCCATATACCCACATCAACAATGGATATTGCTTGCCAGGAATCATATTAGCAGGTTTCAACATATAGGCATTTAACGAAATACCTGAGGGGGTTGTTATAGTCGTCAACTCCTTTTGCACAAAACTATATTCTTTTGTTTTTGCCATCAATGCGGCGTTATCTTCTAACACACGCAATAACCTTCCTTTGGCATCATACAATCCGACCTGCAACGGGGTATTGGCATTCGAATGGCTATTGATAAAATATTGATAATTGCTGCTGAACGAAACGTCATTATTTCCTTTTTGTGGCGTAATCTTAACAGGCTTTTTACCGTCTATACCCACGTAAAATACATGACGCCGCAAAGGCGATTCGTCCGCAGCAACATAATAAAATCGCTTTGTCTTAGGGTGATAACCCACCAAACTGACTACATCATAATCACCTGTTGTGAGGGGGTGCACTGCTTTACCGGTCTTCATATCATGCAGATACAAATGATGGTACCCACTTCGTTCACTAAACATATAAAAATACTTGCCATCCGGAGTAAAATTGACAAAATTGTCGTCTATTTCGTCAATATAATATTTATTGGTCTCAGTATAAAGCACTTTACTTTTACCAGTTGCAGCATCGGCAAGCAACAAATCTACCTGGTTTTGTAACCTGTTAAGCCTTATTACACAAAGTTGTCCTGTATGAGCAGTCCATTTGATGCGAGGAATATATTGTTCTGTATCGTCCCCAATATCCACGATTTGTGTCGTTTTATGCTGCACATCATATATATGCACGCTCACAACAGAGTTTTTTTCACCGGCTTTAGGATATTTAAAAGCATACCATTGAGGATACAACCCATTTCCATATTCAATCATGGCATAAAAAGGTACTTCTCGCTCATCAAAACGCATTCAAGCAATATAACGGCTATCAGGCGACCAGGCAAAAGCCTTCGAAAAGCCAAACTCCTCCTCATACACCCAATCAGGCACACCATGAATAATGGCATTATATTCACCGTCTTGAGTAATGGCAACTTCATCCCCATCAATAGCTTTGATGTATAAATTATTGCTGCGCACAATAGCAATGTGTTTTCCGTCTGGAGAAAAGGTTGCCAGTTGCTGTAAACCTTGTTCGGACACAGGTGTAAGTTGTCGGGTTGCCATATTCCATACATGGTAGTCCGCATAAAAAGAATGCCGGTATATGGGCTGGATATTAGAAGCCAACAACAAACTCTGTTCGTCATCGCTTAGTTCATATTGATAGATATCCTCCAGTGCATACGCGCCTTCAACAGGCAACGCAAATAAGGTATCTACAGGAGTTCCTGTCCTGTATGCATACTTAACAATATATTTTTCGTCTTCCAGGGTAGTATAATGTTCACCATCTTTCATCGATTGCAAACCTTGTACGCTTCGCACGGCGAAAAAATTATCCCGGTAAATATTTTGCAACGTAATCTGTTTACCTTGCGGACAGGCCACAGGTAACAACGAAAAAACAAAAAAACATACGGATAAGATACGATAATGCATCATAGGTTTACTTTTAACAGATGGTTGGATATATGATAAGCATATCTTTTTCAAAAAAGATTCTTAAGTATTGCAAAAGTAACATATCCAGTCATCCAGATCTCCAAAACATATGATTTTTTACAAATGAAGTACATTTATCCCTGAAAATGTGTTTTTTTGCATCATGATTTTAGCATCAACCGATATCGTTTGGTATCGCTTCATGCTTATTTTGTAGGGTTATGGCAAAATTTAGAAATTTTATACGCCTTGGTGTTGTATTGCTTCTGTTGTCTGCTTTATGTGAAAAAGCATTGGCAGGGTTCGGTGTTGAGTTGGACATGGTTTTCAAAGATTCGACATACCAATGTCATTTTCTTTATGTGTTAAGCCCAAACTCCACAGGAACAAATGACACGTTGGTTTCTTTTGATTCATTAGCTTTCAATCGCCAACAACGTGTTAGTTTATTTTTCAACATCCCACAGGAGCAGAAAATAAAATTGCTGATGTACGATACCGATGGCCACGTTCTGGAAAGCAAATTGTTCAAAGCATCGCCTCAACGAACCATATTTAGGGTTACTGTCCACCAGCACCGTGTCAAGATAACCCATAAAGACTTTTTATATCCGCAGAAAAACGAAGATACCAAGTCATATTTTTTCTTTTTATGGATATTTTTTGTATTTAAAATGCTGGTTTCCGGCATCTATATATTGGCTGCTCGCTTACCCCTTCGGCTGATGGCAGTTACCTCAGGTACATTTTTGCTAAGCTCATTAGTTGACTGGTTTTTACCACTATCTTATATATACCGTTTATGTATCACTGCTTTATTTGAATTTTTGATCATTGCTTTTGTCGGACGGAAATCTATCTCATGGATTCGTGTTGCTATATTGGTATTTATTCTGAATATTACCGGTTTTGGATTGATATTTTTTTCTTACCTTTGGTATGTATTTTGGTAGGATAATACACTAAAGGAGAAAAACTTTTTTATTTTTTTTTCGTATAAACAGATATGGTTAATATGATATTAACAAAAAATAGGAATCGTAAAAAAGTGAAAAAAATTTTATGGTTGTTGATGGTATGCACCACCGTCACATTAGCCGGCTGTAAGAAGGATGCAACGGACGATAGAATCATTAGCGTAGTCATTGGCAAATGGTACCGGGTAAAATCGGCATCCCAGAATGAATGTGTCAGCCGCAGTTGGCGAGCATATAAAGTGAATGGAATATATGACGAATATGAGGGTTGTGATGCCGTTTTATATGAAAATGCTGGTAGTTGGCGTGTGGAAGATAAATTCCTCATCATCAAATCGAATGCATTTCCTTTGGATGTATATTATTCATTTTATTATTTATCAGACACTTACATGACCATCAAACAGGGCTTGGTGACGTCGGATAATACTATGTATAGCTACAGAAAGGAATAATATTAACTTGTGGTGTCCAAAAACTTATCACAAGCAATATAAGTACACATTAACATATCTGCCTGAACAAGCATAAATACTGAAGGTATTCAAATAATATGTTATATCTCAAAACAGACCGACCGGTCGGTCTGTACATAAAAGGCTATCAACAAATATCATAAGCAATTGTCAATTTTTTGATTGACCTGCTCATCCCCTGCCCGTCCGGTCAGACGGATAATTTTCGATTACCATAAGCTCAGTAAATCAGCCTGACACAGGCTTAAGCTCCAAACATCATTTCATAGATATTTACCACTATTTCGGTATTAAAAATTGCCCGTTGGTTGAATATATTTTCAATTGGTCAATGGCAGGTTTATATTTGTTTAAAACTCAAAAAACAAATCATAATGCCTTTTGACGACATACGGACACTTCTCGAATCATACCATTCCATCTCTCTGAAGGAAACCGAAGCTGTGAAATTAATGCATCGTATCGATACCAAGTTTTTGGTACAAACGGAAGATGTCGGTCAGTTATTATCCGACATTCGGCAAGAATACCGTGTACTTGAAATTGATGCTCAGCGGATAGGCTCCTATGAATCGACCTATTATGATACAACTGATTACCGGATGTTCTATACGCATGTAACAGGTCGTTTCCCAAGGTATAAAGTACGTGACCGCCTTTATTCTCAAAATGGGCTGAAATTTCTTGAAGTTAAAGAAAAAAGCAATACTGGCCGTACATCCAAACGAAGGATTCCATTTTCGCAAAATGATGGAGAAACAAATAGCTGGCTATCCATACAAATACCTTTCGACACGGAAGAATTAATCCCTGTGTTGATCAATCATTTTGACCGTATCACTTTGGTCAATAACGAACGTACAGAACGTGTGACACTCGATTTCAACTTACATTTTCATCTTCCGACAGGTTTCCGAACACCTGTATACAGCCGGGTAGCTATTATTGAACTCAAACAGGACAAAACTGCACGATCCCGAGTCAAAGAAGACTTACGCAGAAACGGATTCCGTCCCGGAGGTGTCAGTAAATACTGTGTGGGAATGTTATTATTGAACAATCACTTATGTTATAAAAAATACAAAACTCATTTTTCAAAATTTTTGAATACCCAATATGAATGATTTAATAGATAGGGATTTATTCGGCGTTTATGCCATTCTTCCCGAAAATTTTGCTAATCTCGTTATCCGGCTTGTGATCAACTCACTGGTAACTGGTGTCATTATTTATTTCTTATATTATCGCAAAACACAACGTAAGGATTACTTAATGACTTTCAGTTTGATCAGTATCACGGTTTTCTTTTTGGTTTTCCTGCTCGATAGCATTAAACTGCAAGTCGGATTTGCATTAGGATTGTTTGCCATCTTTGGCATTATCCGCTACCGCACCATCACCATTCCTATCAAAGAGATGACTTACTTATTCGTGATCATTGGCATTTCAGTCATCAATGCCTTAGCCAGTAAGAAGATAGGATATGCTGAACTATTTTTCGCCAATATTGTATTTATCGGCGCGTGTTGGTTATTTGAAAGCAACCTGATCAAAAAGCATATATCCGTTAAAACAATTGTATATGACAATGTTCGTTTGATAAAAGCCGGAAAAGAATCGGAATTGAAGGCTGATCTGGAAGAAAGGCTCGGACTGAGCATTACCAAGGTGGAAGTAGGTAGCGTCGATTTTTTGAAAGATTCGGCAGTACTAAATGTGTCGTATATATCAAAAGGAGCAGACGTTAATGCTGCCGAAACCAATGAAAAATATTAATAACCGGCCATTTGTAAAAAGCGACTTCATGAATTTAGTGAAAAAAATTTTTATTGTTTTCATATTACTGATGAATACGACTTTAGTATTCACCCAAACTACAGACTGGCGTTTGTGGACAGATGTAGGCGTAGAAAAGCAATTATCCAAAAAATGGACATTGGGTATAGAAGCAGAATACCGTTGGAAAAATGACATCAGTGCCACCGATCAAATCAGAGGTTCAGTAGATGTTAGTTACAGATTAAATAAATATGTAAAGTTTGGAGCAGGTTACGAATTGATTGCCGACAAGAAACAAAAGAAAGATATCTTCGCATACCGCAACCGTTTTATGGTACAGGCAACAGGATCATACAAACTCGCTCGTTTCACAGTAAGTTGGCGTCCCCGGTTACAAACTACCATATTAGGAGATAGCGAAACCAACAAAAAAGTCGGTTCAGACAATTATAACTGGGTGATACGTAATCGCTTCGGATTAAAATACAATATCCCCAAAGTACCCATTACGCCTTATACACATTTCGAAATATACAACCGTCTATTCAGTGATTTAAGCAGTCATTACAAAAACCGCTTCAGCGTGGGCATCGAATTCAATCCTGGTAAACATCATAGTTTCGATTTAGGCTATAAGCTTGACAACGAAGTGTTCATATCTCAAAAATATAGATTCAATATCATCAATATCGGTTATACGTTTTCTTTTTAAATCGATTGACAGGTGTCTTTAAATCTCAGCAAAATCAATTAAGGAGTGCAGAAACACCTAGTACTTGTAAAGTTATTATTTATAAAATCATATCCAATGAATACAAAAATCATTTCAGGTTTTTTATGTTGCATGATATTTTTATTTTTAGCTGTTTCATGCTTAAAAACAGAAGACGAAGGGAGCTACTTGGGTAAAGAATACACAGAAGAAAGTGATGGCGAGGTGATTATTCCCGGAGATGACGGTTTTGAAACTTATCCACAAAATATTTCCGTAGAGAATACTGTTACCGTTACATTTATGAATGGAGAAGCCATTATCGCCAATCCCTTCGAAAATATGGGTGTGACCATAGATGTCAACGAACAATATATAATTGTAAAATCGACCATCACAAGCACAGAGGTAAACTATGTATTATCGGGCTCCACTACAAATGGTTCATTCAAGATATATAGCAGTAGTAAATTTGGTTTGGTACTGAACGGTGTGAGTATCCAGAGTATGAAAGGCGCAGCCATTAATATACAATCGGGGAAAAAGGTGTCTGTAACATTAGTAGATGAAACTGCGAACCGTCTGGTAGATGCCGGAACCTACACTATGATTACGGGTGAAGATATGAAAGCGGCCTTGTTCAGCGAAGGAGGATTAGTATTTAATGGAGCAGGTAGCCTTATCGTATATGGCAATCACAAACATGCTATTTGCAGCGATGATAACATCCTGATCAACAGTGGAACCATTACAATAAACAATGCTGTAAAAGACGGATTCCACTGCAATGAATATTTCCAAATGGATGGTGGATCGATAATAGTAACCGATGTGAAATCAGACGGTGTGGAATGTGAAGAAGGTTATATGACCATTAATGGAGGGACGATAAAGATAAATAATTCCGGACAAGGCGGCAAAGGTTTGAAAAGTGCTGGTAACATGGTGCTGGCAGGTGGCAACATCAACCTGAGCATCACTGGTAGTGCATATTATGACAAATCCGATGCTGATATCAAATCGCCCGCAGGTATCAAATGTCATGATAACATGAGTATTTCCGGAGATTGTATACTCGCCATCAACAGTACGGGTAGCGCCGGAAAAGGCATCAGCGTGGATGGAACGCTCACTTGTAACGGAGGAACAACCACCATTTCCACCGCCGGTGCCATCTTCAAATCGGGTAACCTTCATTCATCGGCAAAAGCTATCAAAAGTAAAGGCAATATGACCATAAATAGCGGAACATTCAATATCAAGACATCAAAAGACGGTGCGGAAGGATTGGAAAGTAAGACTATACTGACCATCAATGGTGGACGGATAGAAATAGAAGCATATGATGACGGTATCAATGCCAGCAAGCATATCGCTATCAATGGTGGGGAAGTATACTCATACAGTAGCGGCAATGATGGCATCGATTCAAACGGAACACTTACGATTGCAGGAGGTCTTATTGTTTCTTCCGGAACAAATTCACCCGAGGATGGGTTTGATTGCGATAATAATACGTTCACCATTACAGGAGGTACAGCAATAGGCGTAGGTGGTTCAACCAGCACTCCTACGTTGAGTGCATGCAAACAACGAGTAGTCCTCTGGGGTACGTCAGGTCTTTCATCAGGACAATTAATATATGTAAAATCATCAGGAAACACCGATGTCTTAGTATTTAAAATGCCGAGAACCTACTCGAGTACTGTAACACTTGTATTCACCTCCAATTTACTTGTCGACGGTGAATATACCATTTATAAAGGTGGAAATATTTCGGATGGAAGCAATTTCCACGGCCTATATAGCGATGCAAGTTGTACTGGCGGCACATCAGCAACCACGTTTAGCATTTCTTCGATGGTTACTACCGTAGGGAATGTTAATACTGGTCCTGGTGGAGGTGGTGGTGTACCACCGGGAGGCGGACGGTTTTAAAAGCCAGTTTACCGTACGTTGCCAATTAAAGCTATATAATATTAGTTGGTTGGTAACTAGAAAATCAGCCAATAAAATAAATGTTAAATAAATATCTTTGTTTCCAAATTCTTACCGATGAATAAAGTACAACGCGTACATCTGTTCGAGATTTTTCTCTATGCCACCATCCTGATAACGGCAATGGGTATACCGTTTTTTACAGGCACTTTCACAAAAGACGGTTGGCAAAGGGTTCTGTCTGATTGGTTGCGGCTATCTCCTTTTGTAGCGGTCTTCTTGATAAATAATTATATTCTATTACCTAAGTTATTGTTCAAGGACAATTACCTGTATTATTTTTTAACATGTATTGTATTGGTCGTTGCAGTTGTTTATTTATCCGATTTTCTCTTCGACCTGACTCATTCTATACGCCCACCTTTCGATGATATGCATGGAGATGGTTTTCCACTTAGCGATAGGCCTCCACCACGTAACAACATGCCCTTTAATGGTGGCACTCGTCCACCTCTTAACGGTCTCCGGCCAGATAAACCTATACACCATTTTTTCAATTTCGGGTTGGCCATTGTCTCTTTCCTGCTGATAGGCTTCAATGCAGGTATCAAATCATTTGTCCGTTGGAGCGAAGAGCGGATGAGACAAGCTGAAAAGGACCGGCAGCACCTTTATACCGAACTTGCCTTCTTAAAACATCAAATCAGCCCTCATTTCTTTATGAATACGCTCAACAATATTCATGCACTAATGGATATTGACCCAGAGCAAGCCAAAGATGCCATCATCAAATTATCGCGTTTGATGCGTTATCTACTTTATGAAGCTGATGTACAAAAAGTTTCGTTGAAGAAGGAAATAGAATTTATCGAAAGTTATATCGAACTGATGCGCCTGAGATATGACGAAAATAATTTGACGGTCGAAACCGTATATCCTACCAATACCGAAATCATTGCTGTTCCTCCGTTCCTTTTCCTTTCATTTATCGAGAACGCCTTCAAGCACGGCATTAACCTGCACGATCATTCATCTATCCACATCCAATTTGTAATTGACAATGACTGGTTAACTTTTATCGTAAGCAACAGCAAGTCAGATATCGTTTTCGATACCAATGAAGCATCGGGCATCGGCCTTGAAAATGTGCGGAAAAGGCTCAACTTGCTATTCAAGGATAATTATACATTGAATATATTGTCAACCAATGACCTATATCAGGCATCGTTAAAAATACCCATCAACAATTTTTAATTTTTCATTGTCGTTGTCCAGATAAAGTTGTACCTTTCTTGTTTCATTCTGGCAAAGTAAACTCGTTTGAAACAAGTTTACTACCTATCAAATCACAAGAACAAAGAATCATGAAATTGCGATGTATCGCCATAGACGACGAGCCGTTAGCACTCCGGCAGATATGTTCTTACATCGATCAAACACCTTTTCTGGAATTATTAACCGGTTGCCGAGACGCCTTTGAAGCCACTACAAAAATTCATGAACTCGATCCTGATTTAATTTTTGTAGACATTAACATGCCTGGATTGAATGGTTTGGAGATGGTACAGTCGCTCGAGCATCCGTGCATGGTAATTTTTACCACTGCCTACAGCCAATACGCTATAGATGGTTTTCGCGTCGATGCCGTAGATTATCTTCTAAAACCCATCAGTTACCCCGACTTTTTAAAAGCTGCTAACAAAGCCCAAAAAGCATCTCATGCCAATCGCAAGCATCCCACGGAAATATCACCAGGTGACGACGAAGGGTTATTTGTCAAGTCAGAGTACCGTATCGTTCGCATCCGGTTCAATGACATCAAATACATCGAAGGCATGCGGGAGTATGTCCGTATTCATCTGACAGAAGGTAAACCTATCATGACTTTATTAAGTATGAAAGCGCTGGAAGAAAAATTACCACCTCACCAGTTCATGCGCGTACACCGCTCTTTCATTGTCAATCTGAATAAAATCAATGTGATCGAACGTAATCGTATTGTTTTCGATCACAATGTATACATTGCTGTAGGAGAACAGTACCGAGAGAATTTCCAGCAGTTTCTCAACAAGAATTTTTTATAAAGCAAAGAACGCTCCTTCCTCATAAAGAAAAATTTACCATTCAAAACAGACCGACTGGTCGGTCTGTTTTGAAATAACATATATACCTATATTTCACATGTATACAAAATGGTAATGTGGCCAAAAATAGTTGGATATTTTTATGGTTGTCATATCTCTTACCCAAAACAAAATCTTTCTTTCGTTACTTTTTACTCACGAATCAATTATTTTCAATGATATTCTAGGTTGTACACCATATTTCACAAAAAACCCCTTCAGTATTTCTAATGAAGGGGTTCAAAGTTCGGCGGCGACCTACTCTCCCACAAATGCAGTACCATCGGCGCTGACAGGTTTAACTTCTCTGTTCGGAATGGGAAGAGGTGGAGCCCTGTCGCTAAA
>JAVBMZ010000079.1:0-5616 GCA_031551935.1 Bacteroidales bacterium
TTACATCAAAATTTAACTGGTTCGCCCATATATACATCCAGTATCTTACGCTTGAGCATAAACCCATATTTGCTTTGAATATAATCATTCAGTGCACTGATATAATTGTTTTGCTGTTGCAGTAAATCAACCGGAGTGATAGAACCTGCATTAAACTGTGCCCGATATGCATCAAAAGTTTTTAAATAAGCGTTTTGACGGATGTCAGTCACTTTATATTTATTGTAAGATGATACCACATCTTGATACTCTTGCATTACAGTCTGGCGAATATTCAATTCGGTTTGCATCTGACTCAATTCGGCCTGTTGTAGCGATATTTTGCTCCTGGTCACACTTGTCTTCGTCCGGTTTTTATTAAAAATAGGAATACTCACTGTCAATCCAACTTGTTCATTTAAGCGATCATTCAGTTGTGTTCCAAAATTTGAAAAGTCCGAATGCCCCGTCCCAAGGCCCGCACCAAGACTCACTGTAGGATAATAGCCTGCCTTGGATAACTTAACGCCCATGTTGGCAATATCTATATTGTACTGTCCGATCTTTAGATCAGGTAAATAAGTCAATGCCCTTTCAGTCACATAATCCTGAGTGGGCAAAACGGCCATCTCAGTTATAGCTGATGTGTCGGGATATACAATTTGCAGATCAGCCACCGGATTCATTGAAAGAAGGCTTTTGAGTGTCAATAAGTTATTACTACGCGCAATTTCAGTATCGACAATGTTGTTTTGGTCATTAGCATATTGTGCTTGAAGCAGCAAGTAATCGCTTTCCAAAATAGTACCTACACGATACTGCTCCTTTCCCTGATTGAGTTGCTCCCTGCTTGCTTCTACCACCGAACCTTGGTATTTCAGTAATTCTTCATTGCCTAATACAGAAAGGAATGCTTGTAAGATCTGTATCGTCAATTCGTTTTCATATTGTGAAGTCTGATAAGTCGACTGTTCCATTTGCAAGCGACTCTGTTCAATGGTATTATTGATGGTTCCACCCTGATAAATAGGCATAGAAGCATTTACGCTATAATTACCGCCAACAGAGGAGCCTCCCGTAGTAACATCGTTTGTAGTACTTTTCTTGGAATTGGTATAGGTTTCGCTTAACGAAGCACTAACGCCTGGCAATCGTTCGTCTTTCGACTGTTTATATGCTACTTCGTAGGATTCTTCGGCAAGTTTCAAGGATTGACGGTTGTAGTTCTTATCCAAGGCGTATTGGAGACATTCTTCCAGCGTAAATGTATATTTCGCCGGAGCTTCCTGCGCTCCCGCCATCACTGGAAATAAAACTATCATTATCGCTAACAAATACTTTTTCATTGGTATGTTTTTTTGTATTTACATGGCAAACATACGGAGCATTTAATAGCTTTATCATCAAAATTTGGTCGAAATGGATATTTTGAAGGTTGAAATGCAGAAAACGGATAGTGAAATGAAAAAATGAAAGACTCAAGTTTGCATTTGCATTGTCAAATCTTTCCGTTGTTCCTTTTTATTTTCTCTGATCATGCACCGTCTGTCCGTGCTGGCACAACTTTATGTCTGTTTAGTGATTTTTGTGGTTTAATATGATATAAATTGATGGATTTTGTGTGTCTAATGAGTGAATTACATATTAAATATCTACAAAATTTACCATACCATACCGTATGGTATGGTGATGCAATGGATGATAGCTATTTTTATAAGTAAACATCAGAAATAATCTAAACCAAATATTGTTCCCTAATTACAGCCGAGTAAAAGTAAAAAAGAGAATCGCCCATGATATGTATCATGGGCGATTCTCTTTTTTATAATTCCTAATTCAACAATTGACTGCATCAAGCCTTACAAATTCAAATGTTAATAAATTGAAAATAAGTGCATGATGATAATAAGCGGTGTGGTTATTTTTTTTGCTATTTATATAAAATGCTGACATGCAAACATATACTGCGTGCCCACTATCGTCATTTATGAAACTAATCTTCTACAATATTTGGGTTGGTGGTTAACGCTTGGCGTATCTTTCCTTCCAATTCATCTGCCAATTCTACATTGTCGGTCAACAACTGTTTTACTGCGTCACGACCTTGCCCTAATTTAGTATCACCATAGCTGAACCACGATCCACTCTTCTTGATGATGTTAAACGTAGTTCCCAAATCAATAATTTCACCAATACGCGAAATGCCTTCACCATAGATAACATCGAACTCTGCCCTGCGGAACGGAGGTGCTAATTTATTTTTCACAATTTTTACTTTCACACGGTTTCCGCTCACTTCTTCGCCATCTTTTATAGCTGTCGTTTTACGGATGTCAATGCGCACAGATGCATAAAATTTGAGCGCATTACCGCCAGTGGTTGTTTCGGGATTCCCGAACATAACTCCCAATTTTTCACGCAATTGATTGATAAATATGCAACAGGTATTTGTCTTACTGATATTAGCCGTCAACTTACGTAACGCCTGCGACATCAAACGCGCCTGCAATCCCATACGGGAATCGCCCATATCGCCTTCTATTTCGGCTTTAGGCGTCAGAGCAGCCACTGAGTCAATCACCAGAATGTCAATGGCGCTGGAACGAATCAAAGCATCTGCAATTTCGAGCGCCTGCTCTCCATTATCAGGCTGTGATACGTATAATGACTCCATATCCACTCCCAGTTTTTGCGCATAAGAGCGGTCAAACGCATGTTCCGCATCGATGAAAGCAGCAATACCTCCCAATTTTTGCGCTTCAGCGATAGCATGTATCGCTAATGTGGTTTTACCTGAAGATTCAGGACCAAATATTTCTATCACCCTGCCGCGTGGCAAACCGCCAATACCCAAAGCCACATCCAAAGCAATAGAACCCGTTGGGATAGAAGGCACTTGCTCGACTGCCTTATCACTCATTTTCATGATGGTTCCTTTGCCAAACTCCTTATCTAACTTATCAAGTGTTAACTGGAGCGATTTTAACTTTTCTTTCTGGATATCTTTTACGGCGCTATCTTTCTTTTCTTCCATGGATTTATCGTATGGTTGCAAAATTATAACTCTTTATTTTTAGGATGACAAAGATATGATTTTTCCATATCATCGCTATCGCTTTTTCATTTTCAATATTCCCTTTTTGGTAAAAATAATTCATGTAGCAAAGATGGAGGTTATAGAATGGCACATTCATTTTTTTTGTACCTTTGTATCCCGAATAATATTGAGATTAGCTCATTTACAGGATATTGCCTGTGAAATGTATCAATACCATAATTTTTTATGAATAAAATAGTAAAAAAAGAATTTCTGTCCGACAATGTGTTTAGGATGGAAATTGAAGCTCCACGCATAGCAAAAAGCCGGAAGGCAGGTCACTTTGTGATTGTCCGGTTGGGCGAAGGTGGTGAGCGGATCCCACTCACTATTGCAGATGCCGACACAGAAACGGGAACGATTATGCTGATTGTCCAAAAGGTAGGGTGTACTTCGGCCAAAATGTCACAATTAAACGAAGGCGAGTATATCCACGATGTGGTCGGCCCTCTGGGTAATGCCACTCATGTTGAAAAGTTCGGAACTGTGCTTTGTGCCGGAGGTGGAGTTGGTATTGCCCCTTTATATCCTATTGTACAAGCCATGAAACGTGCCGGTAATAAAGTGATTACTGTATTGGCTGCTCGTAGTGCCGACTTATTGATCCTTGAAAAAGAAATGCAGGAGTTTTCCGACGAAGTGATTGTCATGACGGACGACGGTTCGTATGGCAAAAAAGGGTTGGTTACTAACGGGATGGAAGAAATCATACAACGCGAAAAAGTACATCAGGCCGTGATTATTGGACCTGCCATTATGATGAAATTTGCTGCCATGACCACCAAAAAATATAACATCCCAACCATGGCCAGCCTCAATACCATTATGGTCGACGGTACGGGCATGTGTGGGGCTTGCCGTTGCTCAGTAGGCGACAGCACCAAATTTGTATGTGTTGATGGTCCTGAATTTGATGCACATCAAGTAGATTTTGATGAAATGTTACAACGCTTAGGCGCTTATAAAGACGAAGAAATGGCTGCCTATCAGAGATATCTTCAGGAACAAGCATGACGATACATCAAATTTTTCAACATTGAACATCGAATAAAAAATGAGCAATATATCACCGGAACATTTGAAGGTTGAACGTAGTCAACCATGGCGTGAAGAATTGAGAAAATCGGTAAAAGGCAGCGATCGTACCAAACAAGAACGTGTTATCATGCCGGAACAAGATGCTATCATTCGTGCAACCAACCAGCTTGAAGTAAATTTAGGTCTTAGCGAAGAACAGGCTGTGGGCGAAGCCATCCGTTGCCTCGATTGTCCTGATCCGACTTGTATTACCGGATGTCCGGTAAATATCAATATTCCTAAATTTATCAAATACATAGAAGCACGTCAATACCTTAACGCAGCCAAAACATTGAAAGAAACCAATGCTTTACCTGCAGTGTGCGGACGTGTATGTCCACAAGAAGTGCAGTGCGAAGCCAAGTGTTTTTACACGCTGAAACTTAAAAAACCTGCCGTAGCAATTGGTAATTTAGAGCGTTTTGCTGCCGATTTCGAACGCGAATCGGGTAAGATATCTGTTCCGACAGTTGCTCCCTCTAATGGAATCAAAGTGGCCGTTGTTGGCTCTGGTCCTGCAGGATTAGCTGCTGCGGGCGATTTGGCAAAATTCGGATATGACGTAACAGTATTTGAGGCCTTACACGAAATCGGAGGCGTGCTAAAATATGGTATTCCCGAATTCCGATTACCCAACATCATTGTAGACGTGGAAATCGAGAATCTCCGTAAAATGGGTGTTCATTTCGAACCAAATTTCATCGTTGGAAAAACTACCGGTTTTGATGAATTACGTGCCGAAGGGTATCAAGCATTTTTCATTGGTAGCGGTGCAGGGTTACCTAATTTTATGAATATACCGGGCGAAAATTATATTGGAATTTTCTCGTCCAACGAATACCTGACACGTGTTAACCTGATGGGCGCAGCCAAAATTGAATGTGACACCCCCGTATTGAGTGGCAGGAAAGTTGCTGTGATTGGCGGTGGCAACACAGCCATGGATAGTGTCCGCACGGCTAAACGGCTTGGCGCTGAACGCGCCATGATCATCTATCGTCGATCGATGGATGAGATGCCTGCCCGTAAAGAAGAAATTCACCACGCACAACAGGAAGGCATCGAGTTCATGTGTTTACATAATCCTGTCGAATATATGGCCGATAACAAAGGACGTGTAACCCAAATGAATGTGCAGAAAATGGAACTCGGCGAACCAGATGCTTCAGGACGCCGCCGTCCGGTGGTTATTGAAGGTTCCGAATTTATCATAGATGTCGATACAGTTGTTGTTAGTATTGGCGTATCGCCTAATCCTTTAATATCACATGCATTACCAGCTTTGGAAGTTTCGCGTTGGGGAACACTCGTTGTAAATCCTGACACCATGCAAACCTCCATTCCCGATTTATTTGCCGGCGGTGATATTGTGAGGGGCGGAGCCACTGTTATTTTGGCTATGGGCGATGGTCGTAAGGCTGCAGAAGGGATACATGCATATCTGACCAAGTAACCTGCTTCCG
>JAVBMZ010000039.1:0-16150 GCA_031551935.1 Bacteroidales bacterium
AGATGCACCCATAGCAGGCGCTAACCCTAAGGCACAACTTGTTGATAAAAATGCACGTCTTTTCATTGGTTTTAGATTAATTATGTATTAACTGAAGGAATGATGGATCATCATTAAATCTGCCAATGCAATGGCAGTTGCTGCTTCGAGCACAGGCGGCACACGTAATACAATACATGTGTCGTGGCGACCAGGAGTTTTCAATGTGACTATTTCGCCTGTTTTGGTATTAGCGGTTTGTTGCGGTCTGGCAATAGAGGATGTCGGTTTTACAGCAACCCGGAATACGACAGGATTCCCATTGGCAATTCCTCCGTTGATTCCTCCCGCATGGTTTGTTTTGGTATGGCCATTCGCATCCATCAGGGTGTCATTATGCTCACTGCCACGCATACGCGCTGCCGCAAAACCAGTACCGAATTCAATGCCTTTAATAGCAGGAATAGCAAATACAGCATGTCCGATGACAGACTCCATGCCATCAAAGAAAGGCTCGCCCCATCCTGTGGGAACTCCTTCTACAACGCATTGTACTACTCCTCCGACAGAATCATGTTCCACAATACATTGTTCTATGATATTTTCCCATTCCGAACTTCCTCCTATTTCTAAAATTTGTGCATGGACAATGGTTGGAGCAATCACTTTTTTGGCAATAACCCCGGCAACGACTAATCCTGCGGTAATGCGTCCTGAAAAGTGCCCGCTACCCCGATAATCTGCAAATCCTTTGAATTTTACACCAGCAACAAAATCAGCATGTCCCGGCCGGGGTATTTCTTGAAATAACGAATAATCTTTTGATTGTGTGTTCGTATTTTCGATGATTATCATGATGGGAGCACCGGTGGTGAACCCATTGAAAACCCCACTTGTTATTTTAGGTATATCAGGTTCAACTCGGGGTGTAGTGCCTTTATGACCACTCCGGCGCCTGCTCATATCTGCCTCAAAATCCGCTTCGGTTAATGCAATACCTGGTGGACATCCATCAATGCAAACTCCGACGCATGGCCCGTGCGATTCACCGAAAATATTTACACGAAATATTCTTCCGAAAGAATTCATGATGTGAGACTAAGATGAATTTATGTATTGTAATGCACAAAATATTACTTTGAACAGTCCAAAGTTACATCATTTTATCTTTATAAGGAGGATAAGGAAAGTAAAAAGCTTGGTAAAAATGATAAAGACGATTTAATTTGAGAATTGTAAATCGAAATAATATGTATATTTGTATCATAAAATATTAATTAATTATCAGTATGAACCTTTTTGTTGTATTGGCGATAGGGGCGTGGCAAGTTGTTGTGATAGTCGTTCTTGCATTACTTTTATTTGGAGGCAAGAAAATTCCTGAGCTGATGAAAGGCTTGGGAGAAGGTATGAGAGAATTTAAAAAAGCAACAAAGGATGAATCCGGAAGCGCCAACCCTAAAAAAGAGATAGATTCTAAAAGCGAAGAATCGTAGATTCGTTTTTAAGTTATATTCAGTATAACGTAGCCGTCATAGATGTTTTGTGCTACGCTTGGATAGTAGACATCGGCAATAATGTTTCTTTATTGCCGATGTTTGTTTTTAGAGGTGAAATTTTGTTGTAAAGACTGTTTTGCTTACTTTTGACTGCTAAAAATCAGAAACATGTCGATTGTCGCTAAGGATGTTGTAAAAAAATATGGAAACCAGTGTGCTGTCAGCCATGCGTCATTCGATTTAGCAAATGGAGAAATAGTAGGATTTATTGGCCCTAACGGAGCAGGAAAAACTACTATGATGAAAATTATCTGCGGTTATATTTCGGCAACATCAGGTTCGGTATTGGTGAACGGTTTTGATGTGGATAAACAATCCATGGAAGTGCGTCGCAGCATCGGGTATTTGCCCGAACACAATCCTTTGTATTTGGATATGTTTGTCAAAGAGTATCTCACCTTCGTCGCAGGATTATATCATCTTGGTTCAGCCACAAAACGAAGGGTTTCCGAAATGATTGAAGCGACAGGGCTGGGAAATGAACAACATAAGAAAATAGGTGCTTTATCAAAAGGATACCGGCAACGTGTTGGATTGGCACAGGCTTTGATTCATGATCCATCAGTATTGATATTGGATGAACCGACCACCGGTTTGGATCCTAACCAGATCATTGAAATACGTAATCTGATTTCGGAGGTAGGTAAGTCTAAAACAGTTTTGTTGTCAACGCACATCATGCAAGAAGTAGAAGCGATTTGCCAAAGAACCATTATTATTAATAAAGGACGTATTGTTGCCAATGCTACCATCGAGGATATACAACGGGAGAAAGCTTTGCACGGCCAAGTGATTATGGTTGAATTCAGTGAAGCTTTGGACGAAGCAAATATATTGGCAGTACAAGGTATTGAACGTGTTGTTTCTTTGGATAATAACAAATGGTTGGTATACAGTCAAAGCAAAGAAGATATTCGTGCTGCATTATTCCAAATGGCAGTTGAACACAAGGTGGCAGTGTTGACCATGCAACAACATGAAAAGACGTTGGAAGAGGCATTTCACGAGTTAACCCGGTGAATGTATCATGATTTAGTTTTATCCCTGTTTTTGATAGAATGAGAAAATTTTGTTTTGCTTTATGGGTTTTGTTGTCTGGTTTTTCACTCTGCGGGAAAGGCCAGTCGATAGAGACATTGCAGGAGCAATTACAGGATCAACTGGACGATGAAGCTAAGGCAAAAATACTCATCACACTTGCCGACCAATTGACCAAAACCGATCCGCAACAAGCACTCGGATATGCCGAGCAAGCTTTGTCGATTGGTGAGACAACGCAAAATAAAAAAATAACAGCCCAGGCCCAGTATGAGTTGGTATTTGTGCAACATGACTTAGCGAACTATAACAAGTCAATAGAATATGCTTTATCGTGTGAGCCTTTTTTTATAGAGACTAATGATTATAATGCTTTAGCCCGTTTATATAACTCACTTTCTACAAGCTATTTTTATATTGGCGATGCACAACAAACCGATGAGTATTCGGATAAAAGTATTGAATTGGCAGAAAAATATCATATCCAGGATATCCTGATCAAGCAATATTATAATCGCGGAGCTATATTGGTATATCGCGGCGATTATTCTATGGCTATGAGTTATGCACTAAAAGCTCTGGATTTGGCAAAAGAAGATAAGTATCGAGCTTATTTAGCACCCTGTTATGAGTTATTAGGAAGTTTGTCTAAAAGCCTGGAACAATACAATAACGCTTTAGAATATTATGAGCGTGCCCGGGAAATATATTTTGAAGATCCTTCAAAAACAGACGCTTTGGGGTACAATTATGTCAATGCGGCTGACATATATCGATTTTTCAATCAAATGGATACTGCACGTCAATTTTACGATAAAGCATTAAGTTGTTTTAAAACTGCCGAATCTCCTCATGGAATATCTTTAGTATATTTAGGAGTAGCTGTATGCTATAAACAACTTGGGAAATATGATTCAGCGCAAATATACGTCGACAGATGTTTAAAGATTGGTTTACTGTCGGAATCAAAAAAAGATATGGCAATTATATATGCAGAAGCCGGTGAAATTTATTATTTTTTGAAGAATTATGAAAGTTCGTTGGCGTATTTATACAAATCCTTGCGGCTGGCTGAGCAAAATGGTTTTATAGAAGTAGAAGAACGAACGGATAAATCGTTAAGTAAAACTTATTTTGCACTACATCGTTCGGACTCTGCATATCGCTATTTGGCCAGGTCAGTGGCTATACGGGATTCTATAGCTCTGTCTGATAAAGTAAAAGCAAGGGTTTATACATATGCCGAGCATTATGTGAAAGAACAGATTGAAAAAGAAGCTCAAGCAAAAGAACAACGGCAAAAGCTCTTGTACGTCATTTTCGGTTTATGTTTGCTGGTGATATTTATATTAAGTTTTTCGATATACAGTTTAAAACTACGGCAAAACAAAATACAAAAGATGAATGCCGAGTTGAAGAAATATAAAACCGATTTGGAAGGTATTGTCGAAGATAAAACCAGAGAATTGGTCCAAAGCGAACAGCAATTCTTTAACTTGGGTAATAATTTACCCAATGGGGCTATTTTTCGATTTGCTTTCGAAAATGAGCGAAAAGGTCAGACTTTATACGTAAGTTCAGGTTGGGAAGAGTTGACGGGACAGTCGCTGGACGCTGCACGTGATTCTGTTTTCTTTTTTCAAAATAAGATACATCCCGATGATAGTCGTGAATTATTGGATCAACTTGCCGTAGCGATAAATAATCACTCCATTCTTGATGTAGTATATAGATTCTACAAAAATAATACAGAAGTACGATGGTTTCATGTCCGTGCCATTGCTGTTGCAGGGAATGATGGATTGACCTATTTGGATGGCTATCAGGTGGACGAAACCGAACAGAAACATTTCGAACAAGAATTGGTGGCCGCTAAAGAAAAAGCAGAAGAATCGGATAGACTAAAATCAGCTTTTCTCGCAAATATGTCACATGAGATACGTACACCGATGAATGCGATCATTGGCTTTGCATCATTGTTGTCAAATGGAAATTTGCCTCCCCAACGACAAAGTGTTTATTTAGATCTGATTCAAGATAACTGTTATAACCTGTTGCGATTAATAGACGATATTGTGGATATATCGAAAATTGAAGCCGAACAATTAACACTTCGTATGGAGTTGTGCCGGGTATCTGATATCATGAAAGAGATCAAAGGATATTTCGAATCTATCATACAAAGTAAATATCCATATATTGAATTATGGATTGATGAAAACTCTGAAAATACGTCATTAACCGTATATACAGATTTGTTTCGGGTGAAACAGATTTTCATAAATTTGATTGAAAATGCATTAAAGTTTACAGAAAAAGGTTTTGTCAGATGTGGTCATATCCTCGATATACCTGACATGGTGCATTTTTATGTTATGGACACAGGAGTGGGTATCGCTGCAGAGAATATTGATCTGGTGTTTCAAAGTTTCAGAAAGGTAGATGAATATTCGAGTGGCACCGGCTTAGGTTTGTCCATCGTCAAAAAATTGTTACTCCAAATGGGGGGAACTATCTGGGTTGAGTCCGAATTGGGTGTTGGATCTACTTTCCATTTTACACTTCCCATGTCACATAATAAATAGCTCGTTTTTGAAGCCATTAGAGGTTTTTCATATTCGCCTTTGATGCAAGAATAGTTTTGTACAAAATATGGTATTAATTGTGGATAGTGGTTCTACCAAGACTACCTGGAGTTTGATTCATGAACATCAGCAAATAGGAACGTGCGTTACAACAGGAATTAACCCATTTTTTCTGGGAACGGAAGAAATTCTACACTTATTAGACACAGCTTATACACTTCCCAAAAAAGAAATTTCTTCAATATATTTTTATGGAGCTGGTTGCGCCTTGCCCGAAAAAAAACAAGTATTGTTGGATGCTTTTTCTTCTTATTTTGATGCAGCAAACATCGAAATTCATAGCGACTTGTTGGGAGCAGCTCGTTCGCTTTGTCAACGTATGCCTGGAATAGCTTGTATTCTTGGCACAGGTTCCAATTCTTGCTTATATGACGGGAAGATAATCGTACAAAATGTCCCTCCTCTTGGGTTTATTCTTGGAGATGAAGGAAGCGGAGCAATTTTAGGAAAGAAATTAGTATCCGGTATATTTAAAAACCAGTTCTCCGAAGCCATCTGTAAAGATTTTTTTATAAACTATGATATCACCCTTGGTGAAATTCTTGACAATACTTATCGACAACCCTTTCCTAACCGGTTTTTAGCACAATACGCGAAATTTGTCTCTGAGTACATCACTTATCCGGAAATGAACACGCTCGTGGAAGATAGTTTTCAAGAATTTTTTCAGAAAAATGTCATGCAATATGCGGGTGTATTGGATTTACCTGTGCATTTTACAGGAAGCATTGCTTTCTTTTTCAAAAACCAATTGGAAAAAGTAGCCAGATCGTTCGGATTAACTGTCGGCAATATTGTTCGGGAACCTATGCAGGGCTTACTAGAATACCATATGAATATGTAAATTTTCTTTTTTGATAGGAAATATCATGGATGAATTAAGTATCACGGAATCATCGTCAGCATTTCAGCATTTAGATCAGATGTCTATCAACGAAATACTAGTCGGAATTAATCAGGAAGATATTAATGTCCCCTTAGCAGTTGGAAAAGCCATTCCCCAGATCGAAACCTTGATAAACCAAATCATGGAACGCTTGCCTTTGGGTGGCAGGGTGTTCTATTTGGGTGCAGGTACCAGTGGAAGACTTGGAGTACTCGATGCTTCTGAAATTCCGCCAACTTTTGGAGTTTCGGACACTTTTGTGGGACTGATTGCTGGCGGAGATACTGCCTTGCGTAAATCGGTGGAACACGCTGAGGATAATAAGGAAAAAGCCTGGGAAGAATTACAAAAATTGGACATTGGGAAGTTGGATACAGTAATAGGCATTGCTGCATCTGGTACTACGCCTTATGTTATCGGTGGAGTAGAAAAAGCTCGGGAAAATGGCTTACTTACGGGATGTATTACCTGTAATCCTGGTTCGATACTTGCCTGTGCGGTTGAATGCCCGATTGAAGTGCTGGTAGGACCGGAATTTGTGACCGGCAGTACCCGCATGAAATCTGGTACAGCCCAGAAATTAATACTCAATATGATTTCTACTACGTTGATGATCAAAATGGGACGAGTCAAAGGAAATAGGATGATTAACATGCAATTGGCTAACCAAAAATTGATAGAGAGGGGAACACGAATGATTGTGGAAGAACTTGGTATTTCCGCTGAAGAAGCCCGTGAATTGCTGTTAAAAAGCGGTTCGGTAAGAAAGGTGCTTGATAATGCTAAAAAACGCACATAATAAATTAACCCATAAAGGGCTTTAGCCGAATTTTGATTTAGAGATTTTCTCCCAATACACTACGGGTGATCATTATTGAGTTTTTATTAACTATTTTGCTGACTCAACTGTTAAATAAGTTGAGCTTTTTGATCTTTTGGGTAATAGATAGCAAGAAACCTATCGGTTTTTGATGTCAGGTTGATAAATTCAGTGCGGCTATACCTAAAAAATCTTGTTTTTGCATAAATGTATGTAGATTATAACGACTTAGATAATTGTCACATTTGCCTCCCTTAATAACAGATTTAGCGCTTATCCTGATTTCAGCAGGTATCATAACGCTTATTTTTAGATGGTTAAAACAACCTTTGGTGCTCGGTTATTTGATTGCCGGACTGTTAGCAGGGCCGTATTTTCAACTGTTACCTACAGTTATTGATGTGGAAAATATTAACATCTGGGCGGAAATAGGTGTTGTATTTTTACTATTCTCATTAGGTCTGGAATTTAGCTTCAAAAAGCTGATGCACGTGGGAGGAACGGCCGCTATTACAGCGGTTACGGAAATCATTTCCATGTTGCTTGTTGGATTTGGTATTGGGATTGTGCTGGGTTGGTCGTTGGTAAACAGCATTCTTCTTGGGGGAATGCTGTCGATGTCTTCGACCACTATTATTATCAAAGCCTTTGACGATTTAGGATTAAAAAAACAGAAATTTACTGGCATTGTTTTCGGAGTGTTGATGGTAGAAGATTTGGTAGCCATCTTGATGATGGTGATGATATCTGCCTTAGCCACGGGTAACGGGTTTGAAGGGGATATTATATTAGGAAGCGTTTTGAAGGTCATTTTCTTCCTGATATTGTGGTTTTTAATAGGGATATTCCTATTGCCTGTATTTCTCAGAAAAGTGGAAAAATTGATGAATGACGAAACACTTTTGGTGATTTCGCTTGGTCTATGCTTGGGAATGGTGGTGTTATCCACAAAAACGGGATTTTCCGCTGCATTGGGTGCTTTTGTTATGGGTTCCATACTTGCTGGAACAATCGAGGCAGAGCATATTGAATATATTATCACTCCAGTGAAAAATCTGTTTGGAGCCATTTTTTTCGTATCGGTAGGTATGATGGTCAATCCGAGTATATTAGTAGAATATGCTATTCCTGTGGCCTTGATCACACTGGCAGCGATTTTTGGCAAAGCATTTTTTTCTACCCTTGGTGTGTTACTTTCAGGTCAGCCGCTCAATATATCTGTACAATCTGGATTTAGTCTGGCACAAATCGGAGAATTTGCCTTTATTATTGCAGCATTGGGGGTAAGTCTTAAAGTATTGGATGCGTATATATATCCTATTGTTGTGGCCGTTTCGGTGATTACGACTTTCACTACGCCTTACATGATACGATTATCTGGCCCTTTTGCTACATGGTTGTATCGGATATTGTCTGCTCCAGCGATTGCTTTTTTAGACCGTTCGGGAAACCATCGAATAGGCAACATTGAAAATAAACAAAAACAATATCTGAAACAATCTGTTGTTCAGACTATTTTACTTTCAGTGGTATTGTCGTCTGTGATTCTTTTGGCATTCAGGGTCATTGAACCAGCTATGTCTGATATTATTCCAGGCATTTGGGGCAAACTGTTGAATGCAATTGGTGCCTTGTTATTGATGTCACCTTTTCTGCGTGCATTGGTGCTTAGCAAAGACAATTCAACCCAGCTGTTTGTTGATCTGTGGTATGATAAATGTTATACTAAGCTACAATTGGTTCTGCCTGCATTATTCCGCATCGTCCTTGCAGTACTGTTTGTTTTCATCGTTGTCCATCGTTTACTCCCTTTGCCGATATATGGCAGTGTGGCGATTGCCATCGTCATTGTGGCGCCTATATTTCTCTCACGGAAGTTGTTTCATCAATATGTGCGGATTGAGCGGCGTTTTATAGCCAATTTTAATGTCCGAGAAGAAGCGCAACGAAAAAAATCGCCATTTCAGAGTAGTTTTAACGCTACGTTCAAAAATAAAGATATTAATCTGAATACGGTGATTCTTCCGGCAGATACTCCTTATGCGGGTAAAACATTGTCAGAAGCGGCTTTTAATCAAAATTTCGCTATTAATGTTATAAAAATTCGTCGAGGCAATATTCAAATCAATATTCCTGGAAATAATGAATATCTGTATCCTCAAGATGAATTGTTGGTAGTTGGTACAAATGAGCAACTGCTATTGTTTGTTGCCGAAACTTCTGCGACACAATATGTTGCTACAAATTTGGAAAAGGAGATAAAGCTGAAGTCGTTGAAGATCAAGCCAGACTCTCATTTCATTGACGAGAATATCCGAGAGACTGATATAGTTCAGGCTAAATGCTTGTTGTTGGCTATCGAACGAAATGGCGTTGTGATGATAAACCCTGATAGTACAACTTCATTTCAAGAAGGCGATTTGGTGTGGATAGTTGGAGAAGCGGATAATATTGAAAAGTTGTTATAACGGGTTGGATAATTTTATACTATGATTTGTTTTTTGTAAGAAGCTATCATTACCAAATGATTACAATAAGGATTCGTGACTGGAAAGTCCATTATAACTTGTGACGGAAAGAAATCATCAATAGTTTATCAAATGCTTTTAATGTCAATATTAACTATTTTAAGCTCTCTCATAATTTAATCTACATATTAAAATATGAGGGAAAAAAGTTTATTCGCTGAATCTACATGATAAATAATGATGTATATTTGGATGTCAATTTAATACAAAAATACCATGAAATCAAAATCGAACCACAACAAAGGGGAAGAATACACCGCAGAATTAAATGCATTGTTGCAAAAGTCGGATGGGAACATCAAAAACCTCAGTATGGAAGAGGTAGAACAATTGCAGAAATTGTGCACACGTAAAATGATGAAAGATACACGTGATGCATATGAATCTTCATATCCTAACAAGGGGGTTATAGAAGCATTATTGTTGAATGAAACTCATCGAGGACGGATGACCCAAAGCCAACTTGCCCAGAAACTGGATGTATCATATCCTCATTTGAGTAAGGTGATCAATGGTAAAGAACGTATAGGGATTCATTTGGCAAAGTCGATGTATCGTAATTTAGGAGTGGACGGCAACTTGCTTCTGGATAACGCATAGAAACAGGTTTGCCTTTTTGAAAATATATCTTCGGTAAAAAATGCAGCATTTTTGTTGGAAAAAGGCACATGTCATCTTGATGGTATTGTCATTTGTCATGATGTGTTGTCATGCTCAGATACACTGTCCGGTTAAAGTAGGTGCCGGATCTACTGATGAATATTACCCGCTTTTAGAAGGAAAACGGGTTGCTGTAATGTCGAACCACACGGGAATGGTTGGTGAAGAGCATGTCGTTGATATGCTTACAAGAGCAAACTGGAATGTGGTGGTTATTTTTTCTCCGGAACATGGTTTCAGGGGAGATGCAAGTGCAGGTGAACATGTTGCAAGCTCTATCGACGAGAAAACAGGTATACCTGTTGTATCTTTGTACGATGGTAAAGACGGGAAGCCAAGCAGTCAAAATATGCAGAAGTTCGATATCCTGATCATTGACATACAAGACGTCGGGCTTCGATTTTACACCTATTACATCACCATGGTACGCCTTATGGATATTTGTGCGGAACATGGCAAAAAAGTCATCATTTTAGACAGACCTAATCCTAATGGGCATTATGTTGATGGCCCTACGCTGGATATGAAGTATAAATCGGGTGTGGGTTGGTTACCCATTCCTGTGGTACATGGCATGACACTTGGTGAGCTTGCTATGATGGTCAATGGGGAAAAATGGCTTCCGGAAGGTCGGGTATGTGATTTGACGGTTGTTACATGTAAAAACTACACGCACCAAACCATGTACCAATTGCCAGTACCGCCATCTCCTAATTTGCCCAACATGAAATCGGTATATTTGTATCCGTCTATTTGTCTGTTTGAAGGTACGCCTGTCAGTTTGGGCAGAGGCACTCCATTTCCGTTTCAGGTATACGGTCATCCTGATATGAAAGGTTATCTATTTAGTTTTACGCCTCGAAGCATGCCCAGTGCCAAAAATCCGCCACAGATGAACAAGCTTTGTTACGGAGCGGATTTACGTGAAGTACCTGATGAAGAAATTTGGGTAAAACAACTTGACGTAAGCTATCTTATTGATGCATATCATCATCTGAATATGGGAGACAAATTTTTCACATCGTTTTTTGAAAAATTGATAGGTGTGGATTATGTCTGGAAGATGATTGAGGAAGGAAAATCGGCTGCGGAGGTAAAAGCAGCGTGGCAAGCTGATGTTGAACGATTCCGCGAACAAAGACGCCCATATTTATTATACGCAGAATGATGTTCATAAGTTTCGTCAATGACATATATACATCATTTACAAACGAATTTGTATTACTTTAATGTGTCATCAGAAGGCTTCTCGTGGTGATTTGTCACACAAAATGATAACTTTGCGTTATTGAATCTTATTGAATTAACCAAAGATGGATAACGTCGCCCAGCATATTGCATTATTGCGTAAGGAGCTCGAAAAGCATAATTACCTGTATTATGTCCAATCACAACCAGTGATTAGCGACTATGATTATGACATGATGCTTAAAGAGTTGGAACAGCTTGAGAAGCAACATCCGGAATATGCCGATCCAAACTCGCCCACACGGCGTGTAGGAAACGATATCAACGTAGAGTTTTCGCAGGTGGCGCACAAATATCCCATGCTTTCGCTTAATAATACATATAGCGAGACAGAGTTATATGATTTTGACGAGCGGGTGCGTAAAGATCTTGCGGACGCTTACCGCTATGTATGTGAGTTGAAATACGACGGGGCGTCGATCAGTCTTACATATCGAAATGGCGAATTGTTGCGTGCTGTTACTCGCGGCGATGGCGAACAAGGTGACAATGTTACGGTTAATGTGCGTACGATTAGAAGTATTCCCCTGAAATTGCAAGGCAGTGGATGGCCTGAAGAATTTGAAATTCGTGGTGAAATTATGATGACGCACCACGTTTTCGATAAATTGAACGCAGAACGTATCGAGATAGGCGAAACTCCATTTGCCAATCCGCGTAATGCCGCATCAGGAACGTTGAAGATGCAAAATTCTTCGCAAGTTGCTAAACGTACGCTTGATTGTTTCCTTTATTATATGTTGGGCGAACATTTACCTACACAATCACATTACGAAAACCTGCAAAAGGCTAAGGAGTGGGGATTCAAGGTCCCTCCATATGCTACTCTTTGTTATCATATGCAGGAAGTACACCAATTCATTGTTACATGGGCTGAAGAACGTGATAAGTTGCCATTCGATATTGACGGTATCGTGATAAAAGTTGATAATTTGGCGCAACAACGACAATTGGGAATGCGTGCTAAAAGTCCGCGTTGGGCTGTTGCCTATAAATTTCCAGCCGAACGTGTTGAAACACGCCTGAATTCAATTTCTTACCAGGTGGGTAGAACTGGAGCGATTACTCCGGTTGCCAATCTTAAACCGGTGAGATTAGCCGGAACGACTGTGAAACGTGCTTCGTTGCACAATGCAGACCAGATACAATTGTTGGATATACGTGTCGGTGATACGGTATATGTAGAAAAAGGCGGGGAAATTATTCCGAAAGTAGTGGGTGTCAATATGGAAAAACGGCCTGTTGATAGCCTTCCTACTCAGTTTATTGCCGATTGCCCTGAATGTGGTACTGCCTTGGTCAGAAATGAAGGTGAAGCAGCATGGTATTGCCCGAACGAAGATGGGTGTCCGCCACAAATTAAGGGTCGCATTGAACATTTCATTAGCCGTAAGGCAATGAATATTGACAGTTTGGGAGAAGGAAAAATCGAAATGCTATACGATAAGGGTTTACTACACAATGTAGCTGATCTTTATTCGCTGACTTACGAGCAATTGTTTGGGTTGGAAAAAACAATGACCGATGAGGACGGCGTTACCAAGAAAATCGGGTTCAGGGAACGTACCGTCGAAAAAATATTATCAGGTATTGAGGCGTCTAAACAAGTGCCTTTTGACCGTACGCTCTATGCCGTTGGTATTCGTTATGTAGGCGAAACAATTGCTAAAAAGTTGGCGCGTAGTTTTAAAAATATCGACGTATTGTCACAATCCACTTTTGAAGATTTGATTGCCGTTGATGAAATTGGGGATCGAATTGCGAAAAGTGTCGTTGATTTTTTCAATAGACCCGCTAATAAGGTAATTATTGAACGGTTGAAACAAGCTGGATTACAATTTGCATTGGACGAAAACGAATACCAAGCAAAATCGGAAACACTCAAGGGTAAAACCATCGTAGTGAGTGGAGTATTTTCAATCCCGCGTGATGATATTAAAAAAATGGTAGAAGAACACGGCGGTAAAAATTCAAGCTCCGTTTCTTCTAAAACCGATTATGTGTTGGCAGGCGAAAAAATGGGGCCGGAAAAATTGAAAAAGGCCGAGTCGCTGAATATTCCAATTATTTCAGAGGATGAATTTTATCAATTAATAGGACGATAATCAAATGCTTTTTTTGAATGGGCTTTGAAAAATGATGTGTATTACAAATAAAAATGAGGATATGAAAAAATTACTGTTAGTTAGTGTTGCTCTATTTTTAGGTTCATGGCTCTTTGGTCAGGAATTTCAAGTGCCTGTGAATTATCAACTGGTTAAGATAGAAGATTATGCTCCGTATGAACAGGATGTGGTGAATTGTATCAATTGGCTTTCAGAAACTCCTGTTGACCAAAATGTGGAAAAAAGAAAAGAGGCCAACGCTTTTCTGATGAAATGGATCATAGGCAGTCCGAATGTAAAAATAGAAATACGGCAAGATGTTGTCACATTTATGTCGAGTCCCGACCTCCTCATGGCTTTTTTGGGTGGATGGACTAAGTATTCGCTCGAAACCAAGAATTTTTCAGATAAACTGAAGGGCAATATGGCTGGAATAGAAAATGCAATTGACGTTTACAATAAGAACAAAAAAGCTATTGGAAAAGATAAAAACATTGAAAAATACGTCAAACTTCAATCCAAAGGAAAATTGGAAGAAGAAATTGCCAAAATTTTATCAAAGCAATAAATTTATTGAATTTGGAACAAAATTTGGCCAATAAATCATTTAAAAGAATCAAAAATGTTAGAAACTCTTCCTTACATCCGCCATACTACGTGTCGTAACTTCTTCTTGTTAGCTGGCCCTTGCGTAGTCGAAGGCGAAGGCATTTGTTTTGATATTGCCCGTCATATCAAAGATATTACAGACCGGTTACAGATCCCTTTTGTGTTCAAAGGTTCATTTAAAAAGGCCAATCGTTCGCGTATTGATTCCTTTACGGGTATTGGCGATCGTAAAGCATTACAAATTCTGGCTGACATTCGTGAAAATCTGCATGTTCCCGTAGTAACTGATATTCATACTGAAGCTGATGCAGCAATGGCAGCCGAATACGTTGATATTTTGCAGATACCTGCTTTTTTGTGCCGGCAAACAGATTTGTTAGTGGCTGCTGCCAAAACCGGAAAGATGGTGAATATCAAAAAGGGACAATTCCTGGCGCCCGAATCCATGAAGTTTGCTGCAGATAAAGTAAAACAGGCCGGCAATAACAGGGTGATGTTGACTGATCGCGGGACTATGTTCGGGTATTACGACTTAATTATTGATTATCGCGGCATTAAGAAAATGCAGGAAACGGGATTGCCTGTAGTACTGGATATTACTCACTCGTTACAGCAACCGAATAGTGTCGAAGGTGTAACTGGCGGATTGCCCCAATTGATCGAGACGGTTGCCCGTGCCGGAGTTGCCGTGGGGGTCGACGGTATTTTTCTTGAAACACATCCGGATCCGGCGAATGCTAAATCAGATGGCGCAAATATGTTGCCTTTAGATCAGTTGGATGATTTATTACATCAATTGGTGAAAATAAGACAAGCGATTAACTGATATAATGAAAACAGACCGACCAGTCGGTCTGTTTTTCGATTATCAAATTGATATTGTGTGCGATATGTATATCAATGTTCTTCGGGAACATCTTTCGCTAAGGTTCCATAGATAGAAGCGGTACAACCTACAGAAATAGCAAAATAGGCAAGTAATAAGCAAATTATCAATAGGCCGCCAACAACACTTAATCCTATCAGCGAGAAAAGCGCTGAAATAATCGCAGCCGCAATGAAAAAGCAAATACCTAATACAAGAGAAACAAAAAAGATGGTCCACTTGTTTCCATATGTAAGCTTATTGCTGAGCCTAAGCGCTTCTGCTGCATTAACTCCTTTGTCTAACAACAATAACATAGCCAATGACCATGCAATGCCAATGACAATTCCAGGAATGATTAAAAATACTATCCCTATCATTATTCCAATGTACATCAGGCCGGCAGTTAGAAAAAATTCACCTATGTAACGGTAGTATTTCTTGTTAAAAATACTCAGCGGAGAAAAAATAGTTCCTTTACTCAACTGTATGGGTATCGTACAGATGGCTATGGTAGTACCCACATTTATGTATGGAATCCAAATGGTTAATATCCATAACAGGAAAGCCCCAATCAAGGATGGTAAATTTTTCATGCCATTTGCAAATCCTTCTTTAAACACTGTTCCGAAATCAAGTTTGTGTTCCATAAGCCTTTAAATTTTAAGTTTTTAATAAAGTAATATCGACGCAAGATACAAAATATGTATGTTGTGACAAGGAGTTAGTACTTTTTTATAAAAAATATTTTTTACTCAATAAATGACACGCTCATCATTGTGGGATGCCGATATATATCAAATCAAGATTTATGCGGTCATGCTAATGTCAAAATTTCTGTTGTCTTGCTAAAAGAGTGTAATGAAACATCTTTACCGTCGAACATGGCGTAAGTGTTACTTTCTATCCATGCACCCGTATTAATGTACCGGCTATTTTCGGTTAAACGAACATCCATAGCCAAGTGCCTGTGACCAAAAACAAAAAAGTCGTAATGCTTATCTACCAGCTGTTTGCGTGCGTAGATAGCTATTTCTTCTTGATCGATACTTTCGAAAGGTTCTGTCCAACCATATCGGGAACGATTGTTCTTCGACCAGTTTTTGCCAAAGGAAATTCCCCAATAGGGATGCAAATTGGCATACAATGCACGTAAAATCTTGTTGTTAAAAATACGTGTTGTTATTTTGTCCGTTAGTCCAACAGGT
>JAVBMZ010000021.1:0-12056 GCA_031551935.1 Bacteroidales bacterium
CACAAGGTGTAAAATTAATCAATCTGCGCGGTAATGATACTATTGCATCCGTCACACAAGTTCCTCGTACCGAAGACGAAGAAAACGCAGAAGTCTTGGGTGAGAGTAACGAAACGGAATAGCTTAACACTGTAATCTGTAAATCATTTTGTGAGAGCTATTTTTATAGATAGCTCTTTTTTTTGTGCCATGTTTTAAAAACGAAGTTTGTCGCATAATTTATATTATGTTAAATGACATTATAAATAAAAAAGGGGACAATTCCCCTTTTTATGATTATTTAGCAACGTCTAATTTCCTTGATATGTCTTCATATTTTGCTTTCATTTCAGGATGTTTTGATTGCAAACGATAATACAAACTCTTCAACGTCTGCATTACGTCGACATCTCCTGGACGCAATTCATTTGCTTTTTCTAAAGGTGCAACAGCATTCAAAAATTCTGCATCAGCCAAGTCTTGTTTTTTCTTGTATTCGGCATCCGATTTTTCTTTATTCGCTTCATCCGACAGTTTTACACCTGCATCAAAGTATACAATACCTTTAAAAAGGTATAAATTAGCAAATTTTGGATCTTTAGCGATTCCTGCATCATATGCAGCAATTGCCTTTGCATGTTCGCCCATTTTTTCGTATAAAGAACCTTCGGCAGCATACAACGACGGATTATTTTGAGCGCTGGGATTAGCTTTAGCGGCTTCAACAAATTTTAACGCTTCATTATTTTCTCCTCGCAACAAATAATAATTAATTAATTCATAAACTAAATCAATATTGTTGGGATATGCTTTGGAACCTTCTTGCATGTATTTAACAGCTTTTGTGGTATCTCCTAAATTCATATTGGCACGAGCCAGCATCACATACATAAAACCTGCATCTTCGCCTGTTTCTTTGTAGCCAAGTTCAGCAGCTTTTGCAAGATTATCATTAGCTTCTTTCCACATATTGCCAGAATATGCAAAATATCCTGCGTTGTAGTAAAATAAAGTATCTGTGATACCTAATAATTTGCTGGCTTCAATTTTTTGTAAAGATGTATTACAAGCATCTTTATAGTTTTTGAGGAAATATTCATTAAAAGCTTTTAGTTCCAAATCTTTATTAATGGATTGATAAGCCTCGTTAATTTTTTTGGTATTTTTCTGATTTTTATCTAAATCGGAAGCTTTTTGGTAAGCATTAACCGCCTCCGCCAAAGGATTATCCACAATAGATTGTTTTACTTCCCAAGATTTCAGTAAACCATTTTCAAAATTAAGTTTGATCTGACTATATTCATACGTTTCCTTTGCAACACCATTTTCTTCAGAAGAAAGGACTTGTTGAGGGTTTTTAAAAAATATTTTGGCCTCATTTGTAGACATTCCAAAACGTAAATAATTTACATTTAGACTATAAATATCACGGAACAATTTTCCTCTATCCATCCATGTTTTCGGATCAACGCTTTTTTTCGCGTCTTGTATTGTCACATCGCTTTTGGCAAGATCTTCCTTCAGCGACCTAGCTTTACCGTCATTTTGTGCAAAGCAATTAATGCTTACAACTAAAATTATTACTATAAAAGATATTAAACGTCTCATAACTAAGAATTAATGATTGATTATATTTTGATTCTACATCACGCAAAAATAATAATATTAATTTGATTCGATATATTTTTCAACAATTTTCCATTTTCCATCGAACAAATGCCCTCTACTATCCATCCGTGCAAAATGCTTGCCAAATACACTATTATCAGTTTAGGTGAGAAACTTATCCGTTCATCGTTTTACTTGTGGAATATCTACGCTCAGATTAACTAACTTTGCCATTGCAAAAACTATCATCATGGAATTAAATCATTTGCTTTCGTCCTTTCTCGGCGATTTTGTTACCGACGATATGATTCTTAGCGCTTACGCTACAGATGCCTCTGTGTTTAGAGAGAAACCGCAAGCTGTTGCATATCCGAAAAATCCTGCCGATATACAATTATTGATCAAGTATGCACAGATACACCATATAACGTTGATTCCACGTTCGGGTGGTACTTCGTTGGCTGGACAAGTGGTAGGTAATGGATTAGTAGTAGATGTATCCAAATATATGACGAGCATTTTGGAGTTGAATGTAGATGAAGGTTGGGTATATGTGGAGCCAGGCGTCATTCCGGACGAGTTGAATCGCTATCTGCAACCTTATGGGGTGTTTTTTGCTCCCGAAACTTCTACTTCTAATCGATGTACAGTTGGCGGTATGGTGGGAAACAACTCTTGTGGATCTCATTCTTTGGTATATGGAAGCACCCGCGATCATTTATTGGCTGTTAAAGCTATATTGAGTGATGGCAGTGAAGCTGAATTCACCTGCCTTACACCCGCAGCATTGGAAGAGAAGACACATGACACAACCATGGAGGCCAGTATATACCGGAATATGAAGGAGCTCCTCTCCCACCCTTCCAACCAGTCTGAAATTAAAGCGCAATTCCCTAAACCAGAGATACGAAGGCGTAATAATGGTTATGCACTTGACATATTGCTTGATACACAACCTTTTGGTGGTATACGCCCATTTAACCTATGTTCGCTGATTGCCGGTTCTGAAGGTACTTTGGTGTTTATGACTGCGGTTAAGTTACGGATTGTTCCGTTGCCTCCACCTGTAACGGCGGTGATGTGTATTCACCTAAATTCCCTGGAAGAAGCGCTGCATGCCAATCTGATTGCCCTGAAACATGCGCCAACTGCTGTTGAACTCATCGACAGCGTTATATTGGAATGTACCAAAAATAATCTTTTACAACAACGTAACCGGTTTTTTATACAAGGTGATCCTGGTGTACTGTTGATTGTAGAATTTGCCGACAAAGATACAGATACGATTTATCGTCGTACTGAAAAATTAGAAAAAGAAATGACCGAAGCAGGCTACGGCTATTATTTTCCTGTTGTCACAGGCGATAATGTCAACGCGGTATGGAACTTACGTAAAGCCGGTTTAGGGGTTCTTTCTAATATAAAAGGTGATGCAAAACCCGTAGCCGTGATTGAGGATACGGCTATTTTACCAGATGACTTGCCCGCTTATATTGTAGAATTCAAACAATTATTAGCAAAACATGGACTTAGCTGCGTCTATTATGCCCATATTGCCACGGGAGAGTTGCACATACGACCAGTTCTCAATCTGAAAGACAAAAATGATGTACAACTGTTCCATACGATGGCGCAAGAAATGGCGTTGCTGGTAAAAAAATACAAGGGATCGCTCAGCGGAGAACATGGCGACGGAAGATTACGGGGAGAGTTTATCCCGCTCATGTATGGCGAGCATGTATATGCTCTTTTTAAGGAAGTGAAACGATATTTTGATCCAGAAGGCATTTTTAATGCTGGAAAAATCGTCGACACACCGCCTATGAATACTTCTTTACGTTACGAACCGGGGCAACCAACGCGGGAAATTCAAACTATTTTCGATTTTTCATCGACGTTAGGCATCATGCGGGCAGTGGAAAGTTGCAATGGTTCGGGAGATTGTCGCAAGCTGCATACTGCGGGCGGAATGATGTGTCCCAGTTATATGGCTACACGTAATGAAACCGCCAGTACTCGTGCCCGGGCAAATGTGCTACGTGAATACTTAACGCATTCACCCAAGCAAAATCCATTTGACCACAAGGAGATAGCTCAGATTCTTGATCTTTGCCTATCCTGTAAGGCTTGCAAGAGTGAATGTCCATCGAATATAGATATGGCTAAATTGAAAGCCGAATTTTTGCAACATTATTACGATGCCAATGGTATTCCATTCCGTGCGTGGATGATTGCACATGTTCATCAAATGAATCAAATCGGTCAACTATGGCCGGCCTTATATAATAAAGTCACTGGTTGGCATTTGACCAAGCGAATCATGGGATTTGAACGCCGAAGGCGTATATCTCAAATAAATAATACAACTCTTCGCAAATGGCTTCGGGCAAATCTTAACCAATTAAATAAATCAGTAAATCAATCTGTTGGAGAAGTTTATTTGTTCGTAGATGAATTTGTAAACCATCATGATGTTCCTATTGGCATCAAAACTATTTTATTGCTCCATCAGTTGGGCTATATCGTTCATATAGTGTCGCATAAAGAAAGTGGACGCACCTACATATCGAAAGGTTTCTTACGCAAGGCTCAACAAATAGCGAACCACAATGTAAGTATATTTAGTTCGCTGATTTCGGAAAATAAACCGTTGGTGGGAATAGAGCCTTCCTGTATTTTATCGTTTAGAGATGAGTATCCCGATTTGGTATCGCCAAATTTACGTGATAAAGCATGCAGCTTGGCGCCAAATACCATGACTATAGAAGAATTTGTGGTTCGCGAAATGGAACAAGGACGCATTCACCGCTCCTCTTTTACAGACACTCCTGTTCAAATTACTTTCCATGGTCATTGCCAGCAAAAGTCGCTCATCACTACCAAAGCGACCAAAACCATGTTGGGTATTCCTTGCAATTATACTGTAAGTGAAATGAAAACAGGATGTTGCGGCATGGCTGGTTCATTTGGCTATGAAAAAGAACATTATGAATTATCCATGCAAATTGGCGAATTGGCGCTTTTTCCACAAGTGAAGCATGCATCTCAACAAACCATCATTGTGGCGCCAGGAACAAGCTGTCGTCAACATATCGAACACGGTACGGGGCGAAAAGTGTTGCATCCGGTAGAAGTATTGTATGAAGCATTAACAGAAAAAAAATAACATTTTTTAACTTTATGCACGATACAATGTTGACTTTTTGGAATACATTTGAAAAATACAATCTGATACAACAACGTTAATAATCATTATTTTATAAAATAGCATATCTATGAAAATGAAAAAAGTATTGCTTTTGGTTACTTTATGTGGGTGTTTTTTTACACTCCGAGCACAAGAAGAAATCCGACTTTTAGTACGGGTTGATGACATGGCTTCATTTCATGCCGCTAACGAGGCAATCATTGAAACATGTACCAAAGGGATTGCCCGTTCGGCGGAAGTAATGGTAACATGTTCTTGGTTTCTAGAGGCTGCACGTATGTTGCGGGAACATCCTAATATCGATGCCGGTGTTCATCTTGTGTTAACCAGTGAATGGGAAAACAATAAATGGAGACCACTTACTCAAGCACCATCCTTGGTAGACAGCAATGGCTATTTTTTTCCACAGGTACGGAAAAATCCAGCTTTTCCACCTAATTCTTCTATTGAAGAAGCAAAGTGGAATATTAAGGAAATAGAACAAGAGCTTCGGGCCCAGATTGAATTAGCCATGAAGCATATTCCACAAATATCCCATGTGTCTATTCATATGGGATTTACAGGCTTACATCCGGATATTAACCAAGTATGTACAAAATTATGTGAGGAATATGGGCTACGATCGGGTTATAAAATCACTGGCCGTTTCAATGGTTGGGGAAATGCTGCGACTTTATCCGAAAGAATAGATGCGTTTTGTAAAAGCATAGAAGAATTGAAGCCGGGGACTTATCTGTACGTCGAACATCCGGCTTATAATGTTTCCGAGTTACAAACCATTAGTTTCATAGGCTATGGAAACGTAGCCATTAACCGTGGCGACGTCACTGCAGTACTTACCTCTCCCAAGGTAAAAGCAATGATTGAAAAGAAAAAAGTCAAGTTGATCGGATACAATGACGATTGAACTCAAAAACGATATTTTAATGTTTACATTAAATGATTTAATATTTGTATTATATTATTTAATGTGAGCATTAAATATTTTAATGTTTACCACACATTTTTTAATATATATCTTAAATAATCATAGTATTTATTCTACACATTCTTTCACCATTTATTATCTAAAAACATGAGTCAACGATTATTATCTATTTGGGGTTTATTATTTATCCTGGTATTTAGCGCCTGTACATCAAACCAACAGTCGCAACAACAATATCCAGAAGTTTTACCACGTAGTACTCCGGAAGCCGAAGGTGTTTCTTCTGAGGGAATTATCAAATATTTGGAAGCCGTGGAATCGAAACAGTTAGAAATGAACAGTTTTATGATGCTTCGCCACGGTAAGGTAATTGCCGAAGGTTGGTGGGCTCCCTACCGGTCGATACAAAACCACGTGATGTTTTCCGTAAGTAAGACTTTTACGTCCACCGCGATTGGTTTTGCCGTGAGCGAAAACCTCGTTACCGTGAACGATAAAGTTACATCGTTTTTCCCTGAGTATTTACCGGAGGTAGTGAGCCCATACTTGGCTCAACTTACCATCAAAGATTTATTAACCATGTCGGTCGGACAAGATCCAATTCTTACTGCAACCGAACGGGATCCTAACTGGATAAAAGCCTTTTTGGGAAAAGAATTTGTCAATGAGCCAGGCACTAAATATTTATACGATTCCAATGGCACTTATATGCTATCGGCGATTATCCAAAAGGTTACCGGACAAAAATTACTTGACTACCTGTCGCCTAGATTATTAGATCCATTGTGTATTAAAGGATATTCGTGGGAAGAAGATCCTATGGGTATTAATGTCGGCGGTTCGGGAATGCGTTTCAAAACAGAAGATATGGCCAAACTTGGACAATTCTATTTGCAAAAAGGAAAGTGGAACGGTAATCAACTGTTACCCGAAGCATGGATAGCAGAAGCTTCGACAGGGCATATCTTGCAACATCCCGACATAGAACAGGAGAAAAGGGATAAAAGCGATTGGGAACAGGGTTATTGTTACCAAATGTGGCGTAGCCGCCACAATAGTTACCGTGCAGACGGAGCTATGGGACAATTTATCCTTATCATGCCAGACCTGGATGTAGTTATAGCGCTTACAGCCAATATCAGGAATACTCCGGAAGAACAAAAAACCCAAACAGAGCTGAACGTGGTATGGGACAACATATTGCCCGCCATCCAGAATGATCCGCTACCAGCCAATACTGCGATGCAAGAAGCGTTAAAACAAAAGTTGGCCTCTCTCAAACTTCCGACACCTGTAAAATAATCCATTGTCATCATATTTTGAGAAAGCCGACACCTGTATGTGCCGGCTTTCTTTTTGATCAAATAAAAAGTGTTATATCCCTATATAATCTGTATTTTTGCCACTTCAATCATATCAAGAAATCAAATGACCGAACAGGAAATACGTATCCAAAAAATACGCAAGGAAATGCAAGAAGTTGGGGCCGATGCATGTCTGATTACTTCTAATGTCAATATATACTATGCTTTTGGGCAAGTGGTCATGGGATATCTGTATATCCCCATAGAACAAGAACCAATACTTTTTGTGCGCCGGCCTGTTGGTTTGGAAGGCAAGCGAATAGTCTATGTCCGCAAGCCCGAACAGATGGTGGAAACCATCAAGGAACGAGGTATACCGATGCCACAGTGTATCATGTTCGAAGGAGATTCATTATCCCATATGGAATGGTTACGCTACGAATCCATATTTCATCCGGCTAAAGTTGTCAATGGAACACCTAATATTCAACGGGCTCGTAGCATAAAAACAGATACCGAACTGGAATTGATCAGGCAATCCGGTCGTATACATGCATCTGTTTACAGCAAAATACCTCAATTATATCGTTCAGGAATGACCGATTTGGAATTATCCGTCGAAATTGAACGTGAAATTCGTCTTGCCGGTAATCTTGGCATTTTTAGAATATTTGGACAAAGTATGGAGATTTTTATGGGTAGTATTCTGGCTGGAGACAATGCGTGCGAACCTTCACCATACGACTTTGGATTAGGCGGTAAAGGATTACACCCATCCATACCAGTGGGTGCTAATAATAGCGTATTACGAAGGGGAACCAGCGTGATGGTGGATATGGGCGGTAATTTCACAGGATATATGACAGATATGACCCGTACGTATTCCATCGGTGAATTGCCTGAAAAAGCTTATCGCGCACATCAAGTATCTCTCGAAATTCAGCATGAGATTTCCGACATGTTGCGTCCTGGAAATATATGTGAAGATATTTACGATACCTCGTTAGCAATCGCTAAGCGAAACCAATTGGATGACTGTTTCATGGGGCATCAACAACAAGCCCGTTTTGTAGGGCATGGCGTAGGTATAGAAGTCAACGAACAACCAGTGTTAGGCGTACGTTCACGTGTAGCATTGCAAACCAATATGGTATTAGCTGTGGAACCCAAATTTGTCATTGAAGGTGTGGGCGCCGTAGGTATAGAAAATACCTTCATTGTCACTGACCAAGGAGGCGAAAAAGTAACTATGCTGGAAGAAGGAATGATTGATTTAGAGGGTAGTACACAATCTTAAATAATAGATGACTGATGACTAATGATTGATAATCGAATATTATACCTGCCCATTCCCTACCCAACTGACTCGATCAAAGATATACTTTGCCATATCAAATAAGTTATGCGGCAAATATATAAAATATTCCCCGTATTTTATGCAGCGAATAAGCGCTTTTTCTCCGCATTTTTTCAAATTTTCAATCATTTTTTACTGGCTATGCCTCCACCACTTGCCACCACATTCAGTGACTTGGCGTTTGGGCTGGGGCACAAAAATTCTGGCAAGCGATTAACCTCCAAAAGCCCGCAAATTTTATCAATATATCGGTTATTTTATGGGATGGATGATGATCACACGCTCTTTTCCAGCACCTGGTAGATGACTTCCATCTGCGAAGCTGTTAGTTGTCCTGGTGCAGTCAAATGTTTTTCGTCAACAGCTGCGAAAGTAAACTCAGCTCCCAATAAGGGTGCAGCTATACGTGTAACAGTGCCTATTTTACCCATAGCAAAAGCAATCAGGCGATGATGATGCTCGTAAAGCGATAGTATTCTGGCACAATCACTTGTAGCATGTGCCGTAACAGCTATTTTCACTAAGTCGGCGCCCATATCTAACGAATGTCCGATGATTTGGTTTAATGTGTCTATACCAAGCGTTGATTCAAAATTATGATATGAAATTATCACTTTCGAATGAAGTCGTTTGGCCAATTCCGTCAGCGTTTGTCGATATTCCGGTTCGGCTTCGTATTCGATATCCACGTACGTAGCTCCGGCACGAATAGCTGCAGATAATTGAACCGTGCGTTCGCGTTCCGTATAGTGTCCAGGACGGCATGTCGCTACCCACCGCCTGCATTGCATTGCCAGTATTTCAATTTGTTCCGTACTAAGCCGCATCAAGTCAAGTCGCACTTCAACTAACGGCGTGCTCACCGCTAACTGTAAGCAAGTTATAAAATCGACATTGCCGAGGCTAATGCATATTTTATCATTCATCAGCTTGTCTTTTCAACTTGCGAATAGTACCTCATGAATTGTATCCGTTCATATGATTCAGGCATGCCGGTTTCAAACTGGCTCATTTTACCAGCAAACTGGTCAATATAATTATCTCCTTTCTGGAGCATCCAGGATTCAATTTCTTGTAACATGGTAGCTACGTGGTCCAAACCGTTATGGTATAGTGTTGAAACCACCTGAGTGGCAGCAGCCCCTGCTAACAGCATTTTGACAACATCACGTCCACTATGTACACCTGTTGATGCACACAAGTCATATGGAACAGTTCCCGCCTTAGCGGCGATCCACCGCAAGGTATTGGGTAATTCGGCCGGAGTGCTGAACATGTTGGCGGCCATTACTTGAAGGTTATCAATATTAATATCGGGACTGAAAAAGCGGTTGAACATGACCAAACCCTTGATGCCTGTTGCTGCTAAATTATTGGTTAAGCGGCTAAGGTCTGCAAAATAAGGACTTATTTTTACGGCAACAGGGATGGTCACCGCTTGGTGTACCTTGTTGATAATGTCGATGTGCATTTGTTCAATGTCTTCCGATGTCAGCAACGGGTTGAATGCCTGTAAAGCAATATTGAGTTCTAATGCATCGGCTCCTGCATCCTGTAATTTGGAAGCAAACGAAGTCCAACCACTTGCAGATGTACAATTAACACTGGCAATAACCGGAATCTGTAATCTATTTTTTGCCTCTTTAATTGTTTCGGTATAATCCGACAGATATTTGGTTTTAACATGGGTGTCAATATAATCAAATGTTTCAGAATTACGTAGATACAGCATACGATCTTCATGGGCTTTTCGCAAATAATAGTCGGCATCAAGAAAAATCTGTTCTTCGAACAAAGATTTGAGGACTACTGCAGCAACACCGCTTTGTTGCATGCGTTCCAAATCGGTAATCGAACGAGTCAATCCCGAACTACCTGCTATAATGGGATTTTTCAAATTTAATCCTAAATATTTTACTGATAATTCTGCCATGAGTTTATGATTTAGCAAGATTTAACACTTCTTTTTAATTGTAGTTTTACTTCAGATAATGATAGTTTAACTACTATATATCAATTAAATAAATAAATTATCCTCCTGATTTTTTGACTTTGTACCCCTTCTGTAAAAGCAACTGCATAATTTTATCACGGAAATCGCCTTGAACGAGTATTTCACCATCCTTAACCGACCCACCTACGCCGCATTTAGACTTTAATTCTTTGGATAACAATAGTAAATCGTCATCAGTACCGACAAATCCCGTTATTAATGTGACCATTTTGCCACCACGGTTCTTTTTATCCAATTGTACCCGAAGATCTTGTTGTCCAGGAGGTAGCGTTTCTTTTTCGTCCGTCCCTTCATGTTGGTACTGGAAATCAGGATTAGTGGAATAAACAATATTGATTCTTTGAGCCTGTTGTTTAGCCATTTATTTATCTGATAGGTGACATAATACAAAAAACAAATATAATGTTTTTGGTTGAATATCCTATTCAAACGCCCATATAACAGATAAAATTCGACGATCTTTAGTCGTATTTATGATTTACCAGATAAGTTCATTTCTTTTTTTAGTTGCTTTACCCATGCATTCACGCGAGTATCAGTTAAACCGGATTGATTTTCGAAATCGATGACTAATCCTTGTAATTTACCATCTTTCAGGGCGAGTGATTGATGAAAAGTATAATCTTCCGGCTGGGTAAATCCTACCAGTGTAGCGCCACATTTTTCGAAAACATCGGCCAGGATGCCAATACCATCGGCAAAATTATCCGGATATTTAGTTTGGTCACCTAATCCGAAGATGGCTACTTTTTTGCCTTGCATATTGATTTCCGCTAATTCAGGTAAAAATTCATCCCAATAAGTAGGCAATTCGCCATCGAACCATGTAGAAGTACCTATGATTAGATTATCATAGGCCATGAAATCATCTTTCCATGCTTTTTCGATATCTACTGTGGGAATGTTTGCACCAAAGGATTCCTGTATCTTTTTGGCAATCATAGCAGTTTTTACGGTAGATACACTATAAAACAAAGCTATTTTTTTCATGTTATTTTGATTAAGTACTCTTGAGCAAATAATTGGTTAATTCTTTTTTGAGATGTTACTCAAAATGAAAAACTGTTTTCCACGGCTTTTTCTTCTGTACTTTTTGCCGCCCCAAAAAGTACCCAAAAGGGTTTGACGCTAAAAACTCGCTCCGCCTGTCGGCTGCGCTCAGACAGCTTAGCGTCAATAAGGAAAGCTTCGCTTGATAAACAGGCTAACGCCCGCGCAGGTTCTGAACGATGGGTGGGGTAACAGCATGGTTCATGGCTTTGTCCGTGAAAAATTGCCATAGGCACCATATTGACGATTTTACTTGCTTCGCTGCGTGAGTCCACCTAAATGGTATAGTCGAGTAGGATCGCCTTCGGCTTACTTTCGTTCAAGTGAACGGCTGAGCCGCCCAAATTCTACTTCCGCGAGTAACTTGTCGAGACATCCTTAGGCAACATCAATCATCAATTACTCAGTTTACCACTCCAATAATTCCTTTGCTGCCGCATATATTTTATCTGTGTTAGGAAGAATTACATTTTCGAGAATAGGATTCACTGCAACGGGGGTAAAAATGGAACCAACACGTCGTATCGGTGCATCCAGATATCGGAACATTTCATCGCCAATGATGGCTGCTAATTCGGCTCCAAAACCTGAAAAAACTTTGTCTTCGT
>JAVBMZ010000126.1:0-26816 GCA_031551935.1 Bacteroidales bacterium
CCAACGGCAGCGAAGAAGGCTGGGTTAGCGCTACGATTAATGGTGTTATAGAACTGCCGAGGGTAAATGTTAGTGTGGGAAAACCTATTGTTACGTTAACCCCTGCTTCGACACCGGCTCAGTTATATCCGGGATATACTAAACGCATCCAATGTTCTTCCGTGCCCAGTACCACTTATGTCAATTGGACATGTAACGGTGTAGCCGAGAATACGCATGAGTTGTCGTATACTTTCTACGCAGAAGAAGTAGGTTCTTATTCAGTTGCAGGTACAGTTACCAATCAATGTGGTTCTACAACCGCTTCCAAAACGCTTAGGGTATATCCATATCCAGATGATGGAGGATGTAGTACTTGTCCTACTATTCCCAAACTAAGCATCCCATACCCCAACCCTGCTTCCAATATCCTGAGCATCGAGATGGGTCAAGGAACCAGTATGGCAACGCAACAGCAGTTATCCACCAACAACATTATCTCTGCCACACCTGTTGCCACTTCTTACGATATTCGTTTGTACGACGGGCAGGGCAACCTGTTACGGCGTACTACCTCGCGCGGGGAGAAAGTAGAATTCAATGTAGCAAACCTGCCCAATGGCCTCTACTATTTACATATTTATGATGGTGTGAGCGAACAACCGGAAATGCGGCAGATTGTGGTGCAACATTAAGGATAGAAAGGTAAAAAGTAAAAGATAAACAGTGAAAATAACATCCCGGCGTATCTCAAGGTATCAGCAATGCTGCTCTTGAGGTGCGCTGGTTTTATGACCATACATTTTGTTAAAATTTGAAACTACGGATATAGCTATTTTCTGTCTTTTAAAAGGTATGCTCCAGTTCACTCCAGCATGATACCATGATGGTCGAATGGTGGTTGACAAAATAACCAACATGAGTCATTGCCGTAGGTTATATTTGGTGTGAAAACATAGGTATCGTCAACCGATATTTCCACCTATCCTGTTATAAATATTTGAAAACTTAACCGATCGTATATTTCCTAACCGCATCCGTTTAGCGGTGCTTGCCTCTTCAAATCCAAGCGCTTGCAAAAATGTTCTTGCCACCATATTTTCTTCAGGAACAACAATCTGACTGCTGTGTCTAAGATGCCATTTCAAAAGCTCAAGTCCTGCATGGCCGGTATCTGCAACGATCAATCCTTCTCCTAATGAAGGCAGATAATATCCATGGACCATGCCACGATCACAATGCACAAAACCCTTTGCTAAACGTGCTTCCAGATGCATCATCCTGTCCTCTCCGGAAATATTTTTATCCATAGCTGAAATATGCTCTTTATATTGCTCCTGATAGGGTTGAACATGATCCGAAACGGATAAATCGGGGCTCTCCCCTACCCTTCTGCAAAAAATATATTCGGTTTCAATCAGAAATCCAAGCTTCTCATAAACAGGAAACCCAAGTTTCGTAGCAATCATATAAATCGTTGAACAATGCTGTTGCTTTGCCACGTCCATTAAAGCCTGTGTGATAAGTCGCCCCCACCCTTTACATCTTTCTTCTGGACGAACAATGATGTGAGCTAGCCAAGCTACATCGTGATGAACAATGCTCACGCCGATACCAACTATTTTCTTGTCTACAACTACTTTCACAGGAACACAAAAAGACGATTGTGTGTAAAAATTAAAATGAGGGACAATATCCGCCCACCCATCCGGTTGTAAGTCTGAAAGCACAGATATTTCGTTCTGATGAATGGCTCGTATCTCCATTTTGAATCAATTGACCTACAGATATATTCGTCTTTCAAAAGGTTTCAAGTCCATCCCGAAATGTCTTGTATTTCAAGGTTGGCAAAAGTTCTTTTCTCATTCGTGAAGTATCGCCATAATAGGATACCATACCTATACGGATAAAATCACGCGTCAATGGACTTCGAGTGCCAAAAATTCCCGAAAACAATTCAAATGTCCGCGCAGCCGTCATGATCATCCAAAGGGGCATTCTCCAAGGTTTATGATTCCCTTTATAGGCGGTAATCGTGTCCAAAAACTCCTGTAATGTCTGAATGCCCTCATCGCCAATATGGTAAATGCCATGAACGTCAGACTTTTCTACCGCTGCAGCTAAAGCTGTTACAAAGTCGTCTGCCGAAATCAGATGAATGGTGGTTGGTTTTTTCCAAATACCTAACAAGTAATGTTTTGCAAACCATTGAGCCGTATCAATCATCAAAATACCTTTGCCATAGACCATTCCGACACGTAAGGATACTGCTTCTATCCCATTTACGGCACAAACCGAAAATAATTGTTTTTCCTCTTCCAAACGGGTTTGCGCATGTACCGAAACCGGCGTTTTATCCAACTTGCCTGTCGCCGGATGTTGAGGAGTTGTTTCGCCTTCCACATGAGGAAAACTAATCAATATGATGCGTTTCACTTTTTGCGCTACAGCGACCTCCAATAAATGATTGAAATAAGCAATGTTGGTAGTTGGAAGAAATTTTTCAGGATTCGCCTTGAACAGGACTCCTGCAAAATGCACCACTACGTCTACACCTTGCAGTGCATGATACAATGAATCTTTCTGTGCTAAATCTGCCGTATAAATTTGAATATTTTGCTCATTTTTAAGATTCTCGGCAACATCCTTCTTGTGGATCAATAAATGTAAATCCACTGATGTATCTTTCAAATATTGCGCAGACAGATTTCCCAAATTTCCGGCAGCGCCGGTGATCAATACTCGTTTCCGCCCGTTTTCTTTTTGTTGCATGGTATCTAATGGTTAATCATTTATAGGATGAAACGGCATCCATGCCATTCATGAATGTAAAGTTTCTACCATTGCGTCGATATGATCAGGATGAAACCATTGCATGGCTGTATCGCGCGCAAACCATGTCAGTTGTCGTTTAGCATAACGACGGGTATTTCGACGGATAAGCTCCACGGCCGTATCCAAATCATGTAATCCGTCCATATAAGCAAACAATTCCTTATAACCGACCGTGTTAAGCGCATTCAGTTTGCGGTACGGATATAATGATTCGGCTTCGCCCAGTAATCCCGCTTCCATCATGGCATCCGTACGCCGGTGAATGTTGGCAACCAATTCCTCACGCGGGCGGTTGAGCGCTATCTTGACAATTTCAAAAGGACGAAGGCGCTGTTGCGACGTAAGAAATGAAGAATATGGTTTTCCTGTTTGCAGGCAAACTTCAATAGCCTTCATGATGCGTTTGTAGTTGCGTAGATCCACTCTGGCATAATGTTCCGGATCCAACATTTTCAATTGCCGCCGTAAATATTCAATTCCTTCGGTTTCGAACCAACCGGTAACTGTTTCCCGGATCTCTGTGTCTACTGTCGGAAAATCATCAATACCATTGCACAAGGCATCGATATACAATCCGGAACCACCAGTCATGATAACTGTCTGGTATGTTTGAAACAAATTGTCGAGCAACTGTAAACATTCCTGCTCAAACATACTGACATTATAATAATCGTGAATGGATAAGTTACCGATAAAATGATGCGGCACAGTTGCCAATTCCTCGGCACTCGGCACAGCTGTCCCAATATGCATTTCGCGATACATTTGCCGCGAATCGCACGAGATGATCTCCGTGTGAAAAGCTTTAGCTATCTCTATGGCGACACGGGTCTTACCAATAGCGGTAGGTCCGGTGACGACCACTAAACGGCTTTGTACGGCGCAGGTATCTTTCTTATTTTCCATCAGACATATTCAGTATCACCGGCAAATTTACGATTTTTTTGTTCCTGCATTTATGTTATCTTTGCCTGACAAGTAAATATCATCGGATACTCATCAACATCAAAAATTGGTTCATGACGTACAGTATTGAACAATGTAATTCATTCATTGAAGAACAATTAAAAAGTTTGCATATTGGGCAAAAAAAACCTTCCAGCCTCTACGAACCAATTGTCTATGCCTTGGAAGCAGGAGGAAAACGTATTCGCCCGACACTGGTGTTGACCGCTTGTAGCTTATTCGGCGATCATATACGACAGGCTGTAATGCCGGCCATCGCCATCGAAATATTCCATAATTTCACCTTATTGCACGATGATGTCATGGATAAGGCCGACGTTCGGCGCAATCGACCAACTGTGCATAAACAATGGTCGGAAAATACGGCTATTCTCTCGGGAGATGCCATGATGATCCTGGCCTACGAATATATGTGTCAGGCAAACCCTGATATATTGCCTGCATTATTGGAGATATTTAACCGTACCGCTTTGGAAGTATGCGAAGGACAACAATACGATATGGATTTTGAACAACGCACGGATGTGTCTATCAATGAATATCTCCATATGATAAAGCTGAAGACAGCCGTTCTATTGGCTGCCGGGTTAAAAATAGGCGCGCTCTGCGGCGGCGCAAATAAGCAAAGTGCTGAAGAATTATATCAATTCGGCATATTATTAGGGATGACTTTCCAGATTCAGGATGATTGGTTAGATGTGTATGCCGATCCCGAAGTATTCGGGAAAGCAACAGGTAACGATATTCTTTCCGGGAAAAAGACATATTTGCTATTGACTGCGTTCGAAAAAGCAGACGAAAAAATCCGCCACACATTGACTACCCTGTTACAAGATACCAGCATGCTGCCTGACGACAAAATACACCGCGTAAAAGAGATATATGACCGCTTAGATGTGAGCGCCATTGCCCAACAAGCGATGGACGGCTATTACCAACAAGCAATGACTTACCTGCAAATGACACCATTGCCCGACGCATCGGGTAGGGAAGCATTAAAAACGTTGGCGGAAACATTATTAAAACGGAAAAAGTAAACGATGGACGATGGTTTTCATCGATTTTAAATGACTCATAATCAACCGTCCATGAAGCAAGACACCATTATTGCTGAATGCCTAGAAGGTTTTGTCGGGTTGTTTTACCCCAACATCTGTGCCTGCTGTTCTACTGTGTTGTTGCGTGGCGAACAATATATTTGCGGTCACTGCCTCAATGACTTACCGGTTACCAATTTTTATAAAAACGCAGACAATCCGGTAGCACAAATCTTTTGGGGACGCGCTCCGGTAGAATATGCTACAGCCAATTATTTTTTCAAAAAGGGAAACCGTATACAACAGTTGATACATCAAATCAAGTATCAAGGACAAAAAGAAATGGGTCAAGTGTTGGGCAGGCAAATGGGCGAATCGCTGCATCAATCGTTGTTTGATGCCATTGAAATGATTACGCCGGTGCCGCTGCATCCGCAAAAGTTACGCAAACGGGGCTACAACCAAAGCGAATGGATTGCGCGAGGTATTGCTGAAGTGATGCAAAAAGCGATAGATACGAAAACCCTTATCCGTCAATTAGCCACAAGTTCACAAACACGCAAAAAACGTTTTGATCGTTGGGAAAATGTACATTCAGGGTTCGGGTTAACCAATCCTGAAACTTTTGCCGGAAAGCACATTCTTTTGATAGATGACGTAATCACTACCGGAGCTACACTGGAGGCATGTATCCATGTCCTACAACAATCGCCTGGCGTCAAAGTGAGCGTAGCTACTTTAGCGATTGCTTCAGTGTAAAATCAATAATCACAATATGGCATACATTTAGATAGTTAATTTTATTTCGGAATCCCACCTAACTTCCATAAACAATTAAAAAATAAAATCATGAAACCAATTATGCCGACACGAATTATTGCTATGATTACCATTGCAGCATTAACCCTCTTTATGGGCTGTGAAAAAGAAAAAGAAAAAGATGATGACACTTCCCTGACCATTACCTCCTTTGTACCAACTCAAGCCTCAGCCGGCGAAACCCTTACCATCAACGGTCGCAATTTCAGCACTGTGGCAGATGAAAACAATGTAACAATCAATGGCATAGTAGTTACCGTTATATCAGCTACTAAAACGGAACTTAAAATAAGCGTTCCGAAAAATCTACAATGTATTGGCCCCATCGAGGTATGCGTGGCAGAACAAACGACAGTTTCAACCACGAATTTTTCCTATCTGCCCACCGTTACCGTAAGTACCTTGGCTGGCAGCACATATGGCTTTGCCGATGGTATAGGAACTGCAGCGAAATTTGGTGGCATTGTTGGCATAGCAGTAGATGCGGTGGGCAATATATATGTAGCAGATGGTCAAGGACAACGTATCCGTAAAATCACACCGGAAGGAGTAGTAAGTACCTTGGCTGGTGATGGTGTATATGGTTTTGTCGATGGCATAGGTACTGCGGCGAGATTCCGTTTTCCTGAATGCATAACAATAGATGCGATGGGAAATGTGTATGTGGCAGACTCAGGAAATCACTGTATTCGCAAAATCACACCTACTGGAGAAGTAACCACTTATGCCGGATCTGGCACGATAGGCTTTGCTGACGGAGTAATTACAGAGGCAAAGTTTTCTTCTCCCTACGGCTTAACTATAGATGCGTCAGGTAATATGTATGTAGCAGACTCCGAAAACAATCGCATTCGTAAAATCACACCGGCAGGAATGGTTAGTACCTTGGCAGGTATTGGTACCATAGGATTTGCCGATGGGATAGGTACCGAAGCAAAATTCTTTACCCCCATTGACGTAGTAGTAGATGCTGCAGGCAATTTATATGTAGCAGACTACAACAACCATCGCATTCGTAAAATCACACCAGCAGGGGTGGTAAGTACCCTGGCAGGTAGTGGAGCACCAGGGTTTCGCGACGGCACAGGGACTCTTGCGAATTTCAATGTTCCTGCAAGTGTAGCGATGGATACGGCAGGTAACCTATATGTGGCAGATTCAAGAAACCACTGTATCCGCATGATCACCCCGGCAGGAATGGTAAGTACTCTGGCAGGTAACAGTATACCAGGGTTTGTTGACGGAACAGGTGCTGTGGCAAAATTCAACACTCCTGTTGGTGTGACAGTAGATGCGAATGGGAACCTATATGTGACAGATTTTGAAAACTATCGCATTCGCAAAATGGTGATAGAATGAATCCAAGCAATAGTTTAATAGAAGCCTCGTCATGATGAATAAAAAAATAAAACCGAATGAAAACCATCATTCCCATAGATATTGTTACTTTAGGTGAAGAAAACAGTTACCACCTGTTCGTGAGCGCTATCATTAACGGTAAAAAATACGATATGTTGATTGATACCGGGGCATCGCAAACCGTCTTTGACGCCACATTGATCCCGGAATCAACAAACGACAAAATAAGGATACAAGAAATACAATCAGCAGGTATCCAAGCCGGAGAACTCAAAAGCAGCATAGGTAACATTGAAAAATTCAAGTTGGGCGACTTAAAGCGCAGAAACTGGACAGTGGTGTTGATTGATCTTCAACATGTCAATGCATTGTATAAGCGGTTCTCGTCCAAACATGTTGCAGGCCTCATTGGTAGCGATTTCCTGCTACGCCACAAAGCCATCATAGATTATAAGAAAAAAGAACTGGTTTTAAGGAACATTAAAACAGTTATTGCGTCATTTTAAGTTCAGCCGTCATATAAATTTATCTAAAAATGAGCGAATTAAAATCTTCTTGGATAGATCAATATCCGATTCATTCATATGAAGTCGACCAACATAGTTGCCTATCGATTGTCTCGGCTGTCAATTATTTCCAGGAAAGTGCGTGGCGCAACGCCGAATCGATGGGGTTTGGCTTCAAACAACTAAGTGAAAAAGATCGCTTCTGGGTATTATCGCGGTTATACGTCGAAATGTACCGTTATCCTGTTTGGGGCGATACCATCCAATTGGAAACCTGGCCAAAAGGAATGGGGGGATTATTTGCATTGCGCGATTTCCGGTTTAAATCGGCCGATGGACAAGAATTATTAGGCGCTGGCGTATCTGCCTGGCTGATTATAGATGGCACCACACATAGTTTACAACGTGTTGACCATGTCTGTGGCGACATGCCCTGTTATCCCCAACATGCCCTGCCTCGTCAGCCCGAAAAAGTACCCCTATCCAAAGAGATGATATCCCATGCAAATATAGTTGCCGGATATACCGATGTAGATGTCAATAACCATATCAATAATGTTTGTTACTTAAACTGGGCAGTGAACCATCTTCCGATGGAAGATGATAAATTAACCATTCGTTCGATAGAAATCAATTTTTTATCGGAAGCCCGGTTACATAGTCCTATCGAATTGTTGTATGGAAAAACTGAAAATAATTTGTATGTTTGTTCGTTGCGTCACCCAGAAACCGGTAAAGAATATTGTCGTTGCCGGATAAAAGTATAAAAATTAACCACTGGATGTTGATGATAATGAAAATCCGGCAACCATCTCACATTCCAATTATTCTGATACCCTTTTATCAGTAATAGCAACAAAAAACAAAACTCCACCGTACAACGTATTATATGTAGAAAGGTATGCACAGAATCACCATATTCAGTATCATCATATGTTCGGTCATTCATTGCCGGACAATGATTGCTGCATCCGATACGATGAAGCACATCAAAACAGGCTTGACGTTTGGTGCGTTGCCTGCCATTGCTTTTGATACAGATATCGGATTCAAATATGGTATTTTAACTAATTTCTACCTTTTTGGTAATGGTTCTACCTATCCGAAATATCTACACTCCTTCTATTTGGAGTGGAATCAAACGACTAAGGGAAGCGGATTATGGCAATTTATTTATGATTCGGAGTATCTGATCCCAAATATTCGCTTAACTGCAGAAGCAAGTTATTTTACCGAAAAAGCATTGGATTTTTATGGTTTTAATGGTTATGAAGCATGGTACAACCATGATTTTAAAGACGAAAACAGCGCCTCATATATATCTCGGGTTTTCTACCGGCACGATCGTCGGATGTTACGATTGCGTTCTGACTTCCAGGGCAATATTATCGGAAAAAAATTCCGCTGGATGGCAGGATTTGAATATAATGGTTTCAAAATCGCGACTGTAGATGTCGATAAGCTCAATAAAGGTAAAGACGAAGAAGACAAATTACCAGAAAATACGCCCTTACTGTATGATAAATTTGTATCATGGGGCGTTATCAGCGATGCCCAAAAAGACGGTGGAGATCATTACCTGTTTAAATTTGGGTTGGTGTATGATACGCGTGACAATGAACCGAATCCCATGAAAGGTATTTGGAGTGAAATTTTCCTGCTCACTGCCCCGTCTTGGCTGGGGAATAAGCCCGGTTTCTCTAAATTGGCTATTACACATCGGCAATACTTCACCTTAGTGGACGAAGTACTTAACTTAGCCGTAAGATTGAGTTATCAACCCAAAATTGGCGGGACAATGCCATTTTACATGCTCCCTTATGTATACAATACCAATATTACCCGTGATGGGCTTGGCGGCGCCAAAACATTACGGGGTATCCTGCGTAATCGCGTGGTCGGACAAGATATTTTTTATGGGAATGTTGAGGCCCGATGGAAATTCCTACGTACCATCTTATGGAAACAACATATATATCTGGCTTTATCTGTATTTTCCGATTTTGGACAAGTCACCCGCGATTATGCGTTTACGTATGACACCAGTAACGAAGAAGCACGAGAGTGGTTTTCCCATGGAGACAGCGAAAAAATGCATTTTAGTTATGGCACAGGTATATCAGGGGCATTAAACCACAATTTTGTAGCACATGTCAATTTCGGATTAGCCGCCGTTCGCCGCGACGGCAAATCGGGATGGTATATCGGACTGAATTATTTATTTTGAAATCATTGATACAACCATATTATTACATACCATGTCTGTAAACATCAAAGAACACATTGCCAACCATAGAACCATCCGTAAGTATCAGTCGACAAAAATTCCTGAAGGTGTCCTTCAGCAAATATTGGAAGCAGGAATCTGTGCTTCCAACACTGGCAATATGCAAGTATACAGTATCATTGTCACTAAAGAAGAATCATTACACAAACAATTGTGGGAAGCGCATTTCAAACAAAATATGGTACTTCAGGCGCCGGTATTAATGACTTTTTGCGCAGATGTTCACCGTTTCAACAAATGGTGCAAGGCACGCAAAGCACAACCTGCATATAATAACCTGCTCTGGTTTTGTAATGCCACTATTGATGCTGTATTAGCTTCTCAAAATGTAGCCTTAGCGGCCGAATCGTTTGGATTAGGCATCTGCTACCTGGGTACGACGACTTATAATGCAGATAAAATTATAGATATACTGAAATTACCCGAGGGTGTCCTTCCGGTAACGACATTGGTAGTTGGTTATCCAGATGAACAGCCTCCTTTGACAGGACGGTTGCCGCTCGAAGCTGTTGTCCATAACGAAACCTACCGTGATTACACCAACGAGAATATAGACCGCTTGTACGCCGGATTAGAAGCCACAGAACTGACCCGACAATTATTGGAGATCAACCAGAAAGAGACGCTGGCACAGGTGTTTACAGACAAACGATATACCAAAAAAGACAATGAACATGCTTCCACTGCATATCTGAAGGCTATGAAAAGGCAGGGGTTTATTTGATTTTGCGTGGCTAATGTAAAAACAGAAAGCCCTATATACCAATCAAGCAAAAAATGCTGTATCTTGCGCGATGTTTGATGCCAAAAGTTAACGCACAAAACAAACAGCAAATTTGTAAACACATATAGAAATGAATAATTATTGGGAAAATGAACTGGAAACTATGCCGCGTAGCGGATTGGAGAAGTTGCAGTTAGAGCGTTTAAAAACTACCTTCAGTTATGCCGTTCAATCACCCTATTACAAAAAACTGTTCGGTGAGTTGGGCATCACAGCCAATAGTTTCAAACATATCGAAGATATCCACAAAATACCATTTACTAACAAAGAAGACCTGCGCAATAATTATCCATATGGACTGGTAGCCTTACCTTTGCGGGATTCGATACGCCTGCACTCATCCAGTGGCACTACAGGCAATCCTACGGTCATTTTCCATTCACGGCACGATATTGATTCTTGGGCAAACCTGGTGGCGCGTTGTCTCTATTCAGCAGGCGTACGTGATACTGACGTATTTCAAAATACTAGCGGTTACGGAATGTTCACTGGAGGTTTAGGCTTTCAATATGGTGCTGAACGCTTAGGATGCCTCACTGTCCCGGCAGCGGCAGGAAATAGCCGCAGACAAATTAAGTTTATGCTCGATTTTGGAACTACCGTTGTACATGCCATCCCAAGCTATGCACTCCGTTTAGCCGACGTATTTGAAGAAATGGGACTCGATCCTCATCGGGATACACGTTTGAAAACATTAGTCATAGGTGCAGAACCGCATACCGAAGAACAGCGCCAACGTATTGAAGAAATGTTGGGTGTCAAAGCTTTCAATTCTTTTGGACTGTCCGAAATGAGCGGTCCTGGCGTGGCATTTGAATGTGAATATCAAAGCGGTTTACACCTTTGGGAAGATGCTTTCTATTTGGAGATTATTGACCCGGATACATTAGAACCTGTTCCTGATGGTGAAATTGGTGAATTGGTACTTACCTCTCTCGATCGACAAGCAATGCCGATTCTTCGTTACCGCACACGTGATCTAACACGCATCATCCCGGGCGAGTGCCCTTGTGGACGTACCCATCGCCGTATCGACAGGGTAAAAGGCCGTACGGATGATATGTTTATCATTAAAGGATGTAACATTTTTCCAATGCAAATTGAAAAAATACTACTCCAAACACCCGAAGTGGGCAATAACTATCTCATCACCCTTGATACTATTGACAATTCGGATGAAATGCTCATTGAAGTAGAGTTGAGAGATTTATTTACAGATGATTATAGTCGTTTGGAAAATCTAACCAAACATCTTCGACATCAAATACGCGACGAAGTATTAGTTGCCCCAAAAATCAAATTAGTAGAATCGGGTTCGCTACCGCAAAGTGAAGGTAAAGCGGTACGTGTAAATGATTTACGGAAAAATAAATAATTTATTACGATTTTGCGTTAGGGTATAAGTTCCGAATTCCAAGGCTTTGCCAAACTTGAATGTTATAACCTTGAACCTCAAATCCAAAACTTCAAAACAAATATTATGGTAACTATCAGACAATTATCCATTTTTTTGGAAAACAAATCGGGACGCCTCACAGAGGTGTTGGAAACTTTGGGTAACGAAAAGATCAATATTACGGCGCTCACCATTGCTGATACTTCGGAATATGGAATCCTGCGGCTGATTGTTTCCGATCCGGAAAACGGGTACAAATTATTGAAAGCACGCGGATTCAGTGTCAACCTGACAGATGTGATCTCCTTATCGGTATCGCACGAAGCCGGTTCACTTTCCAAAGTGTTAAAAAAATTATCCGAAGAAAAGTTGAGCATTGAATACATGTATGCTTTCAGCCTGGGCGAAAAAGCAATCGTTGTTTTACGTACCGACAACAGGCCTAAAGCATTTGAAATCATTGAACGTAATAACTTTACATTAATCAGCGAAGACGATATTAAAAATATTTAATCGTTTTTATTTTTTGATTACTGGAATTTTTATCAAAAATCGAAAATTGAACATCATATATGATTTGGAATGAAACGTTTGAGTGCATGAGCCGCGAAGACATGCGGAGATGCCAAAGCAGACGGTTAGTAGACGTAGTGGAACGGGTATACCATAATGTACCTTTTTATCGTAAAAAAATGCAGGAAATGGGTATAGGTCCCGAAGATATCCATGGTATCGATGATCTACCGAAATTGCCCTTTACCACCAAACAAGATTTACGCGACAATTATCCATTCGGATTATTCTCCGTACCGATGACAGAGGTGATACGCCTACATGCTTCGTCAGGAACAACAGGAAAACCGACGGTAGTAGGTTATACCCGCAAAGACCTCGCCACCTGGAGTGAGGTAATGGCTCGTACGTTAACCTGCGCAGGTATTACCCGTTACGACTTTTTGCAGATAGCATATGGTTATGGCCTTTTTACAGGCGGTTTAGGTGTGCACTACGGTGCTGAAAAGGTCGGATGCTCTGTGATTCCCACCTCAGGCGGTAATACCAAACGCCAATTACAAATCATGCACGATTTTGGAAGTACAGCATTGGCATGTACTCCTTCCTATGCGCTCTATTTGGCTGAAGCCATCAAAGAGAGCGGTCTCAAACGCGAAGAGTTCAAACTTCGCGTAGGTACTTTCGGCGCCGAACCTTGGACGGAAAACATGCGACGCGAAATCGAAGAAAAGCTCCAAATCAAAGCCATCGATATATTCGGCTTAAGTGAGATAATCGGTCCGGGTGTTGCCGGCGAATGCACCTGTCAAAACGGATTACATATCTTCGAAGACCACTTTGTGCCGGAAATTATCCATCCTGACACCTTGAATGTATTACCCGAAGGAGAGGAAGGCGAATTGGTATTTACGACCGTCACCAAAGAAGGATTGCCATTACTCCGTTACCGTACGCGCGATTTATCCACACTTGATTACTCGCCCTGCCGCTGTGGAAGGACGTTGGTACGCATGAAAAAATGTACCGGCCGTAGCGATGATATGTTGATCATCCGTGGAGTAAACCTATTTCCATCGCAAATCGAAAGCGGATTGCTGGAACTCAAGGAAACCAGTCCGCATTACCTGTTGATCGTCGACCGTGTGAACAATCTCGATATCCTTGAATTACAGGTGGAAGTAGAAGAAGGTTTTTTCCTCGACCGCATCAGTGAATTGCAAGGACTCACCCACCGCATCCAACATGCCATGGAAAGCGCATTAGGTATCAGTTTGTCTGTTAAACTAGTCGAACACAAAACCATCGCCCGGAGTGAGGGAAAAGCCGTGAGAGTGATTGATAACCGGAAATTGAAATAAAAAGTTTATCTTTTTACGTTCACTTGGAAACAAAAAAAGCACTTCATACGTATATCTAAGATAGTATCAATGGAACCGATGGTATAGGATGTGTCCATTGATGTTAAATAAGTAATCCGTGATGATGCAATACATCAGTTGTTGATGTTTGAACTTAACTCCTTATTATGATTATAGAAAGTAGAGCGTACGCCCGTGCTGGTTTGTTAGGAAATCCATCTGATGGTTATTTTGGCAAAACTATTTCGATCATTGTAAAAAATTTCGGCGCTATCGTGTCGTTATACGAAACACCCGAATTGGTCATCGAAGAAATGGATGTTGACCGTAACAATTTTCGCAATATCTACCACTTGGTTGATACCATTAGGAAAAATGGATATTATGGGGGACGTCGCCTAATTAAAGCTGTGATCAAATGTTTTTGCGAATATTGTGACTTGCATCAAATAAGGTTAGCCAATAAGAATTTTACCATCCGATATCAATCCTCTATTCCCCGTCAGGTTGGATTGGCCGGTTCAAGCGCTATTGCCACCGCAACCATGCGTGCTTTGATGCAATTTTATGATGTACATATTCCTATAGAAATATTGCCCAGTCTGATATTAGCTGCTGAGACAGAAGAACTAGCCATCAACGCTGGTCTTCAAGACAGGGTAATACAGGTATATGAAGGTTGTGTATTCATGGATTTCAACAAAAAATACTTAGAAAAACACCATCACGGCAAATATGAACGATTGGATGCCAATCTGCTACCCAAGTTATACCTGGCCTATAAGACCGATTTGAGCAAAGTGTCTGGCGCCGTATTCAACAACTTGAAGCAACGTTATAACGAAGGTGATGAGTTGGTGCTAAAAACGATTGATGAATTAGCAGAAGTTGCCGAACAGGGCAAACAAGCGATTATTAACAGGGATTATGCAACACTCAATGAATTGATCGATCATAATTTTGATTTAAGGTGCAAAATCATGAACATATCCGACAGCAATATGGAATTTATCAAAATTGCCCGGGCATCTGGTGCTTCTGCTAAATTTTCAGGCTCTGGAGGCGCTATTATCGGAATGTATCCGGACGATGAAACACTCAGCAAATTGGTGGTCAACCTCAAAAAAATCAATGCCAGAGTGATTAAACCATACGTCATATAAGCAACATAGACTAATAAACCCCTCATAACAACCTATAAATATAGATAAATGGTCAGAAAAGCAGTTATTCCCGCAGCAGGTTTTGGAACTCGTTTTTTACCCGCGACTAAGGCACAACCCAAAGAAATGTTACCCATTATTGACACACCCACCATCCAATACGTGGTACAAGAGTGTGTCGACGCTGGTATTGAGGATATTTTGATTGTCTCAGGGAAAGGTAAACGTTCTATTGAGGATCACTTTGACCGAAACTTCGAATTGGAATCACGTATCCAAGAACAAGAAGATGAAATGCTGTACAATCAACTTCGTCACATTGAGGATATGGCCAATATTCATTTCATCCGCCAAAAAGAATTAAATGGACTTGGCGATGCTATTTATCATGCTCGTTTTCATTGCGGTAATGAGCCATTTGCCGTTCTACTTGGCGATACCGTTATCAATTCCATTATCCCTGTCACACAACAACTGATCGACGCCTACGAACAATATCATCAAAGCGTTATTGCTGTAGAACGTGTTCCCCGTGACAAAGTATCTCGCTATGGAATTGTTGGCGGAACGCGCCTTAATGACCGTATCATGCAGTTATCTGAATTAGTCGAAAAACCTGACCGCGACAATGCTCCTTCTGATTTAGCTATAGCAGGAAGATATATACTTACACCACAAATATTTGCAGCCATTGAAAAAACGGAACGGGGAAAAGGCAACGAAGTACAATTAACCGATGCTTTACGATTGTTGTTGAAACAGGAAAACATCATTGCCTCGACGATTGAAGGAAAACGCTATGACATCGGGAACAAACTTGACTTCTTAAGGACAACAGTCGAGTTTGCGTTGCGCCGTCGTGAATTTGCGGTACAATTTGAAGCATTCTTGCGTAAGACCATCAATGACATTGATGAGTCGAGAAAAAACAAATAACAGATTATCTGTCAATTATGAGATTTATTCACTCTATAAGGCTTTATCGTTATGTGCTTGGTCGGCATGCTTAAAAAACGTCAAGCACATCAAAATTTAGCCACTTGATAGCTTGCTTATTTACAAAACGAAGTGAAAAAAATAGTTTTCCTTTATGTAGGCCTATGGCTGGGAGCGGGCATTGATAACTTTGCCCAAACCAAATTAAACCAAGGGAAAGACTATATACGTTTTATGTTTTACAACGTAGAGAACTTTTTCGATACGACAGACGATCCTACCACCAACGATAACGAATTCACTCCAGAAGGACAAATGCATTGGACACAAGACCGCTACATTGCCAAACGCAATGCAATTTTTCGTGTCATCGCTAATGTTGGTGAGTGGGAACCACCAACTTTCATTGCTCTTTGCGAAATAGAAAATCGTTCAGTATTGAACGACCTTATCAAGGGAACGCCTTTATCTAAATATGCGTACCAAATAGTACATCAGGAATCACCTGACCAACGTGGAATTGATGTTGCTTTGCTATATCGAAGCGCCCATGTGACGTGCCTTACCAAACAATTTATCCGAATCCGCTTTCCGGACAACCGTAAGCGAACGCGCGATATCCTGTACGCTACATTTCTTATCTCAAAAACAGATACATTACATGTATTTGTCAATCATTGGCCATCGCGTAGCGGAGGGCAACGACAATCTGATCCGTCACGAACATTAGCAGCGTCACTGGTGCGCAGCAAAGTCGATTCTATTTTCAGGCATCGTCCATTGGCAAATATCATTATTTCCGGCGACTTCAATGACGAACCATTAGACAAAAGCATCATAAAAACACTTAACGCGCTTACCGACACAGCACAAAACAAATCTTCCTCATTATTCAATTTGATGGCTTACAAAATGAAGGAAAAAACAGGAACCATCAAATATCAGGGAAAATGGTCGATATTCGACCAAATGATTGTATCAGGAGGCTTATTAACTGGAAAAGCCAGTACCAGCGTGGAACAATGCTATATTTTCAGGGCAGACTATTTGTTAGAACCTGATAAACGTTATTCGGGCGTAAAACCATTCCGAACATATATCGGCCCCAAATACAACAAGGGGTTTAGCGACCACCTGCCTGTATATCTGGACATTTCATTATTACATCCATAAAATCGAAGCATCATATTTTTCAAAAATATGTTTCGGCCGGTAAAAGTTAGACCGCCAGGTTAGTAAACTGGCGGTCTATAAAAACAATACCAAAACCACTATCTGACTAAAAAATCATCAGGCAAACGTCAAAATACACCATCCGCCCAAAATCATTATTACAAAAGATTGGAGCCTTATTAGCAGCCAACTAAATTTATATTTAGTATTTTTTATAGGCCAATGTTTCAAGCTGTGCTGCGAACTTCAATTGGCTTTTTTCCAGGTTACTGCTCTTTATCTCATATTTTATTTTACCGTCAATCACTAGAAAATTAATAGCCGATCCTTGATCTATCAAACCGTCATTTTCCGTAATCAACAACATATTCCCCGCTGCTATCTTATCCATAATCGGGGCTATTTCTTTTACGCAAGATGCAGTAACCATCAGTATGTGACAACTGTTATCCACATCTGCTCCTTTTTGAAACCGTTTTACTGTGATATTTTGCCCTGCAACACGTTTTTGTTGGGTATATCTCTTAAACGCCTGGAATGTCTCTGACGAACCTAACACTCCAATAACAAAATCATCGCCTTTACGGGAATCTGGCCATGCAACCAGTTTCGTGAAGTTATATACAAAAATGGCCTGACCGTCAGCTACACTGCTGGCTTCTTGAGCGTTAACCTTGACACAAAGCAGGCAACCAATGATAATAATAACAATGCTTCTCATGACACCCTCCTTTCGTTAATAATTTTTACTTTAGTCGCTTTATTCCATATACGTATGGGACTCAATAAAAGTTTCATTTTTTATACTACAATCAGAAAAATATAAGACGTTCGATGATAGCATAACCATGTCCTAGCCAAAATATTTTTTCATCCCCACCAACGTTTAAGACATTAACGCATTTTTAATCAAACAATTACACTTCATGTAAATATATAATGGTAAATTGGATAATTCATTCGAAAAATGTACATTTGCACATTACGTTTTTTCAATATATTGGGTATTTATTTCGTTATCCTATTGGAAGCATCAAATAAAATGGGGAAAATGTTGAATCGGTTTTTGGTCACTGCATTAATTTTATGTGTCGCCATAATTTTTATTTCGCAGCTACTTTTTTCATCGATTTTTGAAACTTATCGTTTCCCAGGACGTACAATATGCATTGTTTTTGTCTGGCTGGTAACTTGCGTATCATATTATTGGCTGATGAAAACCGTAACGGATAAGCCCAAGGCATTCAACAGGGTGTTTATGATGCAGACCACCATCAAGTTATTGTTGTATATGGTATGTATCCTTGTTTACCTGTTGTTTTACAAGCAATATGCAATACCATTTGCAGTTCAGTTTTTGGTGGTATATCTTATATTTGCTGTTTTTGAAGTTATATCCATATTAAAGTTTGTAAAGAGCAATACCGGACAAACATCCGGAAATATAAAAATGTCAAATTAGCTGTTGTGATGATACATCGGAAATTATTCATCAAAATTCTGTTGCTAGTGTTTCTGTTCAGTCCAGTATCACTGGTAAAAGCACAACACGAAGGTGAAGAGGATAAATTCAATCCGGGAACCTTCATCCTCGATCATGTAGGCGATGCTTACGATTGGCATATCCTGACCTATAAAGAACATCACGTATCCGTTCCTCTTCCGGTCATACTATTTAGTAAACAATCCGGGTTTCACGTATTCATGTCTACCAAGTTTCATCATGGACATGACAGTTACCAAGGATTCAGCGTTGCCCATGACGGACAATACAAAGGCAAAATCGTAGAACAAGCTGCCGATGGTTCATTAGTACGCCCATTGGATCTTTCCATCACCAAAAATGTATTTGCTATTTTTGTCAGTATAGCTTTGATACTGTGGATATTTATTTCGGTATCGAAAACATATCAACGTAATCCGGACAAAGCGCCCAAAGGTTTACAATCTTTTGTCGAACCAGTCATATTGTTTGTACGCGACGACATTGCCCGTCCGGCTATTGGCTATAAATATGAGCGGTACATGCCATATTTACTAACCTTATTTTTCTTTATTCTATGTAACAACCTGATGGGATTGATACCAATTTTCCCGTTCGGCGCTAATGTTACAGGAAATATTGCTGTTACACTCGTATTGGCATTGTGTACATTTTTTATCACAACGTTCAGCGGCAACAAAAGCTACTGGATGCACATTGTTAACACGCCGGGGGTTCCCTGGTGGCTGAAGTTTCCATTACCTTTGATGCCTTTTATAGAGTTGGTTGGTGTATTCACTAAACCGGTTGTTCTAATGATCCGGTTGTTTGCCAATATTACCGCGGGACACATCATTGCCATTGGTTTTTTCAGCCTGATATTTATTTTCGGGGCCTTGCAACCAGCTATGGGATACGGCGTTTCGGTGTTATCAATCGTATTTACGGTGTTTATGTCATTTCTCGAACTGCTGGTCGCATTCATACAAGCCTATGTGTTTACGTTGCTTTCAGCACTGTATTTTGGGATGGCTATTGAAGAAGGACATTCTTAATCTATTGAATAATAATTATTTAAATTAAATATTAATCATATACAAATATAAACATTACCAATATACAAAATCATATATTGGCAATATATATAAAAAGTCAATTAATAACTAAATATCTTCATTATGTTACTTTTCATTGTTTTGCAAGCAGCAGCCAATGTGGCATTAGCTAAATTTGGAGCGGCACTCGGAGCAGGTATTGCAGCTGTAGGCGCTGGAATCGGTATCGGGCGTATTGGTGGTTCGGCCATGGAGGCCATTTCCCGTCAGCCAGAAGCAGCTGGCGATATACGTTCCAACATGATCGTAGCCGCAGCGCTTATCGAAGGAGTGGCCTTTTTCGCCATTGTGTTGTGTTTGCTGATCCTTTTCGTATAAGGATAAACCATTGAAGCCTGGCCTGTTTCATGCGGTTGGCTGAAAGCCAGGCTTTTTCACATTGAATATTATATATTGATTATTCAATATTCGATAAACAATTAACAATTAATAGTATGCAATTAGTTACACCCGATATAGGTTTGTTATTCTGGATGTTAGTTTCTTTTATGATTGTATTCTTCCTGTTAAAGAAGTTTGCATGGAAACCAATTCTGAACATGCTTCATCAACGCGAGGATACTATTGAGCAAGCCTTGAAATCCGCAGAGCAGGCCAAAGAAGAAATGAAAAAACTTCAGGCTGATAATGCCAAAGTCATGGAAGAAGCTCGTACCGAACGCGAAAAAATATTCCGTGAAGCACAAGAGGTTAAAGAAAAAATTATCGGAGAAGCACGCGAATTAGCCAAAAAAGAAAAAGATAAAATCCTGGACGAAGCCCGCACTGCGATACAGTCTGAAAAAAATGTTGCACTGAAAGAAATACGCGAATTGACTGCCGATTTGTCGGTACAGATTGCCGAAAAACTTTTACGTAATGAATTGAGCAACGAGCAAAAACAAAAAGCATTACTCGATCAGCTTACCAAAGATATGACCGTAAACTAATACCCATTTTTGCATTAAATGTAAAGAAACAGGTAAGTAGATAGGTTCAAATATATATATCATGAATAACAGCATCATAGCGGGAAGATATGCCAAAGCACTATTGATGGTAGGGCAAGACAAACAATGCCTTGACGCGCTTAAAGCCGATATGGAATTACTCTATGCCACCATCAAAGAAAGTGCTGACTTTGCCCATATCCTGGACAATCCTGTGGTTAAGCCACACGAAAAAGTGAATGTAATGCATGACTTGTTGGAGAAAAGAGTACATGCTATGACGCTCAATTTCATTGATATGCTCATCAAAAACAAACGGGAAATCATGCTGCCTGAAATTGCACACCGGTTTGCCGAATTGTATGATGAATATCAAGGAATTAAACGAGCATATATTGTTTCAGCCATCGGTTTGGATCAGAAAGAAAAAGATGCGTTACAAAAACAACTGAACATTTGGTTTCAAACCAATGTACAAATGACCACCGAAATAAATCCAGACTTGATTGGAGGGTTTGTTCTTCGCGTTGACGACCAACAATATGACGCGAGTGTGTCATCCGGCTTGAAACGAATGAGAAAAAAATTGAAAACAGGTGGATAAACGGGATTATTTATCGCCAGTATCACCATAAAATAGCATATCAATAAGCGGAGAATTTTACGTAAAAATTTTTGCAGCTTATATATCAACAAAAAGGCAATTGAAAATCAAAAATCACAAATAGATCATGACCAACATAAAACCGGCAGAAGTATCAGAAGTTCTGAAAAAACAGATTGAAGGTTTTAAAACCGAGGTAGAATTAGAGGAAGTGGGCACCGTACTGCAAGTGGGAGACGGTATTGCTCGTATTTATGGCCTTTTAAATGTACAAGCGAACGAAATGATTGAATTCGAAACCGGTATGAAAGGCATTGTGATGAACCTCGAAGAAGACAACGTAGGTGTCGTCTTGCTGGGGCCTTCAGCCCAAATCAAGGAAGGCTACAGCGTAAAACGGCTCAAGGTGATTGCATCTATTATGGTGGGTGAAGGATTATTAGGCCGCGTGATCAATACCATTGGAGAACCATTGGACGGAAAAGGTCCTATCACCGGTCAATTGTACGAAATGCCGTTGGAACGTAAAGCACCTGGTGTTATTTTCCGCCAACCAGTAAAAGAGCCACTGCAAACCGGTATTAAGGCTATCGATGCTATGATCCCTGTCGGTCGCGGGCAACGGGAGTTGATCATCGGAGACCGTCAAACAGGGAAAACATCTATCGCTATCGATACTATCCTCAACCAGAAAGAGTTTTATGATAAGGGTGAGCCCGTATATTGCATCTATGTGGCGGTTGGTCAGAAAGGATCCACTGTGGCAAGTATTGTACAGACCTTGGAAGAACATGGTGCATTGGCTTATACAACCATTGTGGCCGCAACAGCTGCTGCTCCTGCAGCTTTACAATATTATGCTCCCTTTGCTGGTGCTGCCATTGGCGAATATTTCCGTGATACGGGACGTGCTGCCTTAGTGATATATGATGACTTGTCAAAACAGGCAGTTGCTTACCGCGAAGTGTCCTTGTTGCTGCGCCGCCCACCGGGACGTGAAGCCTATCCGGGCGATGTATTTTATTTACACTCACGCTTGCTCGAACGTGCCGCTAAAATTATCAGCTCCGACGAAATTGCCGCCCAAATGAATGATCTTCCTGATGTGCTTAAACCACTGGTAAAAGGAGGTGGTTCGCTCACTGCGTTGCCGATTATCGAAACGCAAGCGGGCGACGTATCGGCATATATTCCTACCAATGTGATTTCAATTACCGACGGGCAAATTTTCCTTGAATCGAACCTGTTCAATGCAGGGATACGTCCTGCCATCAATGTAGGGATTTCGGTATCGCGTGTAGGCGGTAATGCACAAACCAAATCGATGAAAAAAGTAGCCGGTACCTTAAAGCTTGATCAGGCTCAATTCCGCGAATTAGAATCATTTTCCAAATTCGGTTCCGATCTTGATGCTGCTACCTTAGCCATTATTGATAAAGGCCGTAAAAATGTAGAATTGCTCAAACAAGGATTACATGCTCCATTGCGTGTGGAACAACAGATTGCAGTTATCTATTGTGGCACCAAAGGCTTATTAAAAGGTATCCCAATTGAAAAAGTCAGAAACTTCGAAGCAGAATTTCTGCAACTGCTGGATGCAAGCCATAGCGATGTGATGAAACAATTGGCTGCCGGAGAATTGAATGATGACATCACTAAAGTAATAGAACGGGTAGCCAGAGAAGTGGTGATTAGGTATATTGATCTTAATCAGGAAGAAGAGGTAAAGGAAGAACAACAATAATATATTTCATAAAATGAGTTCAGGATTCTGGATCCCAGCTCTACATTAGCGTTTGGATTAAATATTTGAAAAACAATAGTTAACAAATGGCAAACTTAAAAGAGATACGGATACGCATCGCTTCCGTGACGTCCACAAGGCAAATTACCAGTGCCATGAAAATGGTAGCAGCCGCCAAGCTGAAAAAGGCCCAGGATGCCATTACAAATTTCAGGCCTTATGCATATAAGATGCAGGAAATTCTGGTAAATGTGGCTTCTTCGATAGGACAGGATGATAATAATGTATATGCAGAAGATCGTGATTATCGCCAGGTGTTGATTGTAGTGATTACTTCTAATAAAGGGTTATGCGGTGCATTTAATTCCAACGTTATCAAAGAAAGTTTGTCATTAGCCGAAAGCAAATATGGAGATCTGCTGGCAAAGGACAAAGTTCGTTTTATGACCATTGGGAAAAAGGGCTATGATGCTCTGAGAAAACGCAATATCCCTTCTGATGAGACCAATGTAGACATTATTGAAAAACTGACTTATGAAGATGTGGTGCCTATTGCACAATGGCTAATGGATGCATTCGTAGAACGCCGATATGATTGTATCGATATTGTATATAACGAATTCAAAAATGCGGCGTCGCAAAAAGTGGTACGCCGTCAGTTTTTACCATTATTACCAGAAGAGAAGAAGGAAGGTAACAAAAAAAACCTACATACCAACTACCTATTCGAACCATCGAAGGAATACATTGTCCAAACATTGATTCCCCAAAACTTAAAACTAATTGTTTACCAGGCATTGCTTGATTCAGTGGCTTCCGAGTATGGCGCTCGTATGACTGCCATGCATCAAGCGACCGATAATGCTACTGAACTAATTCAAGACTTAACGTTGCAATACAATAAAGCGCGACAAGCATCTATTACCAACGAAATAGTAGAAATTGTCGGTGGTGCGGAAGCGCTCAAAGGGTAAGGTGAGGTGTAGGACTTGATAGGCGCATTTAATGTATGCATTAAAATCATTAATGAGAACATTAAAGCATCCTCACGACATTTTTGCAATCCTGACGGAAACATGTACATTTGTGCAAACAAAACATCATGACCATAGGATTCGATGCCAAAAGAGCTTTTGCTAACTACACGGGACTGGGCAACTACAGTCGCTATGTGATTCATTCCTTGTCGACATATTTCCCCAATCATCAATACCGGTTGTATGCTCCGAAAGATACAGGTAGTGCTGCCATGAAGATACTTCGGGAGCAACCGAACATTACCATGGCTTTTCCACAAGGGTTATATACTTCATTTTCGTCCATTTGGCGGACAAAAGGAATACCAGCCGATTTACTCCGAGACAAAGTACAGCTATATCACGGGCTGAGCAATGAACTGCCTATAGGTCTAAAAAAGAAAGGCATCCGTTCGGTGGTGACCATTCACGACCTTATATTTCTACGTTATCCACAATTCTATCAACCTATCGACCGTGCCATCTATACCCGCAAATTTAGATATGCGTGTCGCGAAGCTGATCATATCATCGCAGTAAGCGAATGTACCAAACGGGATATTGTATCATATTTCGACATTGAACCGGATAAAATAAACGTCATTTACCAAGGTTGTGACGCCTCTTTCAGCAAAAAATTATCTTTCGAAGAAAAACAACAAGTGATTACCCGATATCATTTACCTGATACATTTATGCTGAATGTAGGCACTATCGAAGCCAGAAAGAACCTATTGTTAGCTGTTAAAGCTTTGTCACATATGGATGACTCGATACATTTGGTCGCTGTTGGCAGACAGACTAAGTATGCCGAAGAAGTGAAAACATATATTGCTGCGCATGGGCTGGAACAACGAGTGCATTTCCTTTCGGGAATCCCTTTGAGCGATTTACCAGCGTTATATCAATTAGCTTCAGTTTTCGTATATCCGTCTATTTTCGAAGGATTTGGCATACCCATTATTGAAGCATTACACTCGGGGACACCAGTCATCGCTGCCACCGGTTCTTGTTTAGAAGAAGCCGGAGGTCCTCATTCTACATATGTCGCTCCAAACAATGACAAACAATTAGCTGATGCTGCTTCACAGGTAATATCTGACGTTAAAACGCAGGCAGAAATGATTGCTGCAGGCAAAAATTACGTTACCCGTTTCGATGATCAGCTGTTGGCACAACAAATGATGACATTATACCAGCAGGTGATTCAATAATGCTAATACTAAAATTTGACCTTTTCACTGCTAACGTCACAGTATCATAAAAATACGCATCAAGCTCAGAAAAACTGGAATCCGATGGTGATTGGAGGAAGATCCATAGGTAGAGCTTTCGAATTGAATGCATTAGTGAAACGGTAACGGGCAAAGACAGCAAACCAATCCCATCCTATGCGTGCAACCGCCGAAGCCGAAAAAGGGTTGAAGGCGTAATCGTCATGGTACTTTTCCTTCCCTTCTGAGTGCGTATTGATTTTGTAATACTTACTGAATGCAAAATCACCCTGAACGCCGAGATCAATATACATCCCATCATTGCTGCTACGCCAACGAGGTGGCACTAAGTAAAAACGCATATATACTCCGGCTGCTATATCATGACAGCGATATGCCTGTTTGATAACATCTTCCTTAGCAAAAGATTTACCAATCACCTCCTCTGCAAATTTCGGTTCGCCTGCCGCATCTCTTAATTTATAATTGTAATATGAATAATGAAGCGTCCCTCCCAGTGCAAACCTGCGGGTAATCTGGTAACGATGAATCCACCCAGCATCGATATTGATACTATTGCCTCCCAGAACCGTATAGTAATCACTGCTATTATCCGGTAAGATAAATCCCATCCCGGCAAAAAATGAGGACTTGTGATATTTGTATAGAGCATACTTGGGCTTTGGACGAGTCTCATTTTCTGACGGACAAGGTGGGCATGGATCTGTTACAGTGACTTGCATCGTTGTATCCTGATCATGCATACTTTTCTTGATCGAGATTTCCAAATTACCGATCCGCACGCCAGATTGAGCGATGACACTTGCCGATATACAGGCATAACAAAAAACGATCACAAACTTTTTCATATTGTTGTTTTATATGTTGATGATTTAGAGTAAAAACCCACATGTTTTTACTTAGCCCGTCGCATGTGGGTTTGTTGTTATTTTAATAAAAATGATACGGGAATGCTGTTGTTTATTTTCCGGAGGTTCCTATTTCGCCATTCATTACAGCGTCAATCAGGCTTTTATCTATATTTCCTGACAGGTGCATCACTGTTACGGACGAATTTGAAGAGGTAATGAAAAGCAGCGCACCCTTACAATTTTTGCAATCCGGATCTTTTCGCACATATAGCTCTATTTTTTCCCCAGAACTTTTCACCTTCATGATTTCCTCAAAATCTTTCTTGGTAATAGCCGATTGTAATTCGGAAATGAGCGCCTCCCGGTTCGCTTTTCCTTTACCATCCTCTTTATCAGTAAGCATTAAAATGCGTAGTCCTGATATTTTAGCAATTAAATCCTGAGTTTTCTTATCGCTGGTTTTACCGTTTTGCATCAGCCCCAATAAGGCTGGCGAAATAGTAATAGATTCCACTCCGTCTTTTTCTTCGTATTTATCGAATATTTTCAGGATGGGATCCTCGTCAGCATCTTTTTGTCCAAATGCGCCTGATGGCAAACTTATCAACAGGATAATGACAAATATGGGAACAATTTTTTCCATGGTCTATTTTTATTTATTCAATGTTGGAAATACTATATCAAAATATTAAAGCATGATTTTATTGTATCGAATCATCTTCGAG